>NZ_CP095482.1:621844-932767 GCF_023028225.1 Halorientalis litorea
AACGTGGCTGCCCAACTCACGACGGAGCGGGACGACGCCATCTGGGAGCGAGTTCGGGCCGCGCGTGAACGGCTGGATGCCACCTCGTTGGAGGCAAACCGCGCTCGGGGCCAGCATCTCACACGGAAGGCAGAGCGACAGTGGCGGCGAGAGCAGTACAACCAAGCCTACGAGAGTTACCTCGCGGCGCGCGACCAGTACGAGAGCGCGCTGGAGGCCGCCCCCGACCACGCGTTCGCCGACGCGGCCGAAATCGAAGCCGACATCGAGGACATCACCGACAAACTCGACCAACTCGCCGAGTCGCCCCTCCGGCGGGCCGAGCAGGCGTACGAGCGAGCCACCGCTGTCGAGGACCCGACGCTCGCCGCCGACCTCTTGGAGGAGGCACTGGAGAAGTACCAGACCACACTCGTCCTCGATTGGGGGGCCGAGGAGACGCGCTTCGTCGGCGACCGGGAGGACATCCGGTCGACCATCGCCCGCATCGTCAACGAAATAGAGATGACTCGGCGAACGCTGGCAGAGCGGGCCCGGGAGCGGGGTGACGCACACCGGGAGGCCAGCCGTTGTGGCGACGCCCGCGAGGCGTACGCGGCCGCAATCGACCATCTTCAAGCCGTCGTGGCCGTCGCGCGCGAACTCAGACCCGACTCGGTGGCAGAGTTACAGGCAGACATCGAGGCACTACGCGGCGAAATCGAGCACGTCGACCGACGCATCGACGAGAGCGGTTTCGAGTTCGTCGGCGACGTCGAGTCGGACGCCGACGACTGACGCGGGTCGACGGGTTATTTTACCGCGGGATATCTACGTCGCACCAGCCGAATGTGTCCCGCCCTCGACATCGACGGCGCGCTCGTGGAACACTACGCCGATGCCGCCCACGACGCTCTCGCCTCCGACGAGACGGTCGCGGCGGCCCGCGACTCGTGGGCGTCGTTCGTCCGGACGAGCCACGGTGACGTGTTCGATTCCCTCGAAGGTTCCAACACGGTCGACCGGCTGTTCGTGGAATCACTGTCGGCCGATTTCCTCTTCGACGGACTGCTCGACGCACTGGAGGCCGCCACGGGGGCGACCATCACCAACCGGGACCCGCGCGCGAACACCGATACCCTCGACGTGGCGTTCGGGGACCTCCACGACCGGATACTCGCTCCCGAGGACGGACGGGAGCGTGTCCGTGCAGCCGTCTCTCCGGCCGACCTCCGGTCGCTGACGCCCGGCGACCTCCGAGCCCTCTACGAACGGGCCGTCGACCCCGCGCGGCGGCTGGCACTCGGCGAGTACTACACGCCGCGTGCCGTCGCCGACCTGACGGTGGCGGCCGTCGACCCGGCGGCCGACGCGACGGTCCTCGACCCGGGGTGTGGGGCCGGTGTGTTCCTGACTGCGGCCCTCGACGCCCGGCGTGACTCACTCCCCGAGGACCCGAGAGAGCGAGTGCGGGCGGCGACGGAGCGTATCGCCGGTATCGACGTGAACCCCGTCGCGGTCAAGAGCACGAAACTCGCCTACGGGTGTGCCCTGTTCGACTCGCTGACCAGCGTCGACACGGTGGCACTGCCAGTCTACTTGGCCGACGCGCTCGGACTGACCAGCGAGAGCGAGATACGGGTGGACGGCGAACCGGTCGACATGGAGTTCGATACCCTCGTGGGAAATCCACCGTGGGTTCCGTGGGAGCGGCTGTCGGACCGCCACAAGCGGCGATGGCGCGACCGGTACGTCGACGAGTTGGGACTGCAACCGCACGAGGGGGCGACGGCACGGCTGGGGCACAGCAACGACGACGTGGCCGTCCCGTACGCGTGGACCTGCATCCACCGGTATCTCCGGCCGGGCGGCCGGGCAGGGTTCGTCCTCAAGCGCGACGCCATGCGCGGCCCGGCGGGTGCCGTCCTGCGGCAGTTACGGGTCGGTGACCGGTCGCTCGCGCTCACGGGCGTCCACGATTTCGCGGCACTCGACCCGTTCGGCGTGGGCGCGAACGCCGCCGTCTACGCGTTCCGTGCCGACCGTGACCCGTCGTTTCCCGTAGGGACGACAGTCTGGACCCCCGGAGTGGGGACCCCGAACTACGAGTCCGGGACGGCATTCCGGGCGAGTGCGTCGGCGACCGAGACGGAACTCGTACCGACGGACCCCGACGACCCGACGACCGCGTGGGTTCGGGCCGACGCCGAACGCGCCGCGATGGGCGAGTGCGCCCACGACATCAGACACGGGCTGAAAGACGACGCCACGGCGGTGTTCGGCATCGACCGGGGGACCCTCCCGCGAGTGGACGAGGAACTGGTGTACCCGTACCTGCAGTCCCGGCACATCCGGCGGTGGGGAACGAGCGGACACGACCTGCGGTTGGTGCCTCAGCGACGGGCGGGCGAGGACAACGAGGCGACGCTCCGGGAGACGTATCCCGCGACGTACGACTACCTGCGGGACCACCGCGAGGCACTGCTGGACCGGCAGTCGTCGTGGCTTGACCGTGGCCCCTTCTACTCGGTGTTCGGTCTGGGTGAGTACACGTGGGCACCCTACCGCGTCGTCTGGTGTCGCCTCGGGTTCAAGCCCGAGTTCGCCGTCGTGACGACGCGCTCGGACCCGGACGTGGGCGAGAAGCAGGTCGTTCCGGGCGACCACTACATGTTCGTCGCGACGGACTCGCGGGAGACGGCACACTTCCTCTGTGCCCTGCTCAACGCCGCACCGTACCGCCGGACGCTCCGCGGGCGGGCAAGCGACGGGAAGGCCAGCCTCTCGAAGGCCGTCGTCTCGGAACTCGCCTTACCCGCGTGGCCCGACACGGAGACGAGTCGGCAGTTGGCGGACTACTCCATGCGAGCCCACGAACTCGTCGCGGCCGACGGCACCGAACGGGACACGGCGACACTCGACGCCATCGAGGCGGCAATCGACGGTCTCGTCGAAGACTGGCTGGCGGAGACGTAGACGAACCGGCGGGGTGTCGGGACTCGGCGATGCCCGGAATGAAAGGGTCTTTGCGGTAGCCGGGCCACGGTCCGGTGATGGCATCCGAGGACCTCCGGGACGCGTTGGCGCGCGTCGGTGCGCGGTTCGACCTCGGCGAGTACGAGACCGAGGCGTACCTGACCGTCCTCGAACACGGGCGTCTCACGGCGTCGGAACTGGCTGACCTGACCGACATCCCACAGCCGCGGGTCTACGACACGGTTCGGAGCCTCGCCGCCGACGGCCTCGTCGAGGTGCGCGAGTCCCGCCCGATGGAGGTGCTCGCAGTCGACCCCGAGGACGCCTTCGGGAGCGTCCGCACCTCGCTCGACGAACTCGTCGCGGACCTCCGCGCGACGTACACGACACCGGCCCGCGACGCCGAAGCGGTCTCGGTCGTCACGTCGCGGTCGACCGTCCTCCGATACCTCGGCGACGTCATCGAGTCCGCCGAGTACGAACTGGTCTGTTCGCTGTCACCCGACCTCGTGGCCCGGTTCGAGGACCGACTGCGGGCCGACCGGGCGGCCGGCGTGACGACCGAACTCCTCCTCTCGCCAGCCCGAGACGTGCCCGACGCCGCGGAGTTCGACTACGGGAGCGTCGCCACCCACGTCCGGGCACGGCGGGGCGTCACCACGCCCGTCGTCGCCGTCGCGGACGGGGCGTACTCCGTGTTCGCCACGCGGGAGGCACTCCGGGAGGACGGCGACAGTTACGGCGTCGTGTTCAACCGCTCGGAACTGGGCTTTCTCGTCTCGGGCTTTCTCAACACGGTGGTCTGGTCGAGTGCGGAGCCGCTGGCGACGACCGACACGCCTCCAACGTTCCCCCGGCGGTACGCGACAATCCGCCGGTGTATCGACGACTTGCGTGACGCGGACGGGCCGTTCTACGCGACCATCCGTGGCCGGGACGTGGCGTCGGGCGACCCTCGAACCCTCTCGGGTGTGGTGGCGGACGTGTCGGTCGACCCGAACCGCGAGACGGCCGCGCTCACCGTCGACACCGACGACGGGCGCGTGACCGTCGGTGGGCAGGTCGCCGCACTGGAGGACGTGGAGGCCCACGAGATACTGGTCGGGACCGACGGCCCCCCGTCGTTCGACGCCTAACCCCCCGCCACAGGTATATATACGCCCGGATACGAGGGAACGACCATGGCAGGCTACGAGATACGTCGGACTATCGAGGCGGTGTCGACCGGGTCGGCGTCCACGGAGGGCGTGGCGAAGACGGACGCCGAAGCGGCCGTCGCGGGCGCGCTCCGGGAGACGAGTGGCGAAGACTTGCGGTCGGTATCGGCCGAGGCCGTCGAGGTGTACGAGTACCCGAACGGCCCGTTCGACCCGTACCGGGTGACGGTCCGCGCCACTGTCGCCGTCGTCGTCGACGAAGACGGGGAGCAGGCGGCACTGGCGGCGGGCGGCGAGCGTATCGACGCCGTCGTCGCGGCGGCCGACTTGGACGACTGGGAGTACGTCGGCGGGACCGAACTCGAAGCCCCGGTCTGACGGGGTTAGAGGTAGTCCTCGTCCGGGCCACCGCCCGCCGGGTCCTCGGCGGTGTCCCACATGTCGTCCGCGTACTCGTCGGCCATGTCCGGCGTCTCCCGGTCGTCGCCCGTGTCCCGCGTGTAGGCGTCCAGTCCGGCCGACAACAACTCCTCGACTGCCTCCTCCTCGGTGACGAACTCCTCGTCGACCAATCGCTCGAACTGCGCGTGTACGTCCTGTGGAAGTGAAACTTCGACAGTTGGCACGGATATACGTACCGAATCGTTCGGTTTCAATCTTGTGTCGCCACGTTCGTGCGGCGAGTGATGGTAGGGGAGACGGGGAGAGCGTCAGTCGTCCGCCGGGGCGGCACCGGTAGACGCCGTCGTGGTGTCGGCGACAGTCCCCTCGTTGGCGGCCACCCACCGCAGGAGGAGGAACGCGAAGACGTACTTCGCGAGGATGTCGAGGCCGGAGTAGCCCCACGACGTTATCGCCACGTCTAGGAGCGCGAACCCTTCGGACCCGAGTGCCCACAGGATGGGGTAGCCGAGCCAGAGGACGACGGTCAGGAGTTTGAGCGTGTTGAAGATGTCGGCGGTACCGGCGGCCGTGGCGTCGGCCGGCCACTCGACCAGCAACACGTAGAGGACGGCGACGAAGAAGGCGCAACTGATGACGTAGAACGCCCAGCGAAGCAGGTACGAGGACGTGGTCAGCGCGGCGGCGAGGCCGGTAACACACATCCCGATGTCCATCGTGACGGCCGTCGCGAGTTTCGCCCGGTCGGTACCAGCCAGCAGGCCCAACGCCACCAGTATCATCGGCGTCGAGAACGTCCACGTGAGATACCGACCCCACGGGGAGAACACTTGCTCGTTCGCGAGCGCGTGCCCGGCGGGCATCTCGAGGAAGCCGGCGGTCAGTCCCGAGGTGAGTGCCAAGTAACTAGACAGCGATACCAGCGGGACGAGCAGCGTCGCAACCCAGACCAACTGCGCGCGCGTCGACTCGATGTTTCGCCCCATGTACACGAACAGGAGTATCGCGAACCCCGCGAGGGCGATGTTCACCCACAGCGACGACGCGAGGAGCGGGTCGCCGTTGATAAATTCGAACGCGTCCGCTTGTGTTTGCAGGACAATATCGGGCAGTACACCTGTCGTTGTAGGGACTACGTCGAGCATGAGTTTTGGTACGTTATACGCAACGTCTGCGATTACGACAGGCTAATACATAAACGCACTGTCCAACCCGCAAGGGTGCTCCGGCGAGTAACGCCGGAGTCAGCCGGTGACACGGATGTCAGCGGGAGCATATGTGTATCCGTCTCGTAGGATGTCCTACGGCAACCGCGCCGATTTCATCATGCCAGAGGCTATTCCCGGATTGCACCACGTGACGGCGATTGCGAACGACCCACAGGAGAACGTCGCGTTCTACACGGAGGTCCTCGGCCTCCGCTTCGTCAAGCGGACGGTCAACTTCGACGACCCGGCGACCTATCACCTCTACTACGGCGACGAGGTGGGGACGCCCGGCACCATCATGACCTTCTTTCCGTTCGAGAACGGCCGGGACGGACAGGTCGGGCGCGGACAGACCGGCGAAACCGCGTTCGTCGTCCCCGACGGGTCGCTCGACTACTGGACCGACCGACTGGAGAGCGAGGGACTCGCCGTCGCCGACCGCGAGACGCGGTTCGGCGAGACGGTCCTCCCGTTCACCGACCGTGACGGCCAACCGCTCGCGCTAGTGACCGGCGAGAGCGACGTCGACCCATACGGCGACGGACCGGTCCCCGAGGCGAACGCGATTCGCGGCTTCCACGGCGTGACGCTCGATTCGCTCGACCCGGCCGCGACGGCCGACGTGCTGACGACGTTCGGCTACGAGCGCGTCGGCACCGAGGGTGACCGGACGCGGTTCACGGCCGGCGACCGGGCGGGCGTCGTGGACGTGTTGGACCGCCCCGACGGCGCGCGCGGCGTCGAGGGCGTCGGTACCGTCCACCACGTCGCGTTCCGCACCACTGACGCCGAGACGGAGATGGACTGGCGCGAGACGCTACTCGGCGAGGGGCACCGCGTCACCGAGCAGAAGGACCGCCAGTACTTCCAGTCCATCTACTTCCGGGAACCCGGCGGCATCCTGTTCGAGATAGCGACGGACCCGCCGGGCTTCACCCGCGACGAGAGCGTCGAGACGTTGGGAGCGGACCTGAAACTCCCGCCGTGGCTGGCGGAGGACCGCGAGACCATCGAGTCACGGCTGCCACCACTCGACACGCCCGCGACGACGGAGGTGAACTGACGTGGACGGCCCACACCAAGACGAACCGCTCGTGACCGCCGGGGCGGACGTGGCCGACGCCGCGGCCGCCGTCGTGATGGTCCACGGGCGGGGCGCGACGGCCCGGAGCATCGTCGAGATGGGCGGGGAGTTCCATCACGAGGGCGTCGCCTACCTCGCACCGCAGGCGGCCCGCAACGAGTGGTACCCGAACTCCTTCCTCGCCGACGTGGCGACGAACGAGCCGGGCCGAACCTCGGGACTACAGGCCGTCCGCGACGCCGTCGAGACGGCGACAGACGCGGGGATTCCGCTGGAGCGCGTGCTGGTTCTCGGGTTCTCCCAAGGCGGCTGTCTCGCAAGCGAGTTCGTCGCCCGGAACCCCAGCCGCTACGGCGGCCTCGCGGTGTTGAGCGGCGGCCTCATCGGGTCCGAAGTCGACCCAGAGGCGTTCGAGGGGTCCGTCGAGGGCACGCCGGTCTTCCTCGGGTGTAGCGACGTGGACCCGCACATCCCCGTCGAGCGCGTCCACCTGACCGCCGAGGTGCTCGAGCGACTCGACGGCGACGTGGACGAACGCATCTACGAGGGGATGGGTCACGGCGTCAACGAGGACGAACTCGCCGCCGTCGACGAACTGGTCGGCGCGCTCGTGGACTGATTACTGTTCGATAGCCGGTGAGAGGTCCACCTCGACGCCGGCGAGGTCCTCGCTGACTTCCCAGAGCCGTCGGGCCGTCTCCTCGTCCCGGGCGGCCAGCGACGGGCGGCGTTCCCGACAGTTCGTGAAGTAGCCGCCGCTGGTGTCGAGTTCGGGGGACGCGCCGAGATAGACGAGCGTCTCCGCGCCGTCCGACACCGTCGTGACGAACGGGCGCGTGAGTGGGTCCGGCACCGCCGAGAGTGCCCGGGTGAGCGTGGGAATCGGGAACGGCGCGTTGCGGACGAATCCACTGCCGGGAATCGCCCCGGGATGGAAGCAGTTCGCCGTTACGTCGCGTCCGGCTGCGTCGAGACGGCGCGCGAGTTCGCGGGTGAACAGGACGTTCGCCAGTTTCGACTGCGCGTACTCGCCCCACCCCTGTCCCGTCTCCGGCGTGCGGAGTGACTCGAAGTCCATACCCCCCTGCCTGTGGGCGAGCGAAGACGTGGTCACGACCCGAGCCTCAGCGGCGAGCGTCGGGAGGAGGTCGGCCGTCAGCACGAACGGCGCGAGGTGGTTGACGCCGAACGTGAACGCGATACCGTCCTCGGTGGTGCCGCCGTTCGGGAAGTACCCGCCGGCGTTGTTGGCGAGAACGTCGAGTTCGTCCGTGTGGGCGGTCACTTCCTCGGCGAGTCGGTGGACCGCCGAGCGGTCCGCGAAGTCGGCCGCGAAGAACGTCGCGCCGTCGGCGTCGGTCGCTTCGAGTTCCGCGACGACGGCCGCGCCCGCGTCCTCGTCGCGCCCGTGTACCAGCACCTCCGCACCGAGGCGACCGAACGCGAGTGCCGCCGCGCGCCCGATACCGCTTGTCGACCCCGTCACCAGAACTGTCTGTCCGGACAAGTCCACGTCCGCCACGTCCGCCCCAACCTCCGGTCGGTCGTCTGCCATGGAATACTGTACGGGTGCCCCAACAAAGTCCCCTTCGGAGTCCGCAAAATGCCACTCTCGGTCGCGGAACACAGTCCAGTTGGCCTCTAGACCCGTACCCTCGTCCTCGGTGGGTCGTTGCGGAGGCACGTAGACAGAGCGTGCACCCAAGACGTACGAGCGTCGCCCCCTCGAGGGTGCAGCGGACGTTCGAGGTCAAACTGTTTTAGCAACGCCAAGCGAGGAACTGCCGACGACTGGATTGAAGCGTTCGCCTTCGCATGGAATCAGCTAATCTGAACACTACCGGTCGAGCTATACAGTGGCGGGTTCCCCTCGGGAGTATCACACCTGTCCGATAGTGCTTCGGTGCCGACGAACCGCCGGTACCGTGGCAAAATCGACCGAACCAGTGCGTTCGTCGTCGCGAATCAGCGGACACAGGTGGCGTTCTACGACAAGACGAGACCCTGTTGCTGGCACCGAGACGACTGTGCCCGGACTGACTTTCACGCTGTTCTGTCTATCTCAGCAGTTCGACGGGCAGGCATCTCTCTGTCCAGAAACCGGCTACGTATGTGACGGTGACTTCGGCGGTTCTGTGTGAACGGTAAAGAGTCGGTAAGCAGGGAGTGGATAGCCTGTAGAGCAGCCTCCGGTCGTGCCCGCGTGCACGCGCGCACGCAAAGGGTTCATATGGCTGGAATCCCATTATAAATTGTGAACTGGCACGACGACGACGCGATGGAGACGAGCGTTCCCGAGTACGACGAAGTCGACGTCTCGGTGCTCGTAGTCGGTGCAGGTGCCGCTGGTGCCCGGACGGCCATCGAACTGGCCGAACGTGGCGTCGAAGACGTTCTCGTCCTCGGTAAGCGGAACCACGGCGATGCACACACGACGTGGGCCCGCGGCGGTATCAACGGTGCCCTCGGCACCCACGACCAGGAGGACGACTGGACGATTCACGCCGCAGACACCCTCAACGAGGGACACTTCGTCAACGACCCCGGCAAGGTCGAGACTGTCGCCAAGCAGATGCCGGAGCGACTCCGTGAACTCGACGAGTGGGGTATGGACTACTCCCGGACCGACGACGGCGAAATAGACCAGCGGTTCTTCGGCGCGCAGTCATACCGCCGAACCGCCTTCGCCGGCGACCACACCGGAGAGTCCCTGCTGAACACGCTGGTCGACCGTGCACAGTCGTTCGATGTCCCGTACCGAGAGAACGTGATGATAACGAAGCTCGTCTCGGACGGCGAGCAGACGTACGGTGCCGTCGGCTTCGATATGGACAGCGGCGAGTACGTCCTGTTCAACACCGGAACTGTCGTGCTCGCTGCAGGCGGGTACGCGGCCGTCTACAACCGCCATACCTCGCGCGACGACGAGAACAACGGCGACGGGGCAGCACTGGCGTACGACGCTGGTGCGACGCTGATGGACATGGAGTTCGTCCAGTTCCACCCCACCGGGATGGCAGTCGACGAGTCCGACCCCGAGTGGGAACCGTGGAGCGGGCGGCTCGTTACGGAAGCCGTTCGCGGTGAGGGCGGTCGGTTGTTCAACACTGACGGCGAACGGTTCATGGAGCGGTACTCGCCCGACCAGATGGAACTCGATGCCCGCGACGTGGTTGCCCGTGCTATCGCGCAGGAAGTCGCCGAGGGACGAGGCACTGAGAACGGTGGCGTCTACCTCGACATCTCCCACCGCGACGACGAGTTCATCAAAGAGCGGCTACCGCGGATGTACGAGCGGTTCCAAGACCTCGGGGTCGACATGGCGGCGGAACCAGTCGAGGTGGCTCCGACCTCTCACTACGGAATGGGCGGCGTCGTCGTCGACGACCACGGCGAAACCGGCGTCGACGGACTGTTCGCCATCGGCGAGACGATGGCCGGTGTCCACGGTGCGAACCGACTCGGTGGCAACTCGCTTGCCGAAACTATCGCGTACGGTGTCGTCGCCGGCGAACGCATCGCCGACCGAGTCGACGGAGCCGGTACGATTCCGGACGACTTGACCGAGCGGGTCGCCGAACCACACATCGCCGGACTCGCCGGCCTCGCCGGTAGCGACGGGACGTACGACGTGGATACCGTCTTCGAGGAACTGCAGGACATCATGTGGGAGCATGCGGGCCTCCTCCGTGACGAGGAGTCGCTTACCGCCGGACTCGACGCGCTCCAGCGTGTCCGCGAGAAGGCTGACGACTTAGACGTTGGACCGCTTACCAGCCGGTCGTTCGAGTACGCCGTCGACATCGGCTTCATGTTGACGACTGCCGAGGCCATTCTCCAAGGGGCACGTGAGCGAACCGAGTCACGCGGTGCCCACTACCGGACGGACCACCCAGATACCGACGAGACGTGGCGTCGTAACATCCAGTACGAGCAGGCTGACCTCGGCGGAATGACTACCAGCACAGCTCCCGTCGACAGCCCCAGTGAAGCCGTGCAGGACGCACTGGACGAAGGCCACGAACTCGACTACCACCAACTGGAGTAACGACGTGCAGGTTGTGACCGGCGCAGCCATCGTTCCCTCGTTCCAACGTAGCGGCGGGCCGACTGCGGACATCAAAAACCCGACCCGTCCCCGTGCTGAGTACGTACGTTTCGACGCCGGGGCCGACTGTATCACATCGTCTGTCAGTTCTGTGGCCCCTCGTCGAGTATCGTCACTGCCACGACGTACTCACCGCGGTGAGACACCCCAGTCGGGAGTGATGTCGAGGATACCCTGTCGTGACCGGTACCGGCCGACGCCACGCCGACGGCTGTAACCGTCGAGGTGTACACCGGCCACCCGGAGGTCACTGTGACGGCAAACGCGGCCCGAAGCGATACCGAACAGCGCGAACTGCTTCCAGTGGATTCACAGAAGCACGCTGGTCCGCACCACTTTAGTCCGTCTAACGCCTGACAAACGTGTGAACCAGACGGCTATCCTTCACACGACGGCTGCCTTCCTCGCCGGGGGCTCGTTCTTCTTAGACGGTAATGTCCTCACCATCGGCCTCCTCGCGCTCGCAGGGGTCCTCTTCGTCGCCGGCATCGTGATTGCGCGGCGCGGGGACGATTCGGAGGCCGCCGACGACGTGTGAGTACCCGACTCAAATACGGCGAAGAGCCTCCGTCCAAGCCGACTGACGCATTGACATCCTCCTCCGCCTGAAGGCGGAGGAATCCCGACCGCAGTTGGGATAGTAATCCCGTCAGTTTTGACGGTGAACACTTCGTTTCCGTCGCCAGCACCGAACGGGAACTCCTCTCTTATTTCGAGCACCTTCTGCTTCCCACGCAGGACAACGTTTCCAGGGGAGAAACACGACGCCGGTATTGACATTCGAGGGGGTTTTGAGATATACACGCATGTCGAAGCTACAGATCGGCGGAACCATCGCAGTGTTCGCGGCAGTTGCCGGCCTGATCGGAGCAAAGCTCCGCGACTGACTGGTTGTCGGGTTGCTGGACCGAGACGACTGTGCCGGGGTATCGCGCTTACTATCGCCTCGATATTCGCCTTAGATTCGCAATCGCCGGCGTGAGTAGATCCGCTACTCGCCGTCTCTGTCAGTCTCGACGGTCGCCGTTGTCGGACGTGCCAGTCTCGGACAGTTCGTCGTCCGTTTCTTCGACGCTCTGCAAGAGCAGATCCGTCCCGGCCGCAGCGACCATACCGACGCCGACCGCGCGCAACTGCCGGAGATACGCTGGCTTCGCTTCGAGACCGGAGGCGTTGTCGAAATTCTTTCCAATTATCTCTTTGACGAACCTAACGCTCACCTGTGGAAAGAGTGCAGTCACCAGTCCTTGCAAGAGCACGAATGCCGCGCCAAGTGTGCGACTCTTTTTCGTGTGCGCGCTCGTTCTCGTGTCGAGACACACAGCGATACGTGACCCGCGGGACCGGCGCGAGAGCGTTGCGGACGCGCTCGGCACGTCGTTGAGATATCCTGTCGTCGACAGTGGATTCACCGCAGGGAGCAACAGTATCGATGACGGCAGCGGCATCGCCGCGCACGTGAACGTCGCTGACTCGTAGGTGGTCAGTCAACGCTGCGACCGTCTGCGCACCGGCAACGAGTGCCCGAAGTTCGACGTGGGTACTCGACACGAACGCCGACAGCTCTCGGGAGCCCTCGGCGAGTGGCTGCCTTTCTTCTACTACGTAGCCGATTGCGGCCCCGCGCGGGTTGGCGTTGTGCGGCCCGTACCGAACGCTTCCGTCGAACCGGAGCACGAGCGATGAACCGAGGGTGGTCACCGTTCACCTCCCCACTGCAGCGACCGCTCGTTCGGTTCTTTGACCAGTGGTGCCTCCTGTCCGAGCAGTACTTCGTCGACAAGCTCCCGGGACCGCTCGTACCGGTCAGTGGTATCCGTTCCGTCGAGCGTCTGCTGTCCCACACACTCATGATAGCCTGCAAGAGATCCAACCTGTTCCCGATGCCAGCCACCCCGATACACCGCGAACCTGCAGGACGGTGTTGCGGACACAGCGTACGACTCGGGGCAGAGCCAAGGGGCATTCGACGCCTTTCTCGCCTGCTTCCACTGCTCGACGCCCTCGAAGGCTTGGTTGGCCTCGCTCCGGGTTCTTCCGACAAGCCCCGTGCTCGGCTGGGTTCAGTCGCACACGTAGGGTGAGTGCCTTGAGACCGAAATCGCAGGTCGTATGTCTCACTATCTACCTGACTTACACAGGATGACTCACGTGAGCGTTGTCGGCTGCGGGAACATGGGCGGGGCGTTGGTAAGTGGCCTCTCCCGAACCGGAGCATACGACGTGACGGCGATCGACCTCGACCCGGACGCGCTCGAGGCGGTCGCCGACGACGCGGACAGAACTACCGACGACATCGCCGTGGCCAGAGAGGCGGACATCGTCGTGCTAGCGGTGAAACCGACGGTAGTCGACGCGGTTCTAGCCGACCTCGACCTCCGTACGGACCAGTCGTTGGTCACCATCGCCGCGGGTGTCTCACGGAAGCACGTCGCAGCGCGGACAGACGCGACGGTGGTCCGAATCATGCCGAACCTCGCGGCGGAGACAGGCGATATGGCCGCCGCCGCCACCGAGACGGGCATCACCGACGAGGTTCGCGAGATGCTCGACGCGGTCGGTGAGTTCGCCGAAATCGACGAGGAATATATGGATATCTCGACGGCAGTCAACGGGAGCGGACCAGCCTTCGCATTCTACCTCATCGACGCGATGAAGCAGGCCGGTATCGACGGGGGGTTAGAGCCAGAACAGGCCGAAACACTGGCCGCACAGACGTTCAAGGGGGCAGCCGAGACAGTGCTCCGGGACGAGCGCAACGTCTCCGAACTCATCGATGCGGTGTGTTCGCCGAACGGGACGACCATCGAAGGGATGGAGGTTTTGTGGGATAGTGACGCCGACACGGCGGTCGCTGAAGCCGTGACGGCCGCAGAGAGACGGTCCGCCGAACTGGCCGACCAGTTCAACGATGAGTGACCACTCCCCCGCCGGGACTGTCGCCGGCGAGACGGTGCAACGAGCGCGCGAGCAGGCCGCTACGGCAGACCGCGTCATCGTCAAGGCGGGTACGAACTCGCTGACCGACGAAGCCTCCCGGCTCAACCGGGTGAAACTCGACAAACTGGTCGGTGATATCATGGACCTCCGGGAACGGGGCAAGGAGGTCATTCTGGTTTCGTCCGGTGCTATCGGGGCCGGAAAGGGGATGCTCGACGGCGAGGAGACCGAGACACTCGAAGAGAGTCAAGCACTCTCGACCGTGGGCCAGAGCCACCTGATGCGCCACTACACCCAGAGTTTCGACCGGTACGACCAGACGGTCGCTCAGATTCTCCTGACCGAACACGACCTAACCAACCCCGAGCGGTTCACCAACGTTCACAACACCATCGAGACTCTGTCCGATTGGGGTATCGTCCCGATCATCAACGAGAACGACGCAATCGCGACTGAGGAGATTCAGATCGGCGACAACGACATGCTGTCGGCGTCGGTCGCTATCGGAATGGATGTCGACCTGCTCGTGATTCTGACCGACGTTGACGGGGTGTACACTGGCAATCCCAAGGACGACCCCGACGCGGAACTTATCGAAGCCGTCGAAGCCAACTACGACGCCGTCCAGTCGCTTATCGACGAAAGTACCGTCGCCGAGTTCGGTGGCATCAAGACGAAGGTCGAAGGGGCCCGTGACGTTAGTGAGCACGGAATGCCCGCGATTATCGCGGGGTCACAGGAACGGGACGTGCTGGAACGAATTGCCACTGGCAAATCAACGGGGACGGTCTTCGTCCCGATAAACGGAGACACAGATGACTGAGTACGACACCGAAACCCAAGTCACAGACGCACAGCAGGCGGCACTACGGCTCGCAAACGTCGACGAGGAGACGCGTAACGCAGCACTTGCGTCCATCGCCGACGCAGTCAGAGACAACACCGAGACGATTCTCGACGCGAACGCCTCCGATGTCGCGGAAGCCGAAGCCATGTTGGACCGCGGCGAGTACACTCAGGCCCTCGTCGACCGGCTGAAACTCGACGACGCGAAACTCGAAGGTATCGCCGAGATGATAGAGAGTGTCACCGGACAGTCAGACCCGCTCGGGAGGACCTTGGAGGCCCGAGAACTCGACGCGGACCTCGAGCTCTACAAGGTCGCAGTCCCCATCGGCGTCGTCGGGACCATCTTCGAATCGAGGCCGGACGCGCTCGTCCAGATTGCCGGACTGGCACTCAAATCAGGCAACGCTGTCATCCTCAAGGGCGGCAGTGAGGCCAGTGAGTCCAACCGCGTGCTGTATGAACTCATTCGGGATGCCACGTCAGACCTACCCGACGGCTGGATTCAACTGATCGAAGCCCACGAGGAAGTTGACCGCCTGCTGGAGATGGACGACTCGGTCGATCTCCTCATGCCACGTGGCTCCTCGGAGTTCGTCTCGTACATTCAGAACAACACGCAGATTCCAGTCCTCGGCCACACGGAGGGTGTCTGTCACGTCTACGTAGACACGGCAGCCGACCTCGAAATGGCCGAAGACATCGCCTTCGACGCCAAGGTGCAGTACCCGGCGGTGTGTAACGCCGTCGAGACACTGCTGGTTGATGCCGATGTCGCCGAAGCGTTCCTCCCCGACATCGTCGAGCGATACGAGGACGCGGGTGTCGACCTCCGCGGCGACGCGGCGACCCGCGAGATTGTCGATGTCGGCGTGGCGACCGACGACGACTGGGAGACCGAGTACGGCGACCTAGAGCTCTCTATTCGGGTCGTCGACGATGTCTACGAGGCGGTGACACACATCAACGCTCACGGCTCGAAACACACCGAATCCATAATCACCGACGACACCGACCACGCAGAGACGTTCATGACCAGTATCGACGCCGCGAGCGTCTTCCACAACGCGTCGACACGCTTCGCCGACGGTTATCGCTACGGTCTCGGTGCCGAAGTCGGCATCTCGACCGGGAAGATACACGCCCGCGGCCCGGTCGGCTTGGCGGGGCTGACGACTTACAAGTACTACCTCGAGGGCGACGGACAACTGGTGGCGACCTACGCCGGCGAAGATGCTACACCGTTCACACACGACGCGCTCGATGGAGAGTGGACGCCCGGCCGTCTCTCCGGCGAGTGAGCGCGATACTGTCGGGCCGCTCAGTCGACCGGGGCAGTCGAGCCCCGTCGACAGGCAGCCACTCGTCGCGGTGCGTGACCGGCAGAACGACGCCGACCATACGCGGACGCTGATTCACGAGTCCGCTCACGTCCGCTCCACGTCTACTTCGACGAGGGCACCGGACAGTCACATGTGAAGTCGAGGCGAAGGGTACCGCGACCGGCCGGTACTGCGGAGCCGACACGAGTGGACCGGCGTTCTACTCGGCCGCGTGGGAGTCGCACGAGTACCAGACCGTTCGCGAGTGGCGGACGTCAGCCGCCTCTCGGGGACCGCTCGCACACGTGTGCATCGACGGAGCCCTCGGGCCTGAGGGTTACACCGGGTTGGAACGACAGGGAGTCGGGGACGGTTTCGACATCGTACTGTTGCAGAACGTGTGCGAGCGCGAATTGCGCTTCGGTGAGCGCGATTTGGCGCCCGATGCACACCCGCGGACCGGCACCGAACGGGAAGTACGACTCGTCGGCTCGACTCGCGGTTTCGCCCCAGCGGTCCGGATCGAACGTCTTGGGTGCGTCCCACACACGGCCGTCGCGATGGTGAGCGTACGTGCACAGGAGCAACGGTTCGTCGGCGGGGATGTCGACGCCAGCAACAGTCGTCGGTTCGCGGGCCACCCGCGTGATATTCCACGCTGCGGGGGTGAGTCGGAGCGTCTCCCGAACGACCTTCTCAGTGTAGGTCAACTCAGAGAGCGTCTCCCAGCTCGGGGGGTCGCCGTGCAGGGTCTGTCGAGCCTCTTCGGTGACACGCCGACGCGCCTCGGGATGGGCCGACAGCCAGTGGAACGCGTACGTGACTGTGAGTGCTGTGGTCTCCTGCCCGGCGGTCATAAACAGCACGGCCTCGTCGATCAACTCGTTCTCCGAGAGTTCGACTTCCGGGTCACGTTTGGCCTCCATGAGTGCCGTAATCATGTCTTGTGGCGGGTCCTCGGCGTCGATGTGGTCGTCGACGAATCCCTGTGCGACCGTATCGAGCGTCTCGTTTGCCGCCTCGAACGCCGCCGAGGGGCCGGGCTGGAGTCGGTCGGGTAACAGGAAGTCCGTGACTTCGGGTTCGAACTCGTCGGCGACCGCTGATAAGGCCTCCTCGACTGTCCGACTCTGTTCGCGCGTCGTGTCTTGGCTGAACAGTGTCCGGGTGATCACCCGCATCGTCATGGTCGACAGCTCCGACACCAGATCTATCCGTCCGTCCGCCGGCCACCCAGCGAGCATCGCTCCGACGGTGTCGGCCGCAATTTCGGCGTACTCGGACAGCCGGGGCCCGACGAACTCGGGGTCCAGCACCGACCGCTGTTGCTCCCAGAGCGTGCCGGCACTGGTGAGCAGCCCCTGTCGGCGTTGCTGATCCGCTCCAGTCCCCGGGCGTGCGAACCGGTCGCGATCCGAGAGAATGTCGTGGACAAGCGACGCGTCGAGTACGACCGACACTGACTGCCCACCCGGCGGATCGAGTCTAACCAGTGGATACTGCCCACCGTATGCCTCCTGCACGCCGGAGAGATACCGGAGCGGGTCCTGTGCCAATTTCGTGACGCTCCCGACGACAGGGAGCCCCGGGGGACTGTGCGCTTGCTTGCTCACACCTGTCCTTTGACGAAATCCTCAAAAATCTTCGCCCGCAGGCGGCGAGACAGACGACGCACCCGTTCCCGTTACGGACGTGACTGCAGGCAGCGGCAGGAGAGGCTCAGTCAATACGCGAGTCGAGTAGCGAATCGAAAACAGTTCACTGTCGACAGCCACTGCGCATGACTCGACTACATCTGATTCATCGGCTCTGGTGAATCGCTGGACAGCGTCGGTTTCGACAGTTAGAACTAGTGGAATGAAGCGGGAAACTGTCGATGCCTATGTCGAAAATTTCCCGCTTCACGAGTAGGGCCGTTCAGTTAGCTAAAAATGCTGTTGGTGAGCGAGGCGACGCCGTGCGTGCGCGAACTTGGTACGGTGAATTTCGTGAACTTATAGGCTGAGCAGGCGCAATACCACGGCCTTCAGGCCGTGGATATGCGCCGTCAACTTGGGAGAACATCCGCGTTCGACGCCTTCTCTTGAGTTTCAGAATACCGGCGTTTAACTGACAGGCCGCCGTACTATAGGGTAGGAATCGGTCGGAACGGAGCGGATTCCGAACCGTCCTACGGAGGCGGCCTGTCCGCCCTCGTAACGAGGCAGTATCCGGAAGAGCAGGCGGTGAACGCCACATCTTCGAAGGGCGTGCCAACGTGCTGACTGCTCAAAGCACGCGATACGATACCCCCGAGTCCGCTGACGCCTGCTGGCGTCCCCGTGGCCAAAACAACACCGGGACGCCCTACACGGTCGAGGATAGGGGTAACGGCGGTTTGGCACCGCCAGCAGCCCACCAGTCCGATGTTGTGGGACTACCCGTCCCCGAAAGGTCTGGTAGTCCGGTGATTGGACTGCGAACCTGAAACTCCCACCGCTCGGGATTCCTCCGCGTTCACGCGGAGGAGGATGTCAACTTGATGTGTGCCGTTCACAACATCAAGCAGTCGCTGAAACCATGAAATCAAGCTACGTCTGGCGATTCACCACGGCCGTACAGATGAAGCGGGTTTCAGACAGACCCTTGAGTCGTTGAAGGCCGAAATGCAGCATGAGACAACGTGGGCGAGTTCGGTACCTGCTCGGGCCGGCAGTCCCAAAGAGATATACTCCCGTCAGAACGCATAGATGACACAGTGACGCAATCTCGCAACGCGGACGGAGACGCCGCAGCGCGGGCGGTCCCCGTCGTCGCCCTCGACTCCGTCGTCCGGGAGTACACCCGCGGGTCCGGTGGCGGTCCGTTCAGTCGGTCCGACGCCCCCGTGGTGCGTGCCGTCGACGACGTCTCGCTGTTCGTCGGGCAAGGCGAGTTCGTCGGCCTCGCCGGGCCGAGCGGGAGCGGGAAGACGACACTCCTCCACATCGTGGCCGCGCTCGACGCACCGACAGCAGGCCGTGTCGAACTGGCCGGTGAAGACGTGACGGACCTGAACGAACGCGAACGCGCCCGCGTCCGCCGGGACCGGGTCGGCATCGTGTTCCAGCGGTTCCATCTACTGCCGGCCCTCCCGGCAGTCTCGAACGTCGCCCTGCCGCTGGTCGAACTCGGCTGGTCGAAGGCGAAACGTCGGAGCCGTGCGCACGACCTCCTCGACAAGGTCGGCCTCCCCGACCGGGCCGACCACCGCCCCGGCGCGCTCAGCGGCGGCGAACAGCAACGCGTCGCCATCGCTCGCGCGCTCGCGACGGAGCCGGACCTCGTCGTCGCGGACGAACCGACCGGCGAACTCGACTCGAAGACGAGCGAGCGCGTGCTGAACGTGCTGGCGGAGGTCGCCGAGGAACGGACGGTCATCGTCGCGTCCCACGACCAGCAAGCACTCGACAGGACCTCCAGACAGATACAGCTCCACGACGGGCAGTTGATTCACGATTCGCATGCGTAGCGGCATCACACGATTGATCGCGGTCTTCGGGCTGGCACTCCGACGGCTGCGTGGACGGCTCGCGACCGCCCCCGGCCGCCTCCTCCTGAGCGTCCTCGGCGTCGCGCTGGCGGTGGGGCTGATGATAACCGTCACCGGCGTCTCGCTCGGGTTGGCCTCCGAATCGGTGGTCCAGAGCGAGGGCGTCGACTACTGGGTCGTCCCCGAACAGAGCACCGTCTCGACGGTGGCCGTCTCGACGGGGAGCGTCCAACTCGGCGACGCCCACTCGACGACGGCCCGCATCCGAGCCGACGACCGGGTCCAGTACGCGACGCCGGTGTTACTCGAACTGTTCCCCGCCACCGACCGAACCACCGACGAACGCGAGTACGTCATGGCCGTCGGCATCGTCCCGGAAGCCGGCGGCGGCCAGTTCTCGGGGATGCCGACGGGCAGCCTCTCACCCGGGGACCCCTACTACGCGAACGGGAGTTACAACGGGTCCTGGACGGGCGACGCCGTGCTGAACGACGCCGCAGCGAGCGTCCTGAACGCGTCCGTCGGCGACGACGTTCGGACACCTCGGACGGGGCCGAACCAGACGCTGACCGTGCGCAACGTCACGGCCGGCGGCATCGGGTTCGGCCCGAGTACCGCACCCGTGGTGTTGCTCCACCTGAGCGAACTCCAGACGCTGACCGGCGGGGCCGAGGGTGACCACGCCGACCAGATACTGGTGACCACGAACGACCCGAGCGTTCGGTCGACGATTGCCGGCCTCTACCCACGGACCACCGTCGTCACGCGGAACGGCCTGTCGGCACAGAATGCCTCGCTGTCGAACCTCCCGCTGGCCGTCGCCGCGGCCGCGCTCCTCATCGGGTCGATGGTCGGCGTCCTCTTCGTCGCGACGCTGATGGGGCTCGAAGTGAGCGCGAGCGAGCAACAACTCGCCGTCCTCGGCGCGCTCGGCTACCCGGCACGCCGCCGGATGACCCTCGTCGCCGTCGAGTCCGTCACCACGTCGTTGCTCGGCGGCGTCGTCGGGAGTGGCCTCGGCGTCCTCGGCATCGTCGGCCTGAACGCCCTCGTCGCCCCGCGTCTCGGACTGGAGACCGTCGCGCGCTTCGACCCGCTCTTGCTCGGGTACGCTCTCGGCGTGACGCTCCTCATCGGCGTGCTGGGGATGGTCTACCCCGTCGTCCTGAGCCGACGGACGGACATCCTGGAGGTGCTGGCACGATGATGGGACGGCTCCGGGCGGTTGTCGGCATCGCCGTCGCCCAGTTGCGATACGACCGACGACGGACGATTATCGCCGCCATCGGCATCGCCGTCGCCGTGCTGGGGACGATTCTGCTGTTGAGCGTCGGCGTGGGCGTCATCGACTTCGGCCAGGCGAAGTTCGACTCCGCCGGGCGTGACCTGTGGATCACTGGCGGCACCATCGAGTTCCAACCGGGGTCCGTCGGCGGCGTCCGGAGCGGTATCGTCGACTCGCACGACGTGGCGGTCGGGCTCGAAAGCCGAGACGATGTCGCCACGGCCGTTCCGCTCATGTTCCAGACGGTGTACGCCAGCCCGAACCAGTCGTCGTTCGAAACCGTCGCAGGCGTCGGCGGCCCCGCACGCGGGGGCTCGGTCAGTATCGTCGCCGGTCGGGAGGTGAACCGGTCCCACCACTACGCAGGCGGAAGCTACGACGGGCCGATGACACACGAAATCGCCATCGATAGGCGCACCGCCACCCTCTTCAACGTCTCCGTCGGCGACACCCTCCACGTCGGCGGGACGATAGCCACCGCCCGCCAACACGAGTTCACCGTCGTCGGCATCACGAACACGTACTCGGAGTTCGTGGGCGCGCCGACGCTGACGATGCCCCACAGCGAACTCCAGACAGTGACCGGCAAGACGGCCAGCGACCGCGCGACGTTCATCTCGGTTCGCCTCGCCGACGGCGTCGACCCGGAGCAGACGGCGGCCGAACTCGAACGCGTCTACCCCGACTACGAGGTCCGGACCAACCGCGAGCAACTGCGGACCATCCTGCAAGACAAAGCCGTCGTCATCGCCAGCGGTATTAGTCTCATCGCCCTAGCGATTATTGCCGGGGTTGCATTGACGTTGAATCTCTTGTTATCGATGATCTTCCAGCAGAAACAAGAGTTTGCGGCTGCCCAAGCCACCGGTGTTATGCCCAGCACACTCGTTGGTGTCGTTGTCGTTCGCTCGTTTTTGATTGCCCTATTCGGCGGTCTCGTCGGGGCGATTCTCTCTGTACCGGGAATCTACGCCGCCAACGCCGCTGCGAATGCTGTGACTGGATTCGAAGGCTTGGCTGTCCTTTCACCATCGTTAATAGCTTTCGGGTTCAGTATCGCCATAGTAATCGGCTTGCTCGCAGGTATCGGCCCTGCGGTGTATCTCTACCGGAGTTCGACGTTAAGCCAATTGACAGCTGGATGAGTGAATGACTCCACCCTACTCGCTCGCCACAGGAGTGGCTCGCTTCTTGAGGGGATGGACTTAGCCTGCAAGAGTTGAATTGGCTCCAGTCGTGGGCCCCGTCGTGATGACGCGCACCGGCTTCAACTCGCACCCGAAATTCGTCGTTGATTAGACTATCCACGAGCGGCGTGGCGATTGCGTCGGGGTCCGGGCTAACGGCGAAGCCATTGTCACCGTCGTCAACGGCCGCGGTCGGCCCGTTATCTAGGTCATCAACAACGATGCTGGGGACGCCACAGGCGTTGGCTTCGAGAATGGTATTCGGGAACCATTCGCGAATCAAGTGGAGTGCGAACACCGTCGCAGCCTTGAGATAGCCAACGATATCCTCGTTAACCTCAACGAACGCCCGGAACCCGACGTCCTTGAGTCACCGGTCGGCCACGAGTCGTTCGAGATGTTCCCGCTCGGGGCCATCGCCAACGATGCACATCTTGACTGGCCTACCAATCTGCTTTTTTGCCGTAGTGACGGTCTTAAGAAACCACACCACGTTATTATTTTCGGACAGGCGGCCGACGTAGATCACGTCCCAGTTGCGGTCCGCCACGAGATGTCAGAGAATCACTGGTAATCGCTGGCGTTTTCGACGGTGTCCATCCAGCTTGTCCGACCCACATCCACGCGGTTGTCACGGATGAACGGCAAAATCGGAATGATAGTGTCAGGCGTGCTTATTGTCATTTTTCTATATTTTGCCGAACACCCCCTTCCAGCCAAGGTACTTATACCAGCAGTTGTTCCAAACCTCCGACCAGGTGACGATCAGCGACGTGTCGGTCGTGAGTCCGTGGAATTTGCTGATGAACACGGGGTAATAGGGGGGGGAACAGCTTGCAGTCAACGACGTGGTAGTCCTCGCTGAGGAGGTGCGGTGTGAGGTGATTCGCAATTTGAGGACCGGCAGGATGGCACGCCAGCCGCCAGTGTAGAGTTCGTACGGATCGCACACGCCTTGAATATCCTGCCCTTGCGTTCCGGACAAGCCCATCTCAATGGTGCATCCCGAGGGTGGCCTCTCTCAGAGATAGACTGGGTTGTACAAATAAGCGATTTCGATAGTCGTGTGTTCCGATTCCATCGGGTGGGATCTATTTGTGTGGACTTGTTGGCAGGGTGTCGGTGGCGGATGTATCTGCCGGCGTTGGTTTAGGATGGGGTGTCACCGTCGCAGACCCGCTCGTAGACGGTCCCGACACAATCAGCGACATCAGTCCAGTCGCGATTCTCTACGACTGCCCGCGCCGCCCGGGACATAGACGCCAAGCACTCCGGGTCGGCGGCCACGTCTCGATACATGCGGCCAGTAAATCCGGGGTCGGTTTACAGATGGGCCCGCTTTCTCCGTCCTCGGTGACGTCGGGAATGCCGACGATGGGCGTCACAACCACTGCGTGCCCGCGGCAAGTGATTCGATAAAGACGGATCCGAATCCCTCGTAGTTTGAAGTAAAAAGGTCCCATCAACTGACGAACACATCCGGAGGAGTTCATTGTCGGGCACGTACCTAAGGAGCTAGACGCCATCTGCAGCGGCGGTGTTCAGATAAGCTTGAGAAGTGAGGCGGGAACGGTTTTTAGTGCTCTATGCCAAAAAACGAGCACCTCAACGGCTGTTTAGACCAGGAGCGAGAAGCGGCACCGCGACTGCTGATGAAACTCAGTATTCAGCTACATTTGGCTGGACGTTCGCTTGCGAATACTGTTTCGTTTCTTGAGGTATTTGGTGTCCAACGCGCTCGCTCTACCGTACACAACTGGGTCCACAAGGCCGATCTACAGCCCCAAGACGGACGCGATCCGGATCACGTCGCGGTCGACGAGGCCGTGATCCAACTTGACGACGAACGCTACTGGCTGTACGCCGCCGTCGATCCTGACACGAACGAATTACTCCACACAAAGCTTGAACCGACCAGAACGAACGCTCTCGCTCATGCGTTTTTCGCCGAACTCCGCGAGAAACACGCCGTTGATGACGCCGTGGTTCTCGTTGACGGCACCGCCTCACTGAAAGACGCTTGCCAGCGACACGGCCTCGATTTCAGATACGAACGCCACGGAATCGGAACAGCGTCAAACGTGTCTTTCGTGAAGTAAAACGGCGCACGTCTTCGTTCTCAAACTGTTTCAGCAACGCCGAGCGAGAAACTGCCGACGACTGGATCGAAGCATTCGCCTTCGCATGGAATCAGCTAATCTGAACACTACCAAAGCGAGTGCACGAATGCTTTTGAATGTGGATCGTATAGCCTCTTTAGACTGAGTGACTCTCGCCATATGAAAAATATTCGACTGTTATTGACACGCGTATTTGCGGTTGCACTTGTTATTTCGGCAGCATCATTCATATTAATCATTGCATTTCCAGCCCCGAACGATGCAGGCCGGGAATACACTAAATTCTATGTGGTCGGACCAGAAGGAGATGCATCAGATTATCCCACAGAGGTTTCTCCCGGAAGTACAACATCATTGGCGATCGGCATTTCAAACTACGAGACAGAGAGTCACTCTTACACACTCACAGCCGCGTGGAACGATACTGTCATTGAAACCCAGACAGTTCGAGTAGAATATAACGATGAGATTCGAAAGAACATCACAATTCAGGCACCGACCCAGCCAGGAATGTATCGTCTTAATTTAAATTTGTATAAAAGCGAGGTCGATGTAGGACATGAACCGTACCGGGATCTACGCCTGCTTGTGAGTGTGAGGGAATAATGAGTCAAAAGCCAGTCTCAAGTCATCCGTAGATATCTCTGTTGGACTTCAAGAACGATACTTTTTAATCTGCATGTATTATCGGACACCACATGGTTCTCCGGACGGCAGTAATTGGTGCCGGTGTCGTCGCGACGAATGGTCATTTGCCCAACTTGAACCGGAATCCTCGCGTTGATTTGGTCGCTGTGTGTGATATGAATCAGTCACGGGCAGATTCAGCGGCACGCGAACATGAAATTCGCGCTTATTATGATGTTGAGGAACTCCTCGAGAACGAACACCTTGATTGGGTGCATATATGTACGCCCGTCCAGACTCACGTAGAGATAGCCACAACTGTAATAAATGCTGGAATTCCTGTTCTCATTCAAAAACCAATAACTCTAACTGTCGATGAACTAGATCAGCTGGCGGCCCTATCTGAGGAAAATGATGTTTTGCTGACTCCAGTCCACAACCAGGTATTCAATCCGACGGTTAGGGAGGTTAGTGAACGCATTTCAGATGGTGAAATTGGTGAAATCCGTGGTATAGATACTATTTATACTGCAGAAGGTGTACCGGATGAAACTCCTCGAGGCGATTGGGTATTTGATCTTCCAGGAGGCGAGTTAGAAGAGGGTCTTCCCCACCCATTGTACCTAACATTGCTATTCGGCGGGTTTCCCCGAGACGAGAAATCCATTGGTGTGGTTAAACGGGCCGTTCGTGAATACCCCGCAGGAATTGAATACGATGGAGCCCAGGTCCAATATATAACTGAAGGCAATTCTCTTTGTAGTATTAAAGTCTTGGCTGAAACACCAGAAAACCAGCGGGTTTTCGTTCACGGCACAAAAAAATCTCTTTTAATTGATATTCTTTCGATGACTGTCATTGAAAGAAGTACCAACAGTGCCGGCCGCGATCCAAAAAACCTCGCGTTTAATGCAGTAAATGACTCAACGCGCATCATTGGTAGTCTTGCAAAGAATGCTATGAATTTTGGAAAGGAAATTTACGATAATAAGTTTGATTCGCACCGCGAAGACGCGATGGGAGCCCACTATTACCTGTTCAATGAAACAGCAAAGGCTATCGAAGAGGGCAAAGGTTCTCCCGTCTCAATTGAACAGGCAAGATGGACGATACGGCTTATGGAACAAATTCGTGATGCCTGATTTCTGCTCAGAATGACGGTTGGAATATATATTGGGTCAGCTCACGATACGACGTCACAATACATAGAAAAACAGCTCATATCGTGGGGTGAACACCTACAAGACTTTGAGGTTGATGTGTTCGGGAGTGCTAACCTTCCAGAATCAGCCACAGAGTACTTCACGCAATACAAAACCAGTACTCAAGAGTACAGAACTCCGTACTTGAAAGTTTTAGCGACGTATCGCGAGTGTCTAGAGTATATAAAAAATCAAAACCCGGACGCACTCATCCAACTTCGGAATTTCACGACACACGGAGCTGGCGTTTCATTAGCGGGTCAACGAGTTGATCTTCCTATTCTCACCCGGTATACAGGCGATCATTTCAACGCCTACAAAGGAGCGAAGTTCGTCCTTCGACCACATGTATATTTTCTCCACAACTATATCGGTCGAATCCCCATTCGGCTATCAGATCACACTATCGCACTCGGTCCCTTTGGAAAATCCGAATTACGACGGCACGGACAACCAGAGGAAAATATCACTATTTTACCTCCGTCTCCTGATACAGAAGGGCGATTTAGTCCTCCTGATAATAAACAAAACTATAAGCAAAAACTTGATTTTCCAACTAACAGAACTATTATTCTATATGTTGGTAAGTTCATCAAACGAAAAGGAATGCCGTTCTTTGAAGAAGTAGTTGATCAAGTAACAGCAAATCGTAATGTACAGTTTGTTATAGTTGGACAGGGTTCGTACGCAGATCACTTTCGGGAAAAATACGATGATGATACGGTTCGCGTTGAAGGATATGTGGATTACCGCCGAATTGATCAATATTATAAAGCAGCAGACATATATATTCATCCATCACCGTTTGAAGGAATTCCTCTCGTAGTTCTTGAGGCGTTAAGTTGTGGGGTCCCAGTTGTTGCTCGAGATGCTGGAGATGTTGAATTTGTGACTGGAACTACCTACGATGACGTTGACAGCATGGCTGAGGCAATTATTAACGAAACGCCCACAAATAGATGGGAGAACAAACAGTACTTTTCGTCAGAATACCAGAAAGAAACTCTTCAAACACTTGTCACCGACCTTCTGGATAGATCGAATTGATATCGCAACGTACAATGGCCCAAATTAACAAGACAGGTATAAGCAGATGAGTATCCTCGAAAATATACGTTATTTGTTATCAAACCCGATTGTTGCTGCACGCGAGATCAACAGACTCTATCATCAACGATTATTTTTCAAAGATTTCAACACGAGTGGCGTGGACGTATTCGATGAAGATTGGGATAATCTCTTAATTCTTGACTCGTGTCGCTACGATATATTTTCCGAAATGAACACTCTCCCCGGCAAGTTATCAAAGAAGCAGTCACGGGGGACAGGGACGAAAGAATTTCTTCATGGGAATTTCAAGAACCGTGACCTCCGTGATACAGTGTACATTACCGCAAATCCGCAGCTGTATTATAACGAAGACGAAATAAACGCTAAACTACATGATGTATTGAACATCTGGCAAGATATTGGGTGGGATGAAAAGGTTGGAACGGTTCGGCCAGAAACGCTGACAGAGTACGCTTTAGAATACTCAGAGCAATACAATAATAAGCGACTCGTGGTGCATTACATGCAGCCTCATCGACCGTTTCTGGGTCCGACTGCCGAGAAACATTCGGATTTGGGTTCGCTCTTCGGTGCTGAAGATGCTGCAAAGCCAAACGTCCCTCAAGATGTATACTGGCAGGCGTTTGAAGAGAATCTTGAACTGACCCTCCCACACGTTCAGGAAATAATGGAGGAGCTTGATGGAAAGACAGTTGTAACGGCGGATCACGGCCAAGTCATTGGAGAACATCTATCTCCGCTTCCAGTTCGTGACTACGGTCACTGGAGCGGGAACTACATCGACGAACTTGTATCTGTCCCGTGGCTAGAATATGAGTCTGGCCCACGTCGTCGCATCATTGCCGAAGACCCCGAAACAGAAACCGACGATGTTGATCAAGAGATAGTCGAATCGAGGCTCCGACAACTCGGTTATGCGGAGTAGTTTGAATTGATTCACATTACAGATGGATGACGACACCGACACGTTCAAACAGCTTGTCCAAGGTACCGCGTTTGTTTTCGTCGGTAATATTGTCGGCCTCGGTGCAACGTTTTTGACTCGTATCATCGCAGCGAATCAGCTTGCTCCCAGCGGGTACGGACTTGTCGTACTCGGTGCTTCAATCATCAATATCGTCTCAATCGGTGTCCTACTCGGACTTCCAGCAGCACTGGGACAGCGACTGCCACGCGTTGACGACAAACCGGGGCTTTTTCGAGACACCCTGCTTATTGCGATGCCGCTCGCGACGGCAACCGCACTGGTCCTCGGGTTGTACGCCGACACTGTGTCTGCATTATTAAACGAACCGGGGTTTACGCCTGTGCTGGTCGTGTTCGCGGTCTCGTTACCGTTTTTTGTGCTTATGAAACTGGTTGTGGCAGGTTTCCGAGGGCTCGAATCGGCACTCGGCCGAGTCGTTGTACAAAACCTCGGTCACCAAGGGCTGAAAGCGGTCGGTGTGATTGGCTTTGCACTCTTGGGCCTTGGCCCGCTCGTCATCGCGATTGGCTGGGCTGGGGCGTTTGTCCTCGCCGGGCTGAGCGGTCTCGTCTACCTACATATCCGGACTAATCTTGTGGCGGGCGCACGCTGGCGAGTTCGCCCGGACCCGGTGCGAACCCGATCGATTCTTTCGTTTTCGTTACCGCTTGTCCTCTCCAGCGGCGTTGTGTTGATGTTACAGTACGGCGATAATTTCCTCCTCGCCTACTTCAGAAATAGCAACGCGGTCGGAATCTACGACGCTGCGTACACGCTTGGACGGACGCTGCTGATTTTTCTGGCTACGTTCAAATTCCTCTTTGTCCCGATGATCTCGAGGTTACACGAGGCCGAGGACAGATCAGAGATGGGGCAGCTGTATCGACTCGTCACGAAGTGGGTCGTGTTTGTAACCTTCCCTGTGTTTTTTGTGTTCGTTTTGTTCCCCACCACGTCACTCGAATTGCTGTTCCGGACCGAGTACACTGTCGGTAGCACTGCTTTAGTCGTCCTCAGCATTGGATTTTTTGTTCATATTTTAATGGGTCTGAATGCCGGAGCGCTCGTTGCGATGGGCTACTCAAAGGCCATTCTCTACGGAAATATCATGTCTTTCGGTTCCAACGTGGCTTTGAACCTGGTCCTCATTCCCGAATTTGGGTTGGTTGGTGCTGCGCTCGCTTCTGCCGGTTCCTACACCGTGATGAACGGATTTTATCAGTATAATCTCGTCCGTTTCGGACGGATCAACCCCTTTCCGAAGTCAGTCCTGTTGCCGCTGGGTTCGAGTTTCGTGCTCTTCGGCATCCCGTCGGTGATGTACGGGTCGGTAATCTCATCGACCTTGCCGCGGTTTTTCGGATTCATATCTTTCTTTGGTGTCTTGTATCTCGGCCTCATCGTCACCTTCGGGTTCGACGCTGACGATATCGATTTCATCTTGTCCGCCGTCGATCAGACACCTATCCCGACGGCACCCGTTCGCTCCATACTCGAAGCCCTGAACCGGAAGTAGCTGGTCTCTTGACGCCGTACCCGGCTCTACTGCCTGCTTCTACAGCGCGGTCGTGAAGACACAATATATATATTATCAAACTGGATATCCACTGGTATGCGATTCCGAACACTGGTCCGCGTAGCCCGCCAGCACTGGAACGACCCTGGCTGGTGGCTGGAGAAAGATTTCATGCAGGAGATCATCATGCCATCTGTTTTTTCTCTGCTTGTGGGTGACGGTGTTGATGTTGTCGAAGAAGACTGGGACAATCTGATCATTCTGGATGCGTGCCGATTCGACATGTTCGAAGAACTCAATACGATACCGGGGACGCTGAGTCAGAAGCGATCCTGGAACTCCGCAACCGCCCAGTTTCTGCGTCAGAACTTCCAAGAGGGCGAGTTTCACGACACTGTCTACGTGACTGCGAACCCGAAAGTGAGCATGGCTCTCGATCTCGACGCCAAGTTTCATGATGTTGTCCAGGTCTGGCGCGATGGGTGGGACGAAAAGTTGAACACGGTTACGCCGCAGGTTATGACTGAACGGACCCGAGACGTCGCAGAATCGTACCCGAACAAACGGATCATCTCGCACTTTGTCCAGCCGCATTTCCCGTTTATCGGGCAAAAAGCCAGAGAATGGTTCGGCTCCCAGGGCGGCTTCGAATACAGTCGAACGCAGCTTCTGAACGGAACCGGCTCCCGGGACAGTGCGAATATTTGGGAGCTTGCCCGCGAGGGAACGGTTGACAAGGACCGTGTGTTCGAAGCATACAGGGAAAACCTCGAGACAGCTCTCCCACACGTACAATCGCTGGTAGACGACCTACGCGGGAAGTCTGTCGTGACATCTGACCACGGCAATATGGTCGGCGAATTCGCCTGGCCGTTTCCGATCCGAATTTACGGCCATCCACCGCACATCCTCAGGGATGAACTGGTGACTGTACCGTGGCTCGAAATCGATTCCGAGACACGTAAATCAATTACGGCTGAGACCCCAACCGACGACGTTGATACCGAAGAGTCGGTCGCTGCTGACCGATTGCAAAATCTCGGATATATAGACTGATTTTGACTTTTTGATTGTTTATATAATTCCACTACAAATGAGGGTATTGAATATTACCGGCTCGGTCTCGCCGGATAATGTCGACGCGTCTATCAACCGTTTCGACCAGTATTTTCGTGACCATGCGGTCACCACGATGATCTTTGGCGAGCACGACCGACGAGTTGCTCGACATTTCGAGCGTCAGGAGATGGACTTCGTGTTCTTGGGGGAAGGTATGCTAACGCCCCAACTCAAGGCTCTTAGATATATTTTCGCCAACCGCAACGAATTTGATGTCGCACACGTTTACGGGTCACCGCAAGTCTTCGGGACGCTTCCGACTGCAATCTCGAACGTGGTCGACATACCGATGATTATCAGATTCAATGGGTACAAGAATCCAGATTCGGAACTGAAACGACGACTGACACGCTTTTTAGAGTTCTATCTGTTAAAACGGAGCGACGCTAGCGTTTTCATCTCGAATGAACAAAAACGGGAAGTCCTGCAGTCTCTGAGCATCGACTCCCCGGAGTCCGTCCGAGTGATTCCGCCTGGAATCGATCAGAAGTGGTTTGATCCCGCCTCATCGTCCGACGCGAGTTCCGTTCGTAGTGAGTACGATATCGAGGATAACGATCGCGTTATCGGAGCTGTACTCAACCCCCGCCCAGTCAAGCGACTAGACAGAGCGATGGATATACTGAAAGAAACTCGGCACCGGATGGATGACGACGTCTATCTCGTCGTCATTGGCGATAGTGACTACGTGACTAACGTTCAGCGGTACGCATCTCGTATCGGCGTTGCGGAGAACGTCATCTGGCCCGGTCGTAAAGCCACTGACGAACTGGCTGCGTGGTATTCTGCATTCGATGTAACGATACTCACCTCCGAGCGCGAGAGTTTTGGGATGAGTATCTCTGAGTCATATCTCTGTGAGACGCCGTGTGTCGTATACGACGTCGGTGGCATGGTTGATCAAGTCATAGACGGGGAGACCGGATTCCGAATCGAACCGTACGAGATTGACGTGTTTGCTGACAATCTCATTAGACTCCTAGAAGACAGTGACATGAACGAGGCGTTCGGCAAGAAAGGACAGGAGTACGTTCGAGAGAACTTCACATACAGCTCAGTTTCTGAGCAGTATCGAACCTTGGTAACTGCCCTGTCAAACCACTCCGCTCTGGGTTGTCGACATCACGATTCGGAATGACAGAATCTGGACCAACCAAGACTCATTTATGTATAGTTCGTAAATCTTTGTACATCCGTTGGTTTCTTATCGCACTACATCAGTCCCCTCACTCTACCGAGAGAGTTTTTCAGGAGATATGAAACCACTACCCTTCCACTCGGTGTCGAGTAGACGTTCCCAAGTGATTCCGGATCAGCTGGTTCAAAATCCGGATCACTGATATTCCGGATTCCGTCAGTTAACATATCTTCGGAGGCATCATACAGTCGTAACTTGACCTCTTGCCACGTTCTAGCGTCCGATAAGTCGACTGTTTTCATCGTCACGATCTGACCACCATCTAGTTTTTCCGTTATCCGCTGAAGTACAAACCCTCCATGGGATTTGTCGTTCATAAACTCCCAGAATCCCGGTGGTTTCCCGCGGTATTCACGCAGGTCACCCCCATGAAAACTCAGGGCACCATGTTCAGGTGCTTCAAGAATACGCCCCTTCAGAAACCCGAATCCGAACCTCACGACAACGTCGGTCTCTTCTGCGAGCATGTCCACGACCTCGTCTGGCAATTCTTTCCCGAACCCGTCGGTGTCTACTGGCTCCGTTTCCACGACCGACGTCTGGTCGATTCCGTCCACTTCTGAGAGAGGGATGTCGCGTTTGTGTTTCTCGATATACTCTGGCGGGTGGCCCAACGCGTTGGCTAGTTTCCTAGTTCCGACAACGAGGGTCCAGAGACCGTTGTCCAACACCTCCGAAAGTACTTTTCCACTAGACCGTGATTCACTCTGGCCTTTGAACGTGTTGACAACGATAACACTGATTTCGGCATCGGTATGGGTTAGCATATGGTCCAATGTGCGGGCGACCCATCGCTGGACGTGGCGTCCATCGCAGAGGAGTCCGACCTGCAGTGGCGTACTGTCATCGGTCATCAACGATCTCTCTCCCCAATTCACGCATCGTTTTGAGCGTTATGTCCTCGTCACTCCGAGCGTTCCCGAGTTCCGAGAGAAACGAGCAGAGAGGCTGCCACTGCTGTTCGTTCGAGAGATTATGGAGATGGCTCCAGTAGTGGATGTACGTCTCTCTTTCAATCGCTCGCTGGAGGCCGTCTCTGAGATACCTGTGATGAATCGCTTGTCGCGCTCTCACGGGCATCAACCGAAACACTGGATGGGGCTTGGTCTGTCCGTTCTGTAGATACGTGGCTGTCAAAGAAGGATACGGTGGGCAGCGAGTTTTGACTACCCCGTTGCTCGTGTCAGGAGAGCCTACCGGATGGTCCCTCGTGAGTATCCACACGAATGATTGGAAATTGTTCGTCGGTTTCTCCACGTCCAGGAACGGAACACGAACTGTGTGAATGTCGTTTTCTCGTATCTTTTGTTCCGGCGGAAGCTGATGTCTCGGGGGCACCAAGGTCTCCGGCCTGTTGAGGCCAGCAGCCGCGTGTACCTCCTTAACTCGCTTCAGTTCCCAGTCGATTACGGCGTCACTGATTTCATCGAAAAGAACGTGTGAGTAGGTGTGGGTGCATATTTCGTGTTCCACCTCGGCGTCCTGTATCAACTTGACGATGTCGGGAGCGTAAAATAATGGGTCGGTATCCATATCCGTTCCCGGATCCGCAGCGAACCATTCTGCACCGAGTGGGCTATCGTGGTCACCGGAACACTCCGGCAGCAAGAGATGACCCACGATATTGAAGCTAATCGGTACACGATAGACATCACACGCCTTCAACAACCGCTTAAGATACTTGGTCTCTTCTTTTCTGCCGGTACTCAATTTGTCGTACTTCGAGCTCTTCGTTAGGTCGTGAAAACCCCACCCAAATTCAATCTCAAGGCTCAGTGTTACGTTCCCGGTCATTAGTCCGCTGTGGATTCGGGCTTGAGCCTTCCAAAGAGTACCTCGCCGGAGCGTCTGGTAGCGAATCCGCGTTGCTGAAGAATTTGTTCGATTTCTTCGAACGTCGCTTCTCCTTCGCGTTCGAAGGAACAATCCACTGCTATCTTTTTCACCTCTGTCTCTTCGATCCCGGATAAAACCTCTGGTTCTGCCCCCTCAGCGTCGATCTTGAGAAAGTCGATTGTGTCGATTCCACGTTCGGCGGCCAAGTCATCGATCGTTCTCGCTTTGACCTCGATTGAGCGTCCGGTGCCCCCATCGTCGGCTGACAGGACTGAGTGGTCAGTCGGATCGTGTCCCAGTTGTAATTCGATATCTGTCTCGTCCTTCCATGCTACGGACCTGACGATTTCTTCGTTTCCTTCATTGAGGTTGTATTCTAGTGCCTTCTTGTTCTTTGGATCGGGTTCAATACAGACGACGTGTTTACAATTCTTCGCCGCAGGTCGCGAGAAACCCCCTACAAACGCGCCGATGTCGAAGACGATATCGTTCGGTTCGACTTCAGCGAACCCTTCAAGAGTATACTTGTCGAAGATTTTCCCGTCCACCAACTCTGGCCAACTGGCCCGTTTCGGAGAAGGAGTGAGATACTCCCCCCCTTTAATATCCACTACCAGCCACAATCCGTCGTGTGGGACCACGATGCTAGTCTCTTTGTTCGGTGAAACCACTCCGTATATGGACCGAACGACCCAAAATACCCCGTCCGGAAGGGTATCTTCAACAGCCGACTTGATACGAGTCATGCGTCTTCTTATAAGATACTCTGCCGAAGAGTGTTTTACACTTTCGTATCAGGATATAACGTGTCTCCGAGAGGGACTGGATTCTGGATCTCCGATGATTCTTCGCTCCTACCAAAGCTCTGACCACCAACTATAAGAAAGTATCTGAACGTGTCATAGCAGTACTTCCGAGATTCAGCGGTACAGTTCGTGATATCGGCTCAATTTTCGGGAAGCACATTGTCTGCAAGTGGAATATTCGGAGTCAGTGGCCACCGAAGCCAACGATTAGATCAATCGAAACGCGACTCCAATGACTGGCGTAATATTGTCCATTCAAAACATCGGCCCGAAACTGGGACGACGCTGAAGAACGGAAAAGAAGGCGAGCGAACGGTTGCATTGGCTCTTCATGTCTGCGAAGTCCTTGACAGCTGGATAAACCACAAGCACTCGGATACCACCGACGAGCATGGGCGCGAGCCTCTGATTACCAGCGAGCAGGGCCGGCTGGCGATTAGGACGATGCGAGAGACGGCCTATACAGTCACTCGTCCCTGTCTACTACGGAGAGCACTGCCCCCACGATAGACGGGAGAGCGATTGCAAAGCAACGGTGTACGGCTATCGGAGCAAGTGCCCGTCGAGCGTCAGCCCCCATTCCATCCGGAGAGGGTCAATCACTCACATCCCGAACGAAGATGTCTCCGAGGATGTCGTCTCGGACCGCATGAAAGTATCGCCGGACATCCTCGACAAGCACTACGACAAGCGGGACGAGTAGGTAAAGGTCGAACAGCGACGAGATTACATCAACAGCATCTAAACAAACAAATAACCTCTTTGTGGAGAGGTTCTCGGAACTTTTTTATTTATTATAACACACCATCTAGTATGCGCCAACATTATTTGCGAGTTGCTTTTTTTGGGTTGTTGGCTATTTCGATTATTATGCTGGGAATAAGTTATGTAACAGCAGAGCCACCCGTCCAATATCAATCAGATATTTCTGGATCGGAAGTAGCACCATCCAATAATAATTGGACCGTTTTTACCTCACATGGCTTCACTCAGACTACGAATAGTTCGCTAACCGCTATTGGGGACGATGGGCGGGTGCAATATTTCAATAACACCTATCACACCTACATGGATGTTGATCCTAGTCCAGAAGGAAAGTACACTGTCCAGTACGTCGCAGTCGAGCAGCTGCCTGCAGAAGAGTGTGGAGGTGCCCGAATATGTTATAAAAACATCATTGAACGAGTGAACATTACTACTGACGAAACTACCCGCCTGTATGAGGAGGTTCGGCCGGGACCGACACAACACGATCCTCGTTGGCACGATGTTGACCGGGTGAACGAGACTCATTATTTGGTCGGTGACATTCAACACGATGCTGTTACCCTCATGAACATTTCAAATCAGATGATAGTGTGGGAATGGCGGGCGCAGAGTCACTATTCGACACGATCTGGTGGCGACTTCCCAGAGACATGGACGCATTTGAATGATGTGGAGGTTCTTCCTGATGGTCGCTTCATGGCGAGTATGCGAAATCAGGATGAAGTCGTGTTCCTGACCCGTAGCGGTGGTGTTCAGGAAAAATGGACTTTGGGGGAAGATGGTAATCACTCAATTTTGTATGAACAGCACAACCCAGACTACATCCCTCGCTCGGAGGGGGGACCAGCTGTAATCGTCTCGGATAGTGAAAATGACCGTGTTATTGAATATGAGCGGCAGAACGGCCAGTGGGAGCAAACATGGGTATGGCAAGACGAACAAATGAATTGGCCGCGAGATGCGGATCGATTACCGAACGGCCATACTTTGATCACGGATACAAGTGGTGGGCGTATTCTGGAGGTTAACGCTTCTGGAGATATTGTTTGGAGCGTGTCAGTGAAAAGTCCCTATGAGGCGGAAAGGTTAGGGACGGGTGATGAAAGCCAAAACGGGCCAGCGGCTTCAAGCACTAGATTAGAGTCCAAAACTGTTGAAAGAACAGCAAAACAAGGCTTGTGGCCGCAATTCCGAGCGCAATTCACTGACTGGCTTCCAGCAAAGCTCATTCATGGAATTGCTTTTGTCACTCCCTATTGGATGGGTTTTGAACAAGTCGGACTCGTGGCGTTAGCTTTTGTTACACTTGTTAGTTGGATATTCCTTGAGATATGGTGGTCTGGTTGGAAATTCCGGAATCCGGTGGTCCGACAATAAGAGGATAGTTCAGCCTAATAATCACTACGGACCGCTCTTCTTCAACATTCACTCGCCTCTCACGTCATTGAATAGTATCACTACGCTTCCGGCGTCGTAGATGCGTTGGTGCTCATTCGCTCGGATGAACGAGATTGGTTCGGTGTTCTTTTGAGTGTACGTTGAGAATCCGGTTTTGAAATTGAGTACTTTTCCAGTACGAGTCGAAAACTCGTTGAGGTAGATATACGATGGGGAAATGAACGATCGACTTTCGATTTCACTCACCGTGACGCCGGGCGGTTTGGACGTATCGTACCCCGTATAAAAGTATTGACTCGATATGCCACGGCCGCCGGTATATATCAGATTTGTGCGCTTGTGTTCTATCAACCACTTGGTGGATTGCACCTCGATTTCGGACTCGTATCTGCCAAAGAAGTTGTACAATTGTCTATCACTCCCCTCATTCAGGATGCGATCCTGTTCAAGCGACGCCTGTGGTGAACGACCGTGTGTCACTGTCGCGGAAATAAATCCTGTATTCAATAGGAGGGTCACGAACAAGATGACACTAAAGACGTAGATCCCGCCGCTCTCGGAGTTGAACGTCACTTTCGAGATCAAAACGCTGGTGAGCACAGCGAACGAGGCGACAAAGAAGAGGCCGATCATGTAGATCCGGGAAATTCCGAAGACACTCGTCGGTGCGAAAGCGGACACGAAAAGCAACATTCCCCCGACACCGAGTGACATGTGGAGCGCATCCGTCTCAATCGAGGGCAGCAAATTCAAGAGTCGGTTTGCGGTGCCTGGAAGCCATTTCGAAATTCTGCTTCGCCGCAGTATCTCCAGACAGACCATACTGACACCAATCCCTGCCAGTAGCGTAATTAAGATATATTCGTACTGAATAAGTTGGTAAGTCAGACTAGGTAAAGAAGCTGAGATGGCGTGCCCGGCTGACGACGTGGCTGTGAAGAACTCTTGGAGTTCAACGATCACCGCAATCGGAATTCCCCAGATTGCTCGCAGCGGTCGACTTGAAGCTACGAGGTTGTACCAGAGGTTTAATACGACGATTGAGAATACGACAAGTGAAGTACTGGGTTGCCGCCTATTTGGGAACAGACCATCTCCAACGAAACCATCGATAATTCGGAATATAAACACGATGATGAGGATGAACAGAAAGATGGGTGCAACACCGTAGTGAGAGACGGTCGCACCGAATACTGCCGCCACTAAAACCACACTACATAGACGGTCCGGGAGTTCATCATCGAGCAACGCAACTAGAAAGATACCGACGAACAAGATTGCTGAACCAGTCCGGATGATGTGTCCAAGCTTAGTAAAAAATGGGAACGAAAACACGTAAAGGAGCGTCGCCATCATTCCGCCCTTTACGCTCAGCCAACGCGTGTTAACCTTGTTCAGCGCGACCACAACCAGCGAGAAATAGAGCGGAAAGACGAGTTTGTACACCCACATGAGTGGCACGTCACCGAGGATCGAGACGACGGGTTGTGTAATGACAATTTGCAACATTCCATTTTTATTCAACATTAAATCCGGATTCCAGAACTCGTGGCTAATCACGAGATTCGCGACGTAGTACTCAGTCGGATTGATCAGAGCTGGAAGTGCTATGTGATTCTGTAACAACAGCGCAATTGCGACACACCAAACTGTGAAATTCGGGAATTTGGGTTCACTCTGCTGGAACCCGATCACGACTGTAAGAAGGCCGATAATGAGATATAATCCCAGCAGAAGACGATTATCAGCATACCACCGGAGCAGTAACCCACCGAAGACCGCGATCGCGGGCAGTGATAACAAAAATAGCGGATACGGTGTGTAGAGGCGAGCCAAATCATTCCAGGTCGGAAGTTCTGGTTCAGCATCTGAATATCGAAACCCGACGGTTAGAATCCCGGTGACTGTCAGGAATACTGTTAGCAATATCTCTTCAGTGAATGGGGGAGTACTGATGATTATTGTTGTGAGATAGACGGTATTCACCGTGGCCCCGACAAGCATGATGACGACGAGGCTCAAAGCAACTGCATATAATAAATCACTCACTCGATTAAGCGTACTACCGCCGAGTCCGAGTACAAGTGTTCCGGGAACCAACAGCAGGTAACTAATTACAATCAATGGCCGTAACAGCGGGAGATTCAGAACCACAACAGCGACCACCATCAGATGCACGGCGACAATAGTTGTTGTCAGCTTTGTATTGTTACTTGACGAGGATAGCCAGCCTACAATAGACTGTCCAGCGGTCGAATCAAGAAATCGCCGCTTGCACCACCCTTCAAATGTGTTCATTACTGATATGAAGCACTCACTGTTAGAAGTTCAGTCATCCTATTACCAAACTGTTCGTAATTCTCAGGTTCGACCAATTCTCCGTCTTGCACGATATCACGAACCCCCGGTACATTGAAACCAATCACCGTCGCTCCATATTCTTGTGCTTCCCCCGGTGGTAGGTTTCTGCCTTCTCGCGTTGAGCAAGTGGCATATACATCACAGATTTCGTATAGTGCGACGAGGTGCTCGTCCGAGACAAACCCAGTGAATATAACGTTTTCTCCAGCCCGTTGTTGAAGTTTCTCAAAGTACTCGTCAACAGTCGGTTTCCCCGCAATCACGAGTTTCGCCTTTGGGACTTCTTTTCGTACTGATTCAAATGTTTCAATCAGCTCCAGAACGTTTTTCGTTGCAGTCAGTCGACCGACAAACAAAACGACCGGGTCCGTCAGTTCAATGCCGTATTCTTTTTTTACGCCTTCGACATCCGGTTCAACACCATCGAAACGTTCGCTTTCCGTATTATTCTGGATTACAAGACTGTCAACTCCTGATTTTTGTCGCAGGATCTCGCGCGATGATTGGCTAATTGAACAGGCGACATCAGCCTGCTTGACTAACCAACTTTCCTCTTCAAAATATTCTAAGACTCGCATGAATGCCTGCTGCTGAATATCTGGCATAGCTTCCGGTTCTGGAACGTGATAATGCCAGGTGATATAGGGGATGTCAGATTGCCTGCTAGCAGCCCATGCAAGAAAATGTAGAGGATATCTGTGGCTAATCAAGAGATCGTATGACTGGAGTTTCTTAACTGTTGGAATTGATTTTGGAGCATAGAGTGGGAGCAATATCTGATGAAGTTTGTTGAGATAAAAATTTGACGGGGTTCCAAGAACCTCTAGAGAGACTCCTTCTGGTGGTTCCATGTCACATTCAATAACGAATAGCGTCACCTCAAACCCATTGTTCGTCAACTCTCTAGCCTGTTGCTCGATCTCTCTACTCACCCCTGCTGACCCACGTAGCGCCAGCGATAGAATCGCTATCTCTTGCTTTTTATTCTCACCTATGATTTCACTGGAAAGTTCGGTAACGGTCGAGCATCCACGGAAACGTTCAATATCATATTTCGCCGCTGACTCAGTCATGTGTTCTCATTGAATTGGCTATATTCTTAATCCCCAGTCATCCTAGTTCGTGAGTTATATTACACTAATAGGGGTAACGCGTTGCGTCTAAGCTATGTTGTATCTCTCCCTTTAACAGACCCATGCTTAAATCTACAGGGATCAAAGTGCCCCCTGAACGAATCCACGAACTGCATTGATCGGACTTGCTGTGATGATTCTGACATTAAAAACCGCACAATTGATACTTGATCAGCAGAAATAATTCGAGTACGACATAGCAACCAAAAATTATGAAAATTATCTCAGCACGAGTACTTATTCTGGTCATCCTAGTTTGTTGCCAAGTGTTTTTGTTTTCGCTTTATGCTCAGCAGCCGACAAATGCGGACGCTTGGGTCTTGCCAGGGCCTGATGAATTTACTGAGGACCCTGTGGAGTATCTTGGTGATCGGGTTGTGCTTGGGGGATACGTTCAGAGTGTTGATCCAACAGCCATTCGTGTCCAAACAACCACGGGACCGCATGAGATCGACATAACTGGCAGAGATTGGAGAAATCTGGAGAGGGGAGACAAGATCCGCGTATACGGTGTTTTAGCAAGCGAAAATAGTATTCGAGTAATTCACGCCTTTGCAGTCCCAAACGAGAATTTGTGGTACACTTGGGGTATCTCTTTGTTTGCTGGCATTTGGGTTTTTACTAGATTCATCCGACATTGGAAAATAAACAGGGAAACTTTACATTTCTGTGAGCGTACTCCGGAACCCGCCTATGCGAATAAAAAAGTTGAGGGCGAGGATAATGCCTGATTTGTTAGCACATGTACTTATAGCGTATACAGTATGCCGAACTATGTCATTTCATTGGGAGTGGATTACCAAGCAGTACATCACTATCGGGATGATGGGGGCTTTTATTCCTGATTTGATGAAAGTCAGATTAGTTTTGCCGAGTAGAATTGTTGAGCAGATTGTTGGCTATCCGTTTGGATGGGGGAGTTTACACACTGGTGGAGGCGTTATTTTGAGTGTACTCGTCGGGGTGATTCTGCTTTCACCTGAAGAACGCTACCGTAGTGGTCTCCTTTTAGGAGTCGGGTCTGGGACTCATCTTTTGACTGATAGCCTGCTTCTCACCCCCACAGGACACACTCAACAACTTTTCTGGCCTTTCCTACAATATCGCGTCCCCAGTCCGGGTCTGTATCTCAGTACACAGGTTTGGCCAGTAGTTGTGACTGGCTGTGTTGCTGCACTTGTTTGGGCTATTCAGAGCACCCGTTATAAAAATGAATGCAACTGAAGATGGCTGAGAGACTGCATCAATACCACTTTTATATTGTGGGCTTCATCTTGGCATATGAGCGATACCCCAGATCTTGAATCGGTTGACATACCTTCCGAGTTACTGCTAAGAATACAAAACCGTGTTGATTATACCGAATTCGAGGATGCTAACCAGTATATTATATATGTACTTGAAGAAGTGATCCACTCGACTGAGCAGGAAACAGAACTAAGTCATAATAGTGATGTTGATGAACACCAAGTCGAGGAAAGACTCGAATCTCTCGGCTATCTAAACGAGTAGCTGTATCATATTATAAAATGAAGATCGCGTTCGTTTACGATGCTGTTTACCCTTATGAGAAGGGAGGAGCACAGAAGCGGATATGGGAACTAGCGAGGAGACTCGCGAGTAATCACGAAGTACACCTCTACGGAATGCACTACTGGGATGGACCGGCAAGAGTTGTGCGAGAGGGAGTGACATTACACGGGGTTTGCGAACCTAAAGAACTCTACGTTGACGGCCGTCGTTCGATTCCTCAGGCTATATATTTCGCTGCCCATCTCGTGCCTTCGTTATTTAGGGAAGATTTCGACATAATTGACTGTCAAGAATTTCCATACTTCCCCTGTTTTGTGTCGAAGAGTCATGAACTCTTTAGGGATTCTACGCTCGTCATTACGTGGTATGAAGTTTGGGACGACTACTGGTATGATTATTTGGGAAAGAAAGGAATATTCGGACAGATAATTGAGCGGGCGACAATGAAACTGGCAGATACTGTGATTCCAATCTCCGAATATATAGAGGCAGACATCCACGATCTCGGACGTTCAGAGGGCCTCAGCGTCGTGGAAAACGGAGTAGATTATGATAGGCTACAATCAGTATCGGAAGCAGCTACCGAATGGGACGTTATCTACGTGGGCCGACTTTCTGAACATAAAAATGTGGACTTACTGCTCAATGCAATTGCACAGGCGTCTGGGCGGGTTGATACAGAACTGTCGTGTTGTATCATTGGTGATGGCCCAGAACGGGAAAGCCTAGAAGAGTACGCTGCCGAGGTCGGAGTAACAAATCATGTTGAGTTTTTGGGATTTGTTGAGAGTGATGACGAGGTCATAGCGAATATTAAGTCAGCGTCTGTATTCATCTTGCCTTCAATCCGTGAAGGCTTCCCAAATACAATTCTCGAGGCTAACGCGTGTGGTGTTCCGAGTATTGTCGTGGATCATGAAGAGAACGGGTCGACGGCAGTGGTCAAGGATGGAGTCACTGGTTATATCACCGATGTATCTGCGGAGGGAATCACTGATTGTTTGGTTGACTGTATAACCGACGAAGAGTTACTTAGTGACCTCTCTCAGGCGGCTAAAGAATTTGGTCGAAAACACGATTGGGATGTGATTGTCGACGAACTGGAACGAGTATATTCAAGTGCCCTGCAAGCAGAGCAGTAAGCAACTGATGTTATCCGATCAAAAGGTTCTGGTTACTGGTGGAGCAGGATTTATTGGTTCGTGTCTGGTTCAAACTCTTTCAGAGAGGGGTGCTGATGTTCTTGCCCTCGACAATGAGTTCGCAGGCTCCTCAGCACTTGTACCAGACGGTGTCCGATTTGAGAACATCGATATACGTGATGAACAAATCCCTGAAATCGTCTCAGATTTTGAACCGGACGCACTTATCCACTTAGCTGCACTCCATTATATTCCATACTGTAATGCGAACCCCGAGGAAGCGTTTCAAGTAAACGTAATGGGCACCCGAAATGTGTTAGCCGCGGCACGGGAGGTAGACAGTCTGGAGTCCGTGATTTTCACCTCGTCAGCTGCCGTATATCCACCTCGAAATCAGGCGAATAGCGAAACATCAGCAACCGGCCCGATGGATATCTACGGCGAGACAAAACTAATCGGCGAGGATCTGATGCGTCTTTTTAATCAGGAGACGGATGTTAGCACGACGACAGCCCGGTTATTCAACGTATATGGACCGAACGAAACGAATGAACACCTAATCCCGGCGATCGTAAGTCAGGTTCGAAGTGGAAGCCGGAATATCGAGCTCGGGAATCTCACACCCAAACGGGACTTCATTCATGTTTCGGATGTGGCGAAGGCCCTAATCACATTACTAACACAGTCTGATGACGGCTACTCAACGTATAATGTCGGTACCGGAGTCGAGTATTCAGTGCGGGAAGTCGTTGAAAAGACAAGCGACGCGCTCGGGGAAGAAATCGAAATTGTCCAAGATGAGGAACGGGTCCGCGACAGTGATCGTCCGCATCTCAAAGCAGCGATTTCGAAAATCCAGTCAGATTTCGGATGGGAGCCTGAAGTTGAGTTCGTAACTGGGCTCCGGGACCTGCTTCAGCAAGAAGAAGAGGTACTCGTGACATGACACAGAGGAATATTGTTCTTGTGACTTACGATAGTCTGCGTGCGGATCACTGCGGATACATGGGCTACGAGCGGAACACTACTCCATACCTAGATCAAATGGCGTCAGAGGGAGTCGGCTTCCCCAACGCGATCGCGCCAGCGTCGCGCACAAACCCGTCGATGGCTGGAACATTCACAGGCGAGCCGATGGTTGCCAGAGACCGTGTGGCTGATCCGTCTCATTCTCGTCGGCATCTAGGTCGGCACGGAACTCTTGCAGAAGACCTCACTGAGCAGGGGTACGCTACTGGAGCGTTCAATCCGAACGCATACGCGTCCCGGCATTACGGGTTTAACCGCGGGTTTGATCATTTTGAGGATTTCCTGTTTTCGACTGATAAATATCAGAAAGTGTTCCAGAAGCACCTCTCAGACTCCACAATATATACCCTAGTTCGGAATTTCCGGAATTATCTTCGCCGGGAAGAGGCATTCAAGACCTGGGACCGGTATATCGACGAGATCGAAGAATGGGTTCATACCCAGTCTGAGCCGTTCTTTCTCTGGATTTTTTCACTTGATACACACTTCCCTCATCTCACCCCCCGGAAATACCGAGAATGGAGTTCACTGTTCGAGCAGTACTACTACAACTGGCGATGCAATCAGCTAATAGATGAACTGGATCCAAATCTCTCTGACCGGGAAATTCGAAAAATAATCGACATCTATGACGACTCTATCCGATTTGGTGATGTCTTGCTGTACGAACTACAGGAGCGGCTAGCCGAGTTTGATCCGGTATATGTCGTCTTTGGCGATCACGGGGAGGCATTCGGTGAACGGGATATCTATGGACACTTCTATCCCTCATTGTATGAAGAGAACATTCACGTCCCACTAGTTGTCTCGGAGCCAATCGATTCAGATGAAGATTTTTCCAGACCAATCTCGCTAACCCAGATTCCTAGCATTGTCAACCATTTCACCGAGCGTGACACACAACCGCGTCTTGATACGTGGACCGTGGCAACCGACTACGATGGTCGAACTGATCGGAACTTAATCGCTGTGCGTACAAAAACGGCTAAGCAGATTGCCTGTTGGCAGAACGGGCAGCAAATCATGACTGAAACATACAATTTGGAGGGGAGAATGATCGAGGAGACGCCGGTAGCTGAAGAAAGCGCGCTGCAGGCTTGCTTGCAACCCGTGGTCCAACGACGTCATAATCATGAAACAGAAGTCCTCTCGATCCAGTCAAGTGTCGCCAGCCTCAATTGACGGTGTCTAAGGTCCACAAGACGCAGAGTCTGGGTTATTAAAGAACCAGAGTGTTCTATTTTATCACTATAAGCCACTATCAGTCGTAAGGAGACAGGTATAATTCGGTATGGTGAATAATCGTCCATTCATCAGGATCTGAGGCACTATCCTGAAAGGTACCCCACATCATAAGCCTGTTTTCATGATATTTTGTAGTCTTCACTGACATACAATACGGAAGACCATCAAAACAGATAGCTCCGAATTTGCCCCCGCTATAGTGCATCCTATTAACTTTATCGAACCTTTGTTCAAGCAAGTAGCTATATCTTCAATATATAGTTTCTATTTCTATCTAATTCTGAACTCAAGTATACAGAACACAAATTGTTTAACACCCCAATTGGAATATTTTGGTAACTAGTGTGGGTCGTTATGTCACACCAGACCACTCTCTCCCAAGCAGGTTACGAGGAAAACGGGAGCGGTAATCTCGGATTGAGTGCCGTATCTGCAATCAGTGGACAGGCCTATATCCCGCGGTGTTACCCTTCACGGTCTGACGAGCCCCTTCCATGGGAATATGACGCAGAGGTGGTTATGATTTCAGTCAGGGAGGTGCTCCATTGGCAACGTAATGAGCAACAGAGCATTGACTCACTCATTCGCGAGGACCAAGTTCCAATAATCACTGAGATCTCACTAGATGAATCACTCGATGCCAGAACGGAAGAGGAACTAATCACAGCAATCGCGCCGCTACAGGAGGGATATCTCGTACTCGATGGACCTGGTCTCCGCCTCGACGATCCACTCCAGAAAAAGGTCGATTACTTCGTACAGTATATAAAGCACGTAGGACGCGTTCGAGACCTTCTATCAGACCGAGGGATTCAGCTTAATATGGTGCCGCTAGTGAAGACCGTCGAGTTCCACCTTTTAATGTCAACCGTGGCCGGCGTATCTCTCTCTGATTTTCAGCTCTTAGGGTTCTACGCGCGTTCCTACAATGACAGGCAAAGTCTTGTCTCACATCTAACACTAGTTGACAAGGTGCTTGACCCAGAGCAGATTTTGCTCATCGGTCGTGTTGCTCCGTCCGAAATCAAGTACTACCCCAACTCAGTGCAGACGGTGGCTGGGATCAGCAAGCTGAAGAGGTCCTACCCTGCTGTCATTGAGGATAATGTAGTAGATACAGCTCCGCTTGAGGATGATCTTCAGCAGGGTCTCGCTGCGCGGGCAGAACAGCAATTAACGCAGCTTTCACAGTTTGGTGGAATACCGCTGGAAAGACTAGCACCAAAGGGTGGCAAAACATCCCATCGCGACTACGGGACAAGCAATGAAACTGATACGAGCCAGCAATCAGTTACTGCACAGTTCGAGACGCCCTCCGGAAAGAAGGTCCAGATTGATATCTACGGTCACCCCGCTGACCCCGTCCTATGGGACATACACTCCCCTATCGAAGGCACCCTCCGTGATGCTGGAGGTGCAATTGAGTCGGTTTCTTATCACCTCGTCAGTGCGGCTGATTACGAAACAATCGGTCTGGCACTCGATCAGTGGGATCATCGTTCTGAGTTTGCGGGTCGAGACTTGGAGCCCCCGGAATCGCTAAGGACTGAAGAGGGTCTACCCGATGCGCGACAGTTGCTGTCTGTTGTTCAGAGCTCTCGACCCGCTGCCGGCTTAGAAGCACTCTACCGTACACAGTATGAACTGTTTGTAAAAGAGACAGTTCCTGAGCGAGTGCTTACATCTCAGCATTCGTCGAATAACCAAGATCGCGCCGAGCAGTCACAGTACACTCCAGTTGATGCCTCATCTCTGGACGTGCCAGATACGAAGAGCCTTCGCCTACCGCTGGTGGTTATCTCTACTGACACGGAGCGAGTTCGAGTAAGTGGTCCTGTCAGCAAGGAGGAGCTGGTTTCGCAAATAGAATCATTGGGGGTCAGTCTGAGGGGTGACGAGGGCGTGCCTGAGAAGTGTTACAGTTCCGATATTGTCTCGTACATTCGGGGTGACCGGGTGGGTCTTGACCACGAACTATCGACGGAGAGTGCCCATGACACCCGAGACTGACGGTGATGACTCTACCACCGAAGGGTCGTGGCTATATCGTCCTCGAGAGATGTTATTGTATCAGCCCGAACAACACCCAACAGATCCGGACCAATTGAGTAGGGCAGGGTCTGTCCTGCATGGTGATGTTACTGATCCTAAGAAGTCAGTGGAATACGTCAAGCGTCATTGGCTGGAACGCAACCCGCCTCGGTATTTCATCTTGATCGTCACGGTACTCATCGGGTTACCACTCGTGTATTTTTCTGATCTCGCTTACCGTATCGGGTGGCAGGTAGGTATCGCGTCAATCGTACCTGACATGGTGCAAGTAGTTGAGAACACCACCTCGGGTTCCGGACTGTTCGTTTTTATCATCGATATAATAATAGCAGGGCTAGTATCGATGGTCTGTGGCTTCATAGTTTATACCGGCATCTACGCGTACCGGTACAGTCCAGATCACGAGCGTTCGACGGGTGTCGTTCTGTCGACAACCGGTGATGGAGCCCTGCAGGCAGCGTATTTTTCCGGCGACGCCACTGCTGATGAGGCCTCCTCAAGCCACGAGACCACCACTGACGGCGATGATGACAGTGGTACTGATGCTGTCGGCATCTCGGTGGTGAAATCCACCCACAGAGAGGCACTCGATAGCGGGCAGTTCAGCGAGCAAACTGCGTCCTATGCGTCGATGCTCGGTTGCGACACACAGACAGATTCCAGCTGCGAACCAGTTGTTATCGAGTTCACGATGCGTGAAGATCGTCCACTGGACGGGCTACTGAAGGGGCCGACCGTAGAGGATGTGGCTCGTACCGACACGGACGTCGGCTTATTGCTGGACGAACTCGGTGCGGAGTTGATTCAAGCCGAGATTCCGGCACTCGTGCAAGTCACCGTAAGTGGTCGTCGAAAGATGCAGTCACGGCTCGACCAGCGTGTTCGGGCGATCAGAAAGCGACTGGATTGCGGGCTCTTGACACAGTTCGTTCGTTTCTGGATCGCCAAGACGCCGCCCGAGCGGCGACCCGACAAGGAGCTCACTGAACCGGAACGCCAGCGCGTTCAGCAGTTACGTGCCACGAAGGGCGATGAATTGTTCGACGTTAACGTTCATTTAGTCGCGATTCCAGACACTGCTGAGTACAGAGACGTTCAGTCGCTCGCTAACTCGGTCGAGTCGCATCTTGAAACGGTCACGAACAACCGATGTGACATTGACCATCGACAGTTCGAGCCACGAACAGGGTCGTTGCTGCCCGGCATGCAGACGGAGTACGAGCGCGTCACCCGACGCTTGGATCGGGGCGCAGTTACGTACACGTCCCCGTCAAGATTCCTCGGACACGGGCGCAGTCGGCGAGTGAACTGTGTCGCCGATAGCGAGCAAATCTATGCGTACTTGGCTGTCACGGGGAGTGGCCATCACACCACTAGCCGCGCTCACGGGTCGTTTCCGCGTGACCAAGCACCGACTGGACGCCCACCACGAGAGCAGTCCGAGCGGTTGCGCGCAGATTCATCATTCGACGACAATGCTAGGCAGGCAACCGACCAGTCCGGCACCCCGAATTCGGACGCGGAGGAGACCAGATGAGCGACCAGCACCGAATGATTCTGGGGCGAGAGGTCACCCGTGACGGCGATGTCGGTGACCCAATCGGGCTACAGAAAGACGTTTGGAACCGGCATCTCCTGATTAGTGGCCGGACCGGATCCGGGAAGTCCACCATGGCAACAACCGCCATCGCATCGGCACATCCCGCGACGTCCGGTCCGACGGTCGTACTCGATCCGAAAGGGGATGGCTGGCTACGCGAGGTTGCCCGTGCCCACTACGCTCGGACTGGCTCGCTCGATGACGTCCTGTATTTCGACGTGTCCAAGTTCCTGCCCGCCATCTCCTATTTTGATATCAGGCGTGACGTAGCTGCTGGGGTGGACAGACTGCGCGCAGTGCAGGATGTCGCAGACCATTTCATCAGACTGCTGGACCATACAAAACCGGCTGACTTCGACGCAATTCGGTCGCCAGACGTAATTCGGTATCTCATCATGGCATTATTCGATCCCGTCCACGGTGCAGACTCGTACGAGCTGTCAACGTTGGCCGCCGCCGTCTACGCGTACCGGCAGACCCAGACGACGCCAGATGTCCATCCGGAGTGGAGCGACCGCCTCCTCGACAGCATTACCCACGGGAATGCCCGAGATATCGATACCATCGCACAGGGGGCGGTCACCCGTATCGAGAAATTCTATGGCGACGGGTATCTGCGTCCGCTGTTCGACCATTCACCGTCCGCGCCTTCAGAGGCGTTCAGTTTCCACGACTGGCTCACTGAGGATGTACTCATCCTGCTTGACCTGAGCGGGCCGTCGACGCGAGCACGGCGGGTGCTCGCCAATCTCATCCTGTCACTGTTTTGGCGCGCAGTGCGGACCCGTGAGTCAGCCACAAACCCCCCGCAGTCACTTTTATTCATCGACGAGGCACCACAGTTACGAATCGATTCACATCTCGAGTCACTTCTCGCACTCGGCCGCAGTCAGAATCTCGGTGTCATCCCGATGGTCCAGTACCCCGCACAGTTCGACCGCTCAGGCGACACCGCCGCCACCGAGGATACCATCGCGTATGACGAACTCCTGAACAACATTCACAGCGTTGTCACCGGGGCGGTCCCCAGCGACGACCAGTTCACGGCGCGACTCTCCGGCAGTCACATGAGCCAAGCCGAAGTCGAAAACCGACTGCGTAACCTGCCCAGCGGGCACTGGCTGTTCGACCCGGCCGTCCCCAGAAATGAGACACCCATCCGTTCCCATACCATCGCAGACCCCCCACTCCCACCCGGCCATCCCGACGGCTCGACACCACTTGCCGAAAGCGAGCAAACCGAGTTCGATACTGCGTTCAGCAACTGCCGCGAGCACACAAGCACCCAACACGGGATTCCGTACGACGACTATACCGCACCGGACGGCGTCGCCTCCGAGGCCAACCCGGCACCCAATCTCGCAGCTGAGACGTGGACGCAGCTTCGGGACACGAATTTCAACACGTTGCTTCCGCTTGTCGACCTGCCAGAAGCAGTCGAATACGACCACGACCGAACAGCACTCCGCTGTCGCTCCTGCGGGAGTACCCACGACTGTTCGGATACCGGCCTGCGTGACGCGATCCGTTGCCATAGTGACCTTGACGCGCTCGACCGCAGTTCAGTAGTACCGGTCGAGCTCGGGTTGTCTATGACCCCCGACGAACTCACAGCCGCGCCAGTCCCGCCGGTACAGATACTTGCACTCCAACTCCTGTACAATGTCAAGGCCGGCCGGTACGACCCACGAGTACTCGATCCGGTGTTCGACCCGCTACCACGGGTGTTCGACACACTAAGCATCGACCGGGCACACCTGTCGGAATTGGCCGAAGCCGGCTACCTCAACAATGACGACCAGTTTCGCGAATTCGTCTACTACGACGTCACCAAAGACGGCCGCGACCTGCTGAACGAGCCGCATCGTCGCGGCATCGATTGGGGACACAAAAAACGCGACCAGACTGAATCACTCCTGCATATCGTGATGGTTGACGCACTTGCCCGCTATCTGGAACAGACTGCCATCCCAGACCCAGACTCACCCGTCGAAGACGTCAACAAATACTTCGAACTCAATACGGAGCAACTGGCGGAATACGGTCTCGAAAGCCAAGCACGGCTCGACGTCGTCGGCCTAGATACCACAGGCCAGATCCATGTCGTGGGTGAAGCGGAACGACTGAACAACGACCGAGCGGTCGCACCGATCCATGACTTCGACCAACTCGCGGCAATCGACCCCGAAGAAGCAATCTGGGCTGTCTCAAGCAGCGGGAATGGCCACGAAGCAGTTCTCCAACCACTCCAAGACCCGGCAGCTGATATCGCAGGCATCGAGGATGACACGCCGCGCCTCCCCACTTCGTTCACGTCCAGAACCCGAATCAGTGACATCAGTGAAATCGATTCTGCCGGACTGACTGCAATCAAGACGCTGAATAGCCTTCGGAAGGAACTATCTAAGCCATCACTCAGTGACTAAGCACCGGACGAGCCAGCAGTACCGCGCCTTTTCAAGCAGCCACAATCGACACGCCCTCGTTGTTGATGCAATACTGTCTGCTCCCAAAGCAAGGGCATCCTATCAGCCGTAGCACTGCAATTTCCTCCTGAACCAGAGCGTAGCAACCGCAGCACTACCCGACCGATAAGGACAGCAAAATCGTCAGATTCAGCAGCACTGCCCCGACTATCCAGTAATGCACAACCAACCTACTGTCCGGACGTTACGTGTTGGTAACCACCCTAAATCGAAACGTGTCTGAGACTCACTCGCTAAGGATGTCCCGTTTTAGAAGATATGATTGATCTACCCTCGGCAGGCTTTGTAGTTGTTCTGACTTTGTCAGTGTTCTCTCCCGTGATAGTTGTCACGTTCAGGTATTAAACACGCACCCCGATACAGATCGTGTCTATCTATAATTTCAAGTTGGAGTAAACACGACACAGCAGAGCGGAGTGACGACCTCTCCACCTTATAAACGCTTGTACGTAGATGCGGCCGCGTGAGTGACGCTGTCAGTCAGTTAACTTTCTCAGCAGACCTTTTCCGAACACAAATATCGGAATCGCCCTTCGTATGCAGTTGTGATGATAACACGAGTTCTCTGCTAAACTATCGGACGTGAGCCTACCCAGTGATACAACGATTCCGCATCGCTCAGTATATTTCGATGCTCGCTCAACCGGTTCGAGTATGTCTGGACACTAGTTTCGGAGAGTAACTCGATCGTGTTATTGTCAATATGGAGTCTGAGCGGTGTCTATATTAGAAATGCTGTTAGAGTCACCAAGGAGTATCAAGGTGAGTCAGACTAGTGGTACAGTCGATGTGTTCCTGTGGTCCACGGATGGAGTCGTAGGTGGTGACAGGGATTCATCGGGCGTATTGATAAGAGGAGATGAAATAGAAGAGTATGTCTTCTCAGGTACATTCATGATATCCGTAGCTCTACTCAACCATTCCCCTCTATCGGTTATCGGTTGTGTATACAATTAAAAGAAATAATATAATTACAACAACTCACGATATCGAGGGTCTCAGTCTCACCGAAGAACCAGTCGATACTTAACGACTCTGCCCAGCGATAGCACTCATGAAGAACGCAGAAAACACGATCTGAATGCCGAGGACGATAACGGTGGCACCGAAGATATCAGGGAGCACAGACGACAGCGCGCCGTACCCTTCGGTGCTCCACTGTAGGACCCTCAGGGCGACGTACCCGAGGCCGCTGACCAGCATGACACCGCCCAACATCGCGCCCCGTTCGAGCGTCAGTCTGTCGGTTATCCACTCGGTTACCGCGTCTTCCTGTCGGCGGATGGGGTCACTCGCGAGCGTCGAGAAAACGCCGAAGCTACCGACTTGGAAGGCTACGAGCAGCGAAAGGTTCCCCGCGATCATCGTTCGGATGCCGAACGACGCTTGGCCGATGGAGATGTCGAACAGCGCGAGTAGACACAGGGTGGTTCCGACGACGCCTAGCCCCAGTGCCGGAACGCTGAACAGGTAGCCCGGCGCGTTCAGCAGCATGAACCGAACGTGGCGCCACCCGTCGCGGAAACTGTCCAGCGTCTCCTCACCCTCGCGCTCGTGGTAGACGATGGGCACCTCCTCGATGGTCAGGTCGCGCGAGCCCGCTTCCATGATCATCTCGCTGGCGAACTCCATCCCGTCCGTCGAGAGGTCCATCTCCGCGAGGGCGTCCCGGTGGAACACCCGGAACCCGCTGTGGGCGTCGCTGACGCCGGCGTCGTAGAACGCGTTGAGGAACTTCGTCAACAGCGGATTGCCGACGTACTGGTGGAGCGTGGGCATCGCACCGGCCCGTATCTCGCCGTCGAGACGGCTCCCCATGACCATGTCGGCGTCGCCCTCGCGAACCGGTTCCAGCAGGCGCGGAATCTGCTCGAAGTCGTAGGTCGTGTCGGCGTCGCCCATCGCGATGTACTCGCCGCGGGCCCGCTCGAACGCGTAGCGGTAGGCGTAGCCGTACCCGGACCCGTCGGGTTCGACGACGACCGCACCCATCTCGCGCGCGATGTCGGGTGTCCGGTCGGTCGAACTGTCGCTGACGACGATTTCGCTCGGGACGCCGAGTTCGACGACTGCGGATTTGATGCGGTCGATACACTCCGCGACCCCGTCTTCCTCGTTGAGCGTCGGCATGACGACGCTCAACGTCGGTGTCTGCTCGCTGTCCGCGCCGAGCAACAAACCCTCCGTACCCGATTCGGTCGTCGAACCGGCCTGCTCGGATTCGGCCCCGGCGGCTTCGACAGACTCCTTGTCCGTCGACATTCTCAGCGGACGCTCTGTGCTGTGTGGACTGCCAGGTTGGTTACCGGGAGATTCCGACTGGTAGCAGCAATGGGACGGTTGCTGTCGGACTCGTGGCGACGATGTGCCCGTTCTGTTTCGGGCAGTAGAAACCTCCTACTCATCGTATTAATTGGGTCTCTGCGTCATCAAATAAGTTATCGTTGACTAACAACACGAAAGCGGCGGCGAGCGGAGACGGCTATCCAGCGGTGACGTTGACCCAGAGGTGGTTCTCTTGGTAGGCGTTTTCGACGGGGGTGGCCCCGGTACAGGAGGTACATGAGTCGCAGGCGCGTCCCCGTCATCGTCGGGGTGACGGCGTACGGGCGTTGCCACGACGCGTTCGGCTGGACCGTGCCGGTCTCGAAGCGGTCCGTTCCCTTCTCTCTTCACCTCGGGGAAATATCACGTGCCCCTAACCGGACCAACAGGTTCAATGTGGCTCCTCGTTGGAGTCCACACATGGACGCGACGCGCCGGTACTGGCAGACGGCACTCGTCGGACTGGTGCTGGCCGGCGGGGCAGTCGTCTTCGACCGCCCGCTCCTTCTCGGCGGAGCGGCCACAGTCGCCGGGTACCTCCTCACGACCCAGTACGACTTCGCCCGGTCGCTCGGCCATCTCGACGACGCCCTGTCCGTCACCCAGCGCGTGACGCCGGGACAGACCGGCGTCGAAGAACCGGCCCAAGTGACCCTCGACGTGACGGCGACGGCCCCAGTCGACGCCGACGTGACCGCATCGCTGTCCGTCCCGGCAGGGGTCCGCGTCGAGGACGGCCAGTCGGCGGTCACGCTCGGTGTCGGTGACACGCAAGCGAGTGCGACGGTCACGGTGACCGCACCCGTCGCCGGCACGCACGAGTTCGACACCCCGCCCGTCACGGTCACCGAGTCGGCGGGGCGGTTCACCGAAACGCTCCGGCGAGGCGATTCCGCGACGCTGTTCGCACGGCCGCCGACGCCACAGGACGTCTACGTGGGCCAGGGAGAGAACGAGGTGGCGACCGGGTTCGGCGACCACACGAGCAGTATCGGCGGTGCCGGCCTGGAACCCGAGGAGTTGCGGGAGTACCAGCCGGGCGACGCCGCCCGCCGCATCGACTGGAAGGCGACGGCCCGCCTCGACGACGCCCACGTCCGCGAGTTCGAGGTCGACACCGACCGGACCACCGTCCTCGTCTTCGACCACCGCGAGTCGATGGCCACGGGAGTCCCCGGTCGGACGAAGGTCGCCTACGCCCGCGAGGTCGCGCTCGCCGTCCTCGACAGCACTAGTGCGGCCAGTGACCCCGTCGGACTCTACACCGTCGGTGACGAGGGCATCACGGCCACCGTCTCACCGGCGGCGACGAACGACCACTACGAGCGTGTGCGGCGGACGCTCGTCGACGCCACGCCGACCGACAGCAGCGGGCGGACGGAGACGGGAACGCACGCGGCGGGGACCGGGACGGACCTGTCACAGGCACTGACCGGCGAGAGCGAGTTCACACGGACGCTTCGCCCGTTCTTCGAGTCCGGTGTGACGTACGTCGACCGCGTTACCGAGGACCCGCTGTTCGCGACGGTCCAGTCACGGGTCAGACCCCAACAGGGGACCGTCTGGACGATGCTGTTCACCGACGACACGAACCGTGCCGAGGTGTTGGAGGCGGTCCGTCTGGCGCGGCAGGGCGGGAACCACGTCGTCGTCTTCCTCACTCCCGGCGTCCTCTTCGGGCCGGGCGCGCTCTCGGACGTGGGGACGGCATACGACGACTACCGGTCGTTCGAGTCGTTCCGCGAGCGACTCGACCGCCTCTCCCGCGTGACCGCACTCGAAGTCGGCCCCGGTGACCGCGTCGCGGCGGTGTTGGCCGAGCGGGCAGAACGGAGGCGGCGAGCGTGACGGGACCGCTCGACCGGCTGACCCCGCGGGCGACGACCGAGCGACTCCAGTTACTGCGCGTCCCCGAGGTGGCCGTCGCGGCACTGTGCCCGGTGTGCCTGCTCCTCGTGTCCGGGCCGGCTGGGGCCGTCGTCGGGCTCTTCGGAGCGAGCCTCTGGCTGTTCGCCCCCGTCACCGGGTTCGCGCTGGCGCAGTTGGGTGTCCTCCTCGCAATCCCGGGGTGGCCCGGCCTCCCGACCGCAGTCGCCGTCGAGGGGGCACTCGCCGCGCTCTTGCTGGCCGAACTCGTCTACGAATCCCCGGACCAGTGGACCGTCGTCGCCTTCCTCTGTACTGCGGGCGTGGGCGGCCTCGTCACACTCTGGGCCACCACCACCGTCGGGACGTGGGTGGTCGCGCTGGGCCTCGTGTTCGTCGCCGCGCTGGCAGCGTACGGCGTCCATCGCTACGAGCTCCTGCAGATGGGTCGCCTGGCGGAGGTGGAGTCGTGAGTACCGACAGCGGTGACGGGGAGCCGTCACACACGGCGGACAGCGAGACAGCTACGGAGGAGACGGGGGCAGACGACGCGTCGCTACGCGCCCGCCTCGAACTCCTCGAAGCGGAGAACGACCGACTCCGCGCCGAGTACGCACGCGCGACGCAGTCGCAGTACCGGCAGACCGCGCTCGCGCTCTTCGCGCTCGGGGCCGTGGCACTCGTCGGTGCCGTGCTGTTTCCGGCAGTCCGGGAGGTGCTCGTCGCCCTCGGCGGGACGGGCGTGTTCGGGGCGGTGCTGATACACTACCTGACGCCCGAGCGAGTCGTCACGGCGACGGTCAGCGACGCAGTGTCCCGGGCGACGGCCGACAACTTCGCGGCCATCGTCGACGCGCTCGGCCTCACGGAGACGCGCGTCTACGTCCCGCGAACCGACGGGAGTACCGTCCGCTTGTTCGTCCCGGCCACCGCGTCCGCGGACGTGCCCGACGCCGAGGCACTGACGACGCCGTTCGTCGTCACGGACGAGGCACGCGGCCTCTCGCTGGTCCCGACCGGCCGTGACCTCGTCGGGGCGTTCGAGCGGTCGCTGACTGACGCGCTCTCGGACGACCCCGACCGGCTCGGACCACAGTTGACCGACGCGCTCGTCGAACAGTTCGAACTCCTCGACCGCACCGACGTCGACAGCGAGGCCGGCCGGCTGACTGTCGCCTTCGACACGGCCGTCGAGGGGGACGTGGCGGCCTTCGACCACCCCGTCGTCTCGTTCCTCGCCACGGCCACCGCACGGGCAGTCGGCGACCCCGTCACGGTCGAAGTCGAGACGGGCGACGACCGGTTCGAGTATCTCGTGACGCTCCGGTGGGCGTGAGCGTCGGGGTCACAGGAGGAGCGTTCCGGCCCCGTCGTCGAAGGTGTACCTGTCGTCGTTTCGGCCGGTGACGTCCGTCGCCACCTGTGGCTCCCACTTTCGGAGGGTGCCGTCGGCGGCAACGAGCACACAGTAGGCGTGGGAGTCGGTGATGGCGACGCCCGCGTTCATCCCGGCACGCGCGAAGAGGTTCATCAACTGCATCGACACGTCCTCACAGTCGTAGTGGTCGCGTCGGTACGGCGTCTCGACCAGTGCGTTGAGGACGTTCGCGTACGTCCTCGCCTCCCCCTCCGACGCCGGAAGCGTGTACTCGTCGTCCAGTTGTACCCAGTCGACGTCGTCCATCGGGAGCGTCCGCCGGAGCCGCGTCGCCAGCCACGACCCGTCCCGCGTCTCCGTCGACAGTTCGTGCCGGTCGGTGTCGGTGCTGACCGGTGACGTGTCCGGGAGCGCGAACATCGCGCCGGCGACGCCCATGAACGTCCGTCTGTTCATCGTCCGTGCCGTGGCCGTCGGCGGTGCCAGCCGACGTGACTGCTCGGGGAGCGGTGGGTGGCCCGCAGTCGTTTGGAAAGTGCACGAATCATGGTGCTTCGAGGATGTATACCTACACAACGGGCAACACAGGGTAGTTATTCGGGCGTTATCTCTATGCGTGTGACTGTAACACAATGCCAAACGGATTGCGCCCGCGTCGAGGTGGCCCCGCCAGTCAGTATCCATCACCTAGGGGTGTCGGTACCCACACCCAAGTGGCGGGTCGTCCGGCGTCGCAGTCACTCGGTCGCCGTCTGCGTCCCGGTTTCGCCGGCTGTCCCGGTCGGCTCCGGGCCTCGCTCGTCGCTCGCGTCCCGTGGCTGTGACACGCCGCGGAGGAACGCCGCCGCGTCGGCGACTGCCTGCTCCGCGTCCGCAACGTCCCCGGCGAAGACCGTCGTCTCGTACGCACTCGTCACGTCACGGAGGCGGGCACGGTGTCGTTCGGAGAGTGCGTCGGCGTGTTCGTCGTAGAACTCCCAGTGTGTCGCCGCCGAGTCCTGCCCGCCGGCCAGTGCGACCCGGACGGCCGCGTACGCGAGTTCGACCGTCCGCCGTGTCTCGCCGGCGTCGAGGTGCGTTCGCGCGCTGTCCAAGAGTCGCTCGCTCGGCGTGGCCGTGGCCGTCGTCGTCGGCTCCGGTTCCGGTTCGGTCGCCGCCGCTCCGGTCGGCTCGGGCCGGGACACGCCGTCGTCCCGCCGGCGAATCCACCACCCGGCGGCGACGAGCGACCCCGGGCCGACGAGCCCCGCGAGCAGGAGTGGCAACGGGACGCTGTTGCTGTTGGTCGGTATCGTGGCCTCTGCTCTCGCGGATTGGAGGTTCGTCCCCGTACCGTTGAACCGCGCCACGAGCGTCTCCCCGTCCGACGAGGGCGGGAGCGACGTGGCGTTGACGGCCACGGTGTAGCCCCCGGTCCGGTTGGTCCGTACCGTCCCGACGCGCTCGTCACCGAGGACCAGCGCGACGCGCTGTCCGCCGACAGCGGTCCCGTTTGCCGTCGTCAACTGGCCACGGACACCGAGCGTGTCGCCGCCATCGACGGCGAGCGTGAGGTCCGTCGCCCGTTTCCTGACAGTGACGTTCGCGGTGCCTCTCGCGGGACCGACCGCCCGGCCACTGACGGCGACGCGGGCAGTCACTTCGCTGGCCCCCACGGTGACCGAGGCCGGGAGGCGGCCGTCCACGGTGAACTCCCCATCAGGCGTCGTCTGCGTCCGGCCTACGCGGTAGGACCCGACGCTGACGACGACTGGCACCCCCGGGACCGCTCGGTCCGCGGCCGCCACCTGTCCGCTGACGGTGAACCGGTCGCGATACCGCAGTTCGGTACCGCTCGTCTCGACCGTGACGTTCGGCCGCACCTGTGAGACCGACGCCGGAAGGGTAGTGCGCGTCCCGAGGTACGGTGCGGTCGGGCGCGGTCGGTACGCGAGGCCGATACGGTCGCGGTCCGTTGGGAAGAGGACAGGCCGGTAGGCGACGGTGAACGTGCCGTTCCGGTCCGTCTCGACGCGGGACCGCCGGTCGCCGACCTGAATCGGGACAGTTTGGTTCGAGACAGCGTCCCCGTCGTCCGTCACCAGACGCGCACGCACTGACAGCGGCGACGTGAACGAGAACCGCTCGTCGACCGACTCGATGACGAAAGTCGTCCGCGTGAACACCGTGGCCCTGATTTCGGCCTGTCGCTCGGTGACGTTGGTCACGACCGCATCGACTGACCGCGTGGCGCGCGTCATGTTCGCGCCGGTGGTCCGTGCCACGCCGGCGTAACTGCGTGTCAAGTTTCGTCCGACAGTACTGACCTCTTCGGCCGCGAGGCCCAGTCGGAGGGCGAGCCGCCGAGCGCGCTCGGCCTCGCCGTTCTCCCGTGCCCGTGTGTAGTTACGGTACAGCCGGTTGTACCGCCGCGTGGCGTTCACGTACCTGTCCTGGCGCTCGCTCGCCGCTTCGAGTGCCTGTCCCTCCTCGGTCGTCGAACTGGATTCGCCGTCGCCCGCGCCCCCGTCGTCGGTACCCCCGCCTCCGCCCCCGCTGTCGGTGTCGCCAGCCACGTCGACGTATTTGCCGAGGAGAGTGGACACGTCGTTGTCGACGACGGAATCGGCCTGTTCGTACTGGCCTCGACTCACCTGCACGCTGCTGTTCCCGAGGCGTCGCGCGATGCTCTGCCCGAGCCACGACTGGACCCCCGAGACGTTCCCCTCCTCGTCGACAGTCTCCGGGTCGACGTGTTGGACGGTACTGTTGTTGACACCGGTCTGGGTCTGTGCCAGCGTCAGACGGTCCGTCGCCGCCTCACTGGTGGCTTGGCCGGTCCTTTCCGTGAGAGTGACCGCGCCGCCGATGCCCGACGCGAGGACCACGACCACGGCGGCCACGGCGGCCACGCGGAACAAGTGTGAGACGGTCGTCACGGTCCGCCGTCGTTCGCGGTATCGACGTTCCCACCGTCGCCGATGGCTTCGGTCGTGTCGTTCGGTTCGATGTCGACGCTCGGCGGTGCGACCGTGTCCAGTACGTCACGAACGACGTCCCGTGTCTCCGTCCCCCCGAGTTCTGCGTCGGTCGAGAGCACCAGCCGGTGTGCGAGCAATGGCTCCGCCAAGGCCTTGACATCGTCCGGTCGGACGTACGACCGCTCGTGAATCGCCGCACGGGCTTTCGCGGCGTTCTGTAGCATTATCGACGCACGCGGAGAGGCCCCGTGTTCGACCCCGGCCGCCTGTCGAGTCGCGTCCACGATGTCGAGAACGTACTCCTTGACGGCGTCGGCCACGCGTACTGTCGCCACCGACTCGCGCGCGTCACGCAGGTCGTCCGGACCGACGACTGGGTCGACCGCCGACGGGCTGAGTTCCGGGTCGGCGTCGAACCGGTCGAGTATCTCCATCTCCTGGGCTCTGTCGGGGAGGCCGACGTTCAGTTTGAACATGAAGCGGTCGCGCTGTGCCTCCGGGAGCTCGAAGGTGCCCTCCATTTCGAGCGGGTTCTGCGTCGCGACGACGAGGAACGGGTCCGGCAGTTCGTAGGTGTCGCCCTCGATGGTGACGTTGCGTTCCTGCATCGCTTCGAGCAGCGCGCTCTGGGTCTTCGGCGTCGCACGGTTTATTTCGTCGGCGACGACGACGTTCGAGAACACCGGCCCCTTCTGGACGACGAACTCGGCGCTCTCCTCGCGGTAGACGGTGGTCCCGGTGATGTCCGCGGGGAGCGTGTCCGGGGTCAACTGGATGCGGGTGTACTCCAAGCCGGTCGCGCCGGCGAACAGGCGCGCGATGGTCGTCTTCGCGACACCCGGGACGCCTTCGACCAGCACGTGTCCGCGAGTCAGGAGAGCCACCGTCAACTGTTCGACGACGTCCTCGTTCCCGACCAAGACGCCGCCGACTTCGTCCTGTATCTCGCGATAGACCGACGCTGGTCCACTCATTGGTCGAGTGTTGTAGGGACGGGGTAAAACAACTTTCCTCGCGGCTCGTCCCCCCGCACTCTTTGGGTTGGCCGTCACGGTCAGTCAGTCTGTGCCCGAAGGGTGCGTCCGGCCGCGATGACCGCCGACCGCACAGCCGTCGTGACCGCCCGCAGGCCGGGGCGACCGTCACGCCACCAGACGCCCACTGCGAGGAGTGCCAGCCCGATTTCCAGTCCGAACTGCCAGCCGACTTCGAGCGTCGCGAGATGTGCGAGGAAGCTCTTGCCGGTCGGATACGATATCGGCGGGACGAGCGGCCACGCGAGAAAGCCCAAATAGTACCAGTCGCCCGCTACCAGCGGGTAGAGCGCGTCGGCGAACAGGTGTGACGCGTACCCGAAGCCGAACGCCGCACCGACGTGTCTCCGCTCGGTCACCCAGCAGTACGCGACGACGGCACCGACCAGCAACCCGGCGGTGAACAGCGAGTGGCCGAACGACCGGCCGTTCGGCAGCACTGCGACCCACCACGCCAGCGGCTTGTCGATGAGGTCGGGCGCGAGCGTCCCGAACCCCACCGCGAGACTCCCCCCAGCGGTCGCACGACGCCCGGTCGCCCGCACGGCGACGGCGTACAGGAGATAGCCGACGCCGGCGTGTCCCCACGGCCACATGCCGTATGCGAGCGCGTGCCCGGACCTATGTCCTTCGGTCGGGGCTCAGGACTGGTCGTCACGCTCGACCATCGCCGCCTCGACGACCCGCTGGACGCGTTCCTCGTCCCAGTCGGGGTGTCGGTCACGGAGGTGGGCGGCGAGGTCCGTGGCACTCGCTTCGGCGAGCGTCCCGTCGGGGACGCCCTCGTCTTCGAGCAGGTTCGCCCGGAGTCGCGACACCCACCCGGCCGGACTCCGCCCCCACGCGACCAGCAACAGGAGTGCCACCCCGCCGACCGTCACCTGGAGGAGCGGCGAAGTGCGGAGCGTCAGCAAGCCAGCGACGAGCGGCGGGAGCGTCTCGGCGTGGGAGGTGTCGATGACCACACGCTGGTGGCCGGCCACGAGATTGCGGAGGAACCGTTCGTTCCCCGGTCGCTCCAGCATCGTGTTGATGAACACGCTCGGGTCCGAGACGGCGACGACGCGGCCGTCACCGAGGGTCTCGCTGACGGCGACGGGGTACTCCCCGAGTGTCTCGTTGGAGTCCACCGACCCGTTCCCGTTCCGGTCGAGGTACGCGTAGCCGGACGAGGACACCAGCACCGACGCGTTCGCTGGCCGCACCGCGGTGCCGTAGTTCAGCGTCAGTTCGTCCATCCCGTCGGTGAGCGGTCGGTCCGCCACCTCGCGAGCCACCGGCATCGCCGGCGACCGGTAGTTGTACCGCTCGTCCCGGAGCGTGGCGTTCTCGAAGCGGGGACTCACGCCGAGTGCCGCGAGCAACCGGTTCCCGGCGGTCGGCGAACTGGCGTCGTCCGCGACGAGGAGCGTTCCGCCCGCGCCGACGAACGACCGGATGGCCGCCACGTCGTCGCCCGTGTAGTTCCCCGACGGAGCGAGGACGAACGCGACGGTGCCGCTGGCCGGCACCGCATCGTAGGCCTGCGTGTCACGGGCAACCGTCAGGTCTCTGTCGAGTGCGTCCGCCTGTGACCGGAGTTCCGACCCGCCGTCCCATCCGGCGTTGTACGCGCTGAACGCGGCCCCCGACGTACTCGCGGCGTAGACGAGCGTCACCGCGAGGACGAGCGCGAACGCATAGGCAAGCCCGCGAGTGAGCGAAACGTCGAACGAGCGGTCCTCGACCATCAGAGAACACCCGGCGGGAGAATCGCCAGCACACGCCTGATTACGAGGAGGGCGAACCCGACCAACCCGGCGAGGATGAGCCACTTGAGGCGGCGACGCCACCGTGGCGTGACCTCGAACGGTGCCGTGAGTTCGACCACCACGAGGAACCCGATAAGCGATACGACGAAGAACAACTCGAGAGTCAGGGCTCCGAGGAGCGCGAGGACCACGATAGCCGCGAGCATCCACGCCATCTGTGCGTGGACGAACCGCTCTCTCCGCCCTGTCGTCATACTGAACACTGCACTCGTGCAGTCTCTTACACCTTTCGAGGTGGGGAACGGACCGTCCGGCTACGACTGCTTACGACGCAGGGCCAGCATCGAGAGCGACACCACGGCGAGGACGGCGACTGTGGCACCGAATCCCGGCCCGGTGCTGCTCGTCGTCGTCACCCCGTCGCTGGTCGTCTGTTGGGGGGTGATGGCGTCACTGTCCGTCGTCGTCGTGACAGCGGTGTCGGTGTCGTCTGCACGGTCGGTCGACTGTTGCGTCGTCGTGTCCGTCTCCGACGGGGCCGACGTTTCCGTCGCCGTCTCGGTTGATGTCTCCGTCGTCGACTCAGTCGTTGTCTCCGTCGTCGTTTCACCGTCGCCGGTGGCACCGGTACCACTACTCCCGCCGTCGCCGCCGTCGTCGCTCGACGAGTCGGATTCGAGCGACAGCGACGCGGAGTTACTGATGCCGAGTCGTTCCTTGTTCCCCTCGACTTCCTCCGTGCCACGGACGGTCGCGTACACGGAGTACTCGCCCGCACTCAAGCCGGCCGTGTCGGCCGTCGCAGTGTACTGGTCGCCATCTTGGGTGGCGTCGACGCGGAGGCTGTCGTCGTCGCTGAGGAGGACGAACTCGACGCCGCTCGTGTCGCCGTCACGCAGTTGGGTGAGCGACGCTGACAGGTTGATGTCGTCACCGGCGGTGGCCGTCGACGGTGCCGACACCGAGACGTCGTAGGCCCGGACGACGAGCGGATGAGCGACTTTGGTGTCGCCGTCGTTCTCGACGGTGAACATGTACGACCCAGCACTGTATCCGCTGAGGTCGAACGTAACCGACCCCGACCCACCAACCCGCTCAGAGTCCATTATCTGTCTGTCTGCGTTGTAGATGTAGACCGTAACCAGTTGGTCCGACGGGGCAGTCACGTCGACTGTCACCGTATCACCGGGGTCGGATTGTTTGACTTCCGACACGTGATACGACTCCCCGTCGAAGGTTACGGTGCGGTCGGGCGTGTCGATGCTACCGGCAACGGAAATGCCGTACTCGGAGGACTGGCCGGCTACTGGCTGTAACAGCACAACGGATATCAGGACGGCCACAGCGGCACAGGCCAGAAGTCGTTTGCGCATACGGTACCGTCTCGTTGGTTCGTTTTCAATTCTATGACTTCCATCTGGTTATACCCAACCTGACATCTATTGTTGTCATATTCAAAACTATTATACGGCGGGCCGATGATATCATTCTCAAGCTATGGGTAACTTCGAGCACAACGGGCGACTTGCGGTCGCTACGTTGTTGGCGTTGGTCGGCGGTGTACTGGTGTTAGCATCTGTCGCGGCCGCAACTCCCGGCATTCAGAACCCCTCACAAGCCCCAGATAGTGAGGTTTTCGAGGGGACGAGCGATGGACAGATAGAGGTCTGGGAGCGGTTCGCCTTCGGCCTCCGCACCGAGGACACGGGCGCGGCGACACAGGTCCCGTACCCCACTGATGTGATCGGTGCGACAGGGTTCGGAGAGAAGTCCCTCATCGCCACGTTCGGGCTGAATCGGAACCCCGCGGGGACACACACCGCTGGGAGCTCGGTTCCGGTGACCTTCGACGACGGCCGAGCCAACTCGGGCGACCTGAACGGGCAAGCCCGCGTCGACGTCGTCGCCGCCCGGATTACCGGGAGCGGTGAAGGGTTCCCGAACTCAGCGTCCGACACCATCGACCTACTGAGTGACATCGACAACGCGAACGAGAACGCGTCGTTCGAGATGGTCGAGAACGAAGTCTCGCTCGACCCCAACGGCGAACTGTCGACGTCGTTCACGCCGAGCCAGTCCGGACAGTACGTCCTGTTGCTCGCATCACACGAGGCAGGCGCGGACGGGTTCGAGACGGGCGCGTCGGACCCGTCGCTCGGCATCGCGAGCGACAACATCTCCGTCGACGGTGACATCGTCATCTTGGGAACGGACCAGCTCTCCGTGCAGGCACAGCAGAACTCCGTCTCCGTCGCCGACAACACCGTCGGCTCGACGCTCAATTTCAACGTCGACGCCTCGGGAGCGTTCGCCGGGTCGCCGGACGTGACCCACGTCGTCGCACTCTACGACCGCGACCGGTTCGAGAACAGTCGGTTCGAGCTGAAAGTCGACGAAACCGCACTCGGCCCGAACTTCGACCTCTCGACTGACAGCACGCTCAACCACTCTATTCGGAACGTAACCGGTGTCGCCGACGTCGAGGACGGCATCGCCATCAACGGTGAGGAACTCGCCGACGGGCGCGTCGCCCGGACGGTCGGTGCCGGACAGACTGTCGACTTCATCGTGGAGGACATAACTGGCGACCCGCCGGCGACGAACGCAATCCGTCGCGGGGGCGAGAGCAACACCGAGTTCGAGACGCTCGATGCCTCCGTCACCGGTGTCACAAACTCCTCGCCGACGGCGACGGTGAGCGTCGAGACGTTCAGTAACTTCACCACCGGGGACTACCGGTACGTCGTCTACACGATGGGCGACGACGACTCGTCGGTCGCGAGTACCGCCACCGGCACCGTGTCGCTGGCCGCTGCCAGCACTGGCGGTGGTGGCGGCGGCGGTGGCGGCGGTGGCGGTGGCGGCGATGACGGCGGCGTCGATGACCCCGTCTCACCGACCGAGACGGCAACCGAGACGGACACACCCGGTTCCGGTGATAGCACCACGACGGCGGCCGACGAAACCGAGACCGAACCCGACACCGAGACGGCCGACGAAACCGAGACCGAACCCGACACCGAGACGGCTGGCGACACCGAGACCGAACCCCCAACCACGACGGAGACGAGTGGCCCCGGATTCGGCATCGCTGTCGCTTTCGTCGCAGTCCTGGTTGCCGCCCTCTTCGTGCGGCGGCGGGACTGACACACTGCGGTTCACCGGCCGGTAACTGACTCCACACCACTTCTTGCGACCGTACGTTCGACTGCTCTGCTCTGCAGGAAACCCCACCGATGCGTCCGTCGACTGCGGCCGGCATCGACTCGTCGACCGACCACAGACGAACGAGAAGAGTGCTGTCTACAGCAACCCGGCGAGCGGTCAGTCGGCCTGGGCCGCTCGCTTCAGTATCTGTGGCGTAACGACGAGGTCCAGCCCGGCGATACCGACCATCAGCAGTCGCAGCGTCTGGTCCTCGACGAAGAAAAACGCTATCCCGAGAACCAAGATGGCTGTTGTTGCAGGCATTCCCCACCGAAAGACCGGATTGTGAAACAGGTTCGGTTGTTCTGACATACCTGCAGGTTGGTGGAGAATCGGAATGTTGGTTTCGACGGGTTTCTCACCCGCAATACAGGCGGGTTGTTTTTATATCGGGAATTTTATTCCAATATTTAGCTTTTGTTCACCGGGTGGGGCGACCGGGGTGCGGACTCGAAAGGACTCTGCGTGATGCAGGTGCGAGTTTCAGTCACCGGACCGAGATGCGTACTCAAAATGTTGTGCGGGGGGGGAGCGGCACGGTAGGGCGGCGGTCAGCATCCACTCCGTTAGATGCTCAGACGGGTGTGGCGACGGCTGGCGGTGGTTGTGACACAGCAGTCGAAACAACAGTGTATCCCGCTACCGTCCATTCGCGTCAGCGAGGAAGTTAGTGGGTTGGGGCGGATTTGAACCGCCGGCTTCCTCCGTGTGAAGGAGGTATCATAACCGGACTAGATCACCAACCCGGCGCACGACGATTCCCTGCCGCGAGACTTAAGAGTTGCTTTCCCGCGATTACTCGTCGTCGCGATACTGGTCGATTCGCTCGCGGGCGTCGGCGATAGCCTCCTTGGCTTCGCCCTCGGCCCGCTCTTGAATCTCGGCCAAGTCCGACCGCACGTCCGCCAATCGGCCCGCTTCCGGTTCCGCGCCGTCGTCGCCGGTCAGTTCCTTGAACCGCTGTTCGACCGGTTCGAGCTCCTCCTCGACGCCTTTCTTGGCCGTCTCGCCCGCTCGCTTCAGATAGTACCGCGCGTCTTCGAAGTGTTTGTTCATATTTGCCCTTACGCAGAGGACAGATAAAGCGTTTGTGGCGACGGTGGCCCGAACCACCGGACAGCAGAGGTGTTTCTACACGACTAGCTCGAACCGCAACGTTTTTCATTATTTTAGGCTAACCTAAATACGTCGTGGTACCACTGCGGGTGGGCCACGCGTCTGTCCCACCGGTCGTCGGCCCTGTAGGCATCCCGGCGTCCGAACTTGTTTGTCGGCCGGCCGAGTACGAGTCGTATGTTCACTCGGCTCCCGGTTCCGACGCCGTTTCAGGTCGGACCAGTCAACGCGTATCTCACAGAGCGGACACTCGTCGACCCCGGACCCGATAGCGAGGAAGCGTGGTCACACCTGCTGGACGAACTCGACGAGCGTGGCCTCGTGCCGGCGGATATCGAACGCATCCTCGTGACCCACCCCCACCCCGACCACTTCGGGCTGGCGGCGCGGTTCCGGGATGCGGGGGCCGAAATCGTGGCCAGTCCCGACGCCGCGACCATCATGGCCGACTTCCCGGCACAGTTCGAGCGCGAACGTGCCTTCTTTACCGACTTCTTCGAGCGGTGTGGGATGGCGGCGTCCACCGCCGACACCGTTACTGACCTCCCGGAGACGTTCCTCCAGTACGGGCCGAGCGTCACCACCGACCGCGAAATCGGCGATGGAGACTCACTGACCGTCGCGGAGACGACGGTCACTGGGCGCGCAGTCCGGGGGCACGCCGAAGGGGAACTCCTCTTTTGCTACGAACACGACGGTGGACGGCGCGCACTCGTCGGTGACCACGTACTCGCCGAGATTACGCCCAACCCGTTCCTGCTCCCGCCCGCCGAATCGGGCGGCGAGCGACCCCGCGTCCTCCCGGCGTTCAACGAATCGCTCCGACAGTTACGGACGGCTGACTTCGACCGGTTCCTCCCGGGGCACCGCGGGATACTCGACGCGCCGAGCCAGCGGGTCGGGGAAATCCTCGACGCCCACGAGGAGCGAACCGAGAACGTCCGCGAACTGGTCGATGGGCCGACGACGCCACTCGACGTGATGGAAGGACTGTTCGGCGACCTGCCCATCACCGAGTACTTCCCCGGGATGAGCGAGGCCGTCGGTCACCTCGACGTGCTGGAGGCCCGCGGCGAGGTGGCGTGCCGGGACAGAGGTGGCGTCCTCGTCTACGAGCGGCCTCAGTAAGTTGGACTCTCCTCGGGGACGCCCTCACGCTTGTTCACCGCGCGGGCGAGCGTGAACAGGCAGTCCGACAGCCGGTTGAGGTAGACGATTGCGGCGTCGTTGACGCCCGCCTCCTCGGAGGCGAACGCGACGGCGCGTCGTTCGGCGCGGCGACAGACCGCCCGCGCTTGGTGGAGTCGCGCACCGGATTCGGACCCACTCGGGAGGATGAAGCGTTCGAGCGGGTCGAGTTCGTCGTCGTAGTCGTCTATCCACGACTCCACTTCGTCGACGTGTTCGTCCTGAATCCGGGGGTCGTCGTCCTCGGGCGCGGGGTTGGCGAAGTCGGCCTGCACGACGTGGAGGTGGTTCTGGACTTCGCGCAACTGGTCGTCGATGTCGTCGTAGCCCGTGGGCCGAACCGTGCCGACGAGGGCGTTCAGTTCGTCCACCGTACCGTAGGCTTCGATGCGGGGACTCGCCTTCGAGACGCGGTCCATGTTCCGCAGGTCCGTCATTCCCTCGTCGCCGCGGCCAGTGTAGATTTTCATATCGAACAGGAGGGCTGCCAGCGTCTTATAGCCCCACCCGCGGAGGTTTTGAGTCCCCCGCCCCCAGACAAGAACGATGGCACTCACCCGGAGTCCAACACTCACTACCCTCTCCCTGTTCGTCGTGGTCCTGTTGCTCCAGTCCGTCGCGAGCGTCGGGGGCGTGCTCGCGGGACTGTTCGTCCTCTCGCCCCCGATTACGGCCAATCCGTGGACACTCGTGACGAGCGTGTACGCACACGCCGGGGTGGGCCACCTGCTGGCGAACGCCGTCGCCCTCCTCCTGCCGGGACTCCTCCTCGAACGGCAGACGACGGCGGTCCGCTTCCACGCGTTCTTCGTGACGGCGGGGGCACTCTCGGGTGTCGCGGAGGTCACCGTCGGGAGTCTCGTCGGCACCCCGACCGGCGTCCTCGGGGCGAGTGGGGCCGTCCTCGCAGTCATCGGGTACGTCGTCGCGGGCAACCGCCTGACCGACGCGGCCGTCGGCGGCGTCGCCGTCTCCGGGCGAGTGAAGGTGGCCGTCTTCGCCGTCGTGGCCGTCGCAGTCACCCTCGCCACGGGCGCGCCCGGCGTGGCCCTCGTCGCCCACTTCACGGGCCTGTTCGTTGGCTTGCTCGCTGGCCGGGCGCACCTCCTCCGTCGTGAGTGACGGGCCGCGGGCGAGACGGACCGGGCGAAATATGGTGGGCAGTGTCCAGTAGACGGGTATGAGCGAATCGACACGGACACATCCGGTCCCCAGCGAACACGTCGAGACTGCCCGCGTGCGAAAGCAAGACACGTCACACCCGTCGGCACTCACCACAGACGACATCGACGCGCTCCTCGCCACCGTCGAAGCGGAGGCCGTCGGCATCCGTGAGACGCTCCGAGAGCGGGCGGCACGGACCGAGCGAGTCGAGACAGCCACCGGCGACGCCGTCGCGTACCTCGGCCCGGACACCTTCGACGCCGTGTTCGATGCGATGGGGCTCGGCGACTGCGTCCAGAAGTCGATGGCCCGCGTCGCCCACACCGAGGCGGCGGACGCCGCCGGCCTCGACGCCCCCGACCAAGTCGTCCTCGTCGGGACTCCCGATTGAGAGGGGCGCGGCGACCGCTCGTCCGGGTTCCGTCTCCGCCCGGAGACGGTGAAGAGTTCACCCCCACGAAGTGGCCCTTCTGTATAGCGTGTGGTCGTTTACGTCGCGGGAACCGGGACGTTGAATTACCGGGGCGACCAACGGCGAAGCATGAGTCTCGAACGCGAACACGAGTGCCCGACGTGCGGAGAGACGAAGACGTTCTACCGGGCCGCCAGTACGGAGTTGCACCTCGGCGAGAAGGTCAAGTGGCACTGCCCGGACTGTGACTACGGGTTCGTCACCATCGACGGTGCCGTGGACACCGGCGTGACTGCGTGACTCACCGCAGGGGTCTCTCGTCGGTGAGAAACTCGACACGTGTGTTGCCCACGTACTTACGTCGGATTCGAAGCAGGACTCTACAACGGGCCTGAGAGCCGTCTGTTTTCCTCCCGGCCCACAGTGCCGACGTGGCCAGTCCACGCGTAGACGGCGGCCCGACGAACACCCCATCCGACGCGGCTACGGCCAGTGGGTTCTACCGCAAGGCACGTCCTGTGACGGTCGGGTTTGTCGAGCATACCGGGGCCGGATTGGCGTGTCGGCCGGCAGGTTAGTCGTCGGTCGGCACCACGCTGGAACGACCCTCGCTGTCGCGCCGAAACAGCGCGCCGCCCCAACTAACTGCGCAGTGCCGAACAGTACAGACGGGGGTACGAAGACTGCGGAGAGATACGCATAGAGGACCCTGAGACCAGTCAACGGCCCGAACGACCCAATCAGCAGGTTGACAGCGAGTACAAGCACACCCATGACGCAGGCGGTCGTCAGGAGACCGCCGGTCAGCGTGCCCCCTGTTCTGTGCCGAGTTACTGAATGCCGTTCCGACTGGCTCGACTTCGGGTTCGTACGTTCGGCTCTCCGACAGTGCTTCCCGAGCCACGTGACACAGTTCGACTCGTTCGGGTTTCTTACGGGCCAGTTCTCTGGGAGACGGAGAAAACAGTGGCGATACCGGAACGGTCACACTGTTTTCGCGAACACTCGGTACCGACGAAGTCGTACTGAAGTGGCGTTTGCAGCCCACACACTGGTCCGACGTACGAGTGACCGAGAGAATGATGTACAACGTTTAATGTTCGATACGGCAACACGGTAACAAGGAATTCTGGATGTCCGGTTATTTGCCGATCGGACTGTTATCGGTCCTCGCGACAGGAGTGACAGCGGTGCTGGTCGCTCGGCGGTTCGCGGCCCCGACCGCCAAGCTGCTCGCAGGTGTCTGCGTCTGTCTCGTCACCGTGGCCGTCTCTCAGGTAGTGGTGCTCACACCGTCACCGCTCAGGGAAGCACTCACGGCGACGACTGGCGTCGGCTTGCCCGGCGATTACTGGGTCGCAATCGCGCTAGGCCTCACGTTCCCTGCCGGTGGACTGTGGCTACTCTTCTCGATACAGTACACCGGTCGTGGCAGCAGACTCCGTCGTCAAGTCGGTGCCCTGACTGTAGCCGTGATCGGTTCGTTTTACGCGGGTGCAGTGTACGTCGTGTTCCAGACGGACGGTGGGCAGTCCGTCGCGACCCTCGTTGCTGGTGTCTTCGCGTCCGGGCTGTTCTTCGTTTCACCACTCGCGAGCCTCGGAACCGTCCTAGTCATCGAGGCCGCGCTTCGCCGGAACGCCGTTCCGTTGCAGGAGGGCGTGACGCTCGCCGCCGGCGGGGTACTGTTCGTGTACGCACCCATCGTCGCGTTCAACCTCGACATGCCGGTCGCTGTCCCGACGTTCCTCATCGGTGCGTCGTTCGCTTTCGGGATTGCAGTCGAGAGGTACCCGGTGTTCGAGACACTGCCGCGTGCACGGATTGCCGCCCGAGACCGACTCTTCAACGAGACGGACGACGCCATCGTCCTCGTCGACGATCAAACCCGTGTGGTCGAACTGAACCCGGCGGCAGAGTCGCTGTTCGGTATCGACTCCGCCGACACCCTACAGCGGAGTTTACACGAGGTCTTCCCTGCCGCACCACCTCCTGCTGAACTCGCTGCGGCTGATACCCCCTCTGTGTTCCGACTCGGAGGACGCCGTATCGAAGTGACTACCAGCCGGGTGGTCGGCGAGTATGGAGCATCCGTCGGGCACCTGTTCGTTTGCAGAGACGTGACTGACCGGCAGCGACGCGACCGTCGCCTCCGAGTACTCACGCGGTTCCTCGCTGAAACTGTGGGGCAGCGAGCAGTGGGAGTCGTAGACCAAGTGGACCGACTGACCGACAGCGAGAGAGGTGCATCCGGGGTGCGAGACGACGCCCCCTCGACAGCGGTCGCCGAAGATATCCGCCAGACAACGGCGTTACTGGACCGCTTGGCCGCTACGACACGTCGCCTCGACCGCGCACTGTCGACCCGGGGGAGTGGGCCGAGCGATGTGGAAACTCTGGCACGAGATTTCGCTGCAGAGCGGGCGCAGGTAACACTGACCGTCGAAGGTGCCGGTTCGGAAACCACCGCGGCGGTCGATTCCGAGGTTTTACTGGCCGTTCTCGACCTCCTGCTCGAAGACCTGCTCACCCGAGGTGTGAGCAGCCTCCAGCTCACAGTTCGGCCGTCCCGTGACCCCGGCCCAGTGATAGAACTCCGTGAGGAGCCGTCTCCGTCCGGTGACGGACGTGAAACGGGGCAGGACGCTGTCGGACCGTCCGACGACCGAGGTGGAACGATGTCACAGTCGGCGTCGCGTACAGAGCCGGCAATCGTGTTGAGTCGGCTCGCCCTCGAACACGCGGGGGGGACCGTCGAACAGCGAGACGAAAGGTCGCTCAGGATACAGCTCCGGACGGACAGTCCGGGAGCCACGAGTAGTCTCGTCTCAGATGACGGTCGAGGAGACGGGACTTCCGGAACTCAAGCACGGACTCGGCCCGAGAAAAAAGAGGAGGAGCCACAATGAACGTGATTCGGTTGCTCGTAGGGACCGCTGTCTGTGTCACGTTGATTGTCGCAGCAGGTATCGCAGTGGACCGTCGCGACAGCCCGAGTACGTACTCGTTCGCGGTCCTGTGTCTCCTGCTCGGTGCATTCGCGCTCCTGTCTGCCGTTCCCTTCGGTGACATCACCGGGTTGGCAGGTCTCCGAATCGTCGTCCTCGAGTTCTTGACCGTGGCGTGGCTGCTCTTTGCGAGCACGTACACCGGGCGTGGACCAGCTATCTCCCGTCCGCTTCTCGCTGGAGCGCTTGGGTTCGCGGTTGCAGTCGTCCTCGGCATCGGAGTGGGGACGATCGCGCCACTGGAGTTCCGTCCGTTCATCTTCGTGGCGAACTTCGTTCTCCAGTCACTCGCGGTCGCGTTCGGACTGTATGGCCTATTCATCGCCAGTCGGTCGGTGTTCGTCTACGACGACCTGACGTCGGGCGGAGTGGTACTCGTCGGCTCACTCGCGGTCGCGTTCGTCTCACTCAGCATCCTGCTCACTCTGAGGAGAGCCGTAGGGCAGCGGGCCACACTGGACGTCTCGCTGGCAGTGCTGTCGGTAGTTGCACTGTCTGTCCTCGTCGCTACCTACCGGTCTCAGGTGTTCACTGGTGGTTCCAGTACCGGGTACCGCGCGCGCGAGCAAGTACTTGAGGAGATGGACGACGCCGTCGCCATCGTAGACAGGGCGGGCCGGATAGTCGACTGCAACGGCTCGTTCGAAGCGATGTTCGAGGTCGGCCGACGACAGGCGGTTGGGAAATCAATCGATGCTGACGTCGATTCGCTCTCCGCGGGTGAAACGGCCTCGCTCGTGACGAGCAACGGGCACCGGGAGTGTGCTGTCGAGCGAACGGTGTTGACCGCCCCCAACGGCACGTCGATTGGCACGGCGTACCGGATCAGGGATGTGACTGACCGTCGGACCCACGAGCAACGACTGGAGGTGCTCGACAGGGTACTCCGGCACAACCTCCGCAACGACCTCGACGCGATTCGCGGGTTCGCGGAGGCACTGGAAACGGAGGCGAGTACCGTCGACCCCGTCGAGCTTGGGGCCCGAATCAGAGAGACGGCGTCGGACCTGTCCGACACCTGTTCGACTGTCGAGCAGAGTGAACAGCTACTCGGCCGCGAACAACTCGACCCAGTCGCTCTCGATACCCGTTCGCTGGTTCGTGACGTACTCGGCCAGCTCACCGAGGAGTTTCCAGGTTCCGGGGTGCTGCAGGCTGAAGACGCACCGACCGTTCGGACAGACCCCAGCATCGTCGAGGCTGTCGTCCGTGAAGTCGTCGAGAACGGTCTGGAACACGGCCCTGGGGCAGAGGCCCGCGTGGTGGTCGAACTGGAGCGGTCCCCGGAGGGAGCCGAAATCACAATCCGGGACAACGGCCCGGGTATTCCCGACCGAGAGGCCGCCGTGCTGCTCGACGGCGAGGAGACGCCGCTCCAGCACGGGAGCGGCGTCGGTCTCTGGCTCGTCGACTGGGGGTTGTCGCGTCTCGGCGGGACCCTCGAAGTTCAGACGGACGGCTGTGTCGGCAGTGTCGTTACGCTCACCGTGCCCGACGCTTCACTGTAATTGGAGCTGGTGGTGACAGGGACCCTGTCGAACGTCGACGATGGGTCCGCCGTGGAGGCTGTTCGTGTCCCGTCGACAACCGCAGCACACGACGCCCGTCCCGCGCGAGTGCGGCGGTCGGGTGGCCGTCCGCTCGGCCGGCCAGCGCGGTTGCGTACCGGCGGCACCGAGCTCCGGCACGGCCACACAGCTACCCGTGTTTTTGACCCTGAAACAGGCCACCCCGAACTAACACCGGTTGGGTACAATAATCGAATATGAGCCCGATTGAGGTAGCCCTGACCACGGTGTTTTTGATTGCATTCGGCTTCCACATCCTCCTGTGGTTCCTGAAAGACAGCACCGGATTGAACAGTGAGTGGTGGGCATGAGTACCACTGTAGTGCGTTCGGTGTGACTGGCCGAGTTGGCAAATTCCTCCCAGCGAGTACGGACACGGACAGCCGTGCGTGCGGGGACACGCCGGCCGGACACACCCACTCGGGACCGACCGAGTCGGTCTGGCCGGTATAAACTGCTTTTCACGATATGAAATCTGTGACGCGGACGCGACCACAAACGACACGAACGGCGACGCCGTAGGTGGAGCCATGTCGGAATCGGACGATACAGCGGCGACGGCGGACGAGCGAACGACTATCCGGGCCGGCCGGGATTTCGAGCGGGAGTATCGGCTCGATGCGAGCGAGGCCGGCCGGTTTCTCGTCGAGTTGGGCGAACAACTTCAGAACGACGAGGAGTTGACCGTCGCGACCGACGAGTGGACACTGCCGTTCGCGTTCGGCGAACCAGTCGGGCTAGAGATAGATTTCGACGGTGTCGGCGACCCGGAACTGGAAATCGAACTCGAACTGCCGGGCCGGACCGACGAGCAGGCACCGAATATCGAGTAGGCGTCAGTCCTCAAGAGCCTGCCACGACAGTCGGGGAGTGCGGGCCGCGGCGACTTGGTCGATACGGCGGGCACTGGTCCGTCGAGGCGCGTCCTCGACAGTCTCGGCGTCCTCGCCCGCCACGGCGTTGAACGCGGCCGCCAGCTGGTCGAGTGACCGCTTGGTCTCGACTTCCGTCGGTTCGGTCATCAGTGCCTCGGGCACGGCTTCGGGCCACTTCGTCGTCGGTGGGTGGACGCCGTAGTCGAGCATCCGCTTTGCGGCGTCGGCGGCGTCCTGTTCGCCCGCGCTGGCGACGAACTCGTGGTGGAAGGGACCGAACGGTATCTCGTAGTCCACCTGCTCGGCGAGGTAGTTCGCGTTCAGGACGGCCTTCGCGCTGGCGTCGGCAAGCCCCGTGTCCCCGAGGCGAGCGATGTAGGCGTACGCCTTCACCAACACCAGCCAGTTGCCGTGGAACCCGTGGACCTTCCCGATAGACTGGTCGGGGTCGTACAACTCGAAGGCCAGCCCGTCACCCGCACCGTCGGCCGGTCGGACGTGTGGACTCGGGAGGAACGGCGCGAGTTCCTCGGTGACGCCGACCGGTCCCGCGCCGGGGCCGCCGCCGCCGTGGGGCGTGGCGAACGTCTTGTGGACGTTGTAGTGCATCACGTCGAAGCCCATATCGCCGGGCCGGGCACGGCCCAGCAGGGCGTTGAGATTGGCCCCGTCGTAGTAGAGGAGGCCGCCCGCGTCGTGGACGATGTCGGCTATCTCGCGGATGTCGCGCTCGAACAGGCCGAGCGTGTTGGGGTTGGTCAGCATCAGCGCGGCGGTGTCCTCGCCCACGGCGGCGTCGAGGGCGTCGAGGTCGACGCGGCCGTCCTCGCTCGCGGGCAGTTCGAGCACGTCGTAGCCCGCGAGTGCCGCGCTGGCGAAGTTGGTCCCGTGCGCGCCGGCCGGGACGACCACCTCGGAGCGGTCCTCGCCGTTGGCCTCGTGGTAGGCTTTCGCCACGAGGATACCCGTGTACTCGCCGGCCGCACCCGCGGGCGGTTGGAGCGTCACCGCGTCCATCCCGCCGATGCGCCCGAGGTAGTCCTGCAAGTGGTAGTAGAGTTCCAGCGTCCCCTGAACCGACCGCTCGGAGCGGGCCGGGTGGACGCCGGCGGCGGGGAGCGCGGCCACGTCCTCGGTGAACTTGGGGTTGTACTTCATCGTACAGGACCCCAGCGGGAACGGGCCACTCTCGACGCCGTAGTTCATCTGTGAGAGGCGCGTGTAGTGGCGGGCCAGTTCCGGTTCCGAGAGCGCGGGGAGTTCGAGGGAGTCCCGCGTCAGGTCGTCCGGAAGCGGACTGTCCTCGATGTCGACGGCCGTCGTGTCCTTCTCCGAGAGGAGCGGTTCGTACCGTGTCTCGTCGGCCGTCCAGCGCGCTTGGTCGTAGGTCAGCGCGTCGTTTGCCTCGTCGTCGCTCATCGGGCCACCTCCCGGAGCGCGGCGACGAACCCGTCCGTCCGGTCGGCCGTCGTGTCCGTCACACAGATTTGGACGAGGTGGTCGTCGACGGCGTGGACGGCGAACCCCTCGGCTTCGAGGTCGGCGACGACCGCCGGTGCCGGTTGGTCGGTCCGGGCGCAGAACTCCCGGAAGTGGTGCCGGTCGTGGACCGGAGCCTGTACGCCCCGTACGTCGTCGACGCGGGCAGCGAGCGACTCGGCCGCCCGCACGCAGTCCTCGGCCAACTCGACCAGGCCGTCGGGGCCGAGCCACGCCGCGTGGATGGCCGCCCGGAGCGCGACCCACGCCTGATTCGTACAGATATTGGAGGTGGCCCGCTCCTTGCGGATGTGCTGTTCACGTGTCTGCAGGGTCAGCGTGTAGGCGCGGCGGCCGCTCGCGTCCTCGCCGGCACCGACCAGTCGGCCGGGGACCTGCCGGAGGTAGTCCTCGCGGCAGGCGAACATCCCCAGTCCCATCCCGTAAGCGGTGCCCATCCCGAGCGTGCTGGCGTCACCGACCACCACGTCCGCACCTACGTCGGCCGGTCGCTCCAAGAGCGAGAGGGCCACCGGGTCCGACCCGAGACAGAACAGCGCGTCGTGGGCGTCGGCGACCGCACCGACGGCGGCCAGTCGCTCCTCTATCGCCCCCCGGACGGTGGGCGTCTCCGCGTAGACGAACGCAACGTCGTCGTCGGTGATTCCTTCGAGGGCAGCCACGTCGGCGGTCCCGTCGGTCATCGGGTACGTCTCGACGGTCATTCCGACGCCGCTGGCGTAGTTCTCCAGCACCTCACGGCGACCGTCGGCGAGCAGTTCGGGGACCAGCGCGCGGTCACCGGAGACGCTGCGGACGCGTTGGGAGAGCGTCGCCGCTTCCCCGAGTGCCGTCGCGGCGTCGTACATCGAGCAGTTCGCCACGTCGAGTCCCGTGAGTTCGACCAGCAGCGACTGATACTCGAAGAGTACCTGCAGAAAGCCCTGTGCGACTTCGGGTTGGTACTGCGTGTAGGAGGTCAGAAACTCCGAGCGGTCGGCGAGGTGGTCGACCAGCGACGGGACGTAGTGGTCGTAGTGGCCCCGTCCCAGAAACTCGGTCAGGTCGTCGTTGCGGCCGAGCAGTCGGCGCAGTTCGGCCCGAATCTCCCGTTCACTCCGCGAGTCGATGTCGAACTCGCCGTCGAAGTGAACCGGGTCGGGGATGTCGAACAGTGCTTCCTCGGTGCCGGCACCGACCGCGTCGAGCATCGCGGCCGTCTCGGCGTCGGTGTGGGGTGCGTACGGACTCCCGCGTGTGTCGTTTCCGGTCATGGTGTCTGGTATCGCCGGACTGGCCGGCGACGGTGTGATAACCGGCTGTAACGGCCGTTCGCATAAGGGTCTCCCGGTTCCGGCGGTCAGGTGCAGTAGTCGATTGCCTCGCGCACGGCGTCCGTGCGTCCGATGATGGTGAGGTGGTCGCCGCGTTCGACCGTGTCGTCGCTGTGTGGGATGCGGTTGCTGTTCCCGCGACTGATGAGTGCGACGTAGCAGTCGTCGGGCAGGTCCGACGCGAGTGCCGAGACGGTCTGGCCGGCGACTGCGTCGGCGGTCACCTCGACCTCCTGAACGTCGCCGCTCCGGTCGAGTTCCGTCATCCAGCGCGAGATGGCCGGCCGTTCGATGACGTTGTCCATCGACCACGCCACCGACATCCCCGCCGAGATGGCCTGGATGTTCAAATCGTCGAAGGCGTCCTCGTTGCCCGGGTCGTTCACGCGGCTGACGACGGTTTCCACGTCGAAGGTGTTCGTCGCGAGTTGCCCGACCAAGAGGTTCACGTCGTCGTCCCGGGTCGCGGCGGCGACGACTTTCGCGTTCTCGATACCCGCCGCTCGCAGGGTGTCCGTCTCGCTGCCGTCGCCCTCGTGGACCCGGAACCCGGACTCCCGGAGCGTGGCGACGCGGTCCGGGTCCGGTTCGACGATGGCCACTTCCTCGCCCCTGTCGTCGAGGCGTTCGGCCAGCGATAGCCCGACTCGCCCACCGCCGACGATGATGACACGCATCGGAATCACGTCGAGTGCCTGTGCGATGTGTCGCGCTAGCCCCCCTTGAAACACCACGGTTACGAGGATGACGAGGAAGACAGTCCCGACGAGCGTCGCGGCGGCCGGTTGGTTCTGAGACTGGAGTTCGAGCGCGAACAGCGTCGCCACGGACGCCGGGATGATACCGCGCGGCCCCATCGCACTGATGAACAGTCGTTCCCGGAACTCGAAGCTCCCACCGACCGTACAGAGCATGACGAGGGCGGGGCGGACGACGGCAGCCACGGCGACGACGACCAAGACCCCACCGAGTCCGAGCGTCCGGAGGTCGCCGAACGAGAGGAGCGACGCGAGCGTGATGAACACGAACGAGAGGACGACGAGCGTCACGTCACCTTTGAACTGTGCGATTTCCGCGCGGTGTGGCAGGTCGACGTTGCCGAGGACGAACCCGGCGGCGGCGACGGCCGCAATGCCGGCTTCCGGTGCCTGTACTTCGGCAATACCGTACGCACCGAGCGCGGCCGCGAACATCACCAGCCGCGCGTTCTGTGGCGCGTTGTCGGCGGAGAGTTCGACGGTGGTGAGGAGCCACCAGACGACCCCGGCCACGAGACACCCGACCACGACGCCGGTCCCGAGACGGGTCGCGAACTCGGAGACGAGTCGCGTCGCACCGCGGGACTCGACGAGCAAGTACTCGAAGGTCACGACGGCGAGGATGGCCGCCGTCACGTCGTTGATGACGCCCTCCGTTTCGAGGGTCGAAGCGACCCGCTCGCGGACGGCGACGACGTTCGTCACGGGCGTGATGACCGTCGGTCCGGTCGCGACGAGCAACGACCCGACGACGATGGCGAGGTCCCAGTCGGTCCCGAGGGCGAATTTGACCGCGACGGCGGTGCCGACCAGCGACAGCACCGCGCCGACGGTCACCAGACGGAGCGTCTCGCGAGGTGCCTGCCTGAGTCGGTCGACCCGGAGGCTGAACGCCCCCTCGAAGACGATGATGGCGACCGACAGGCCGACGATTGCCGGGAGGGCGTCGCCGAACACCGACGGCCGGACGACGCCGAGCAGTTCCGGCCCGACGACCACGCCCGCGAGAACGAGAAAGAGGACACTCGGCACGCCGAGCCGGTCCGCGAGAACCTGCGACGCGACACCCAGCCCCACGATGATGACGACCAGCGCGATGACCTCGGTTGTTGCTGACACAGCTGTGATGGCCCGGACGTCCACCGAGTCACACCGTGGCGGACCTCCGGACTACGTTGTTGGACGGCAGTACGGTATCCGTCGCTCAGGCTATCTGGTCGTCGTACTCCTCGGGCGAGAGCAGGTCGTCCAGTTCGTCCGCGTCGTCGAGTTCGACTTCGAGCATCCAGCCGTCGCCGTAGGGGTCCTCGTTGACCAGTTCCGGCGCGTCGAACAGGTCCTCGTTCGTCGTGACGACAGTCCCCGACACCGGCGCGTAGAGGTCGGAGACGGCTTTGATACTCTCGATGACGCCGAAGTCGTCGCCGGAGGCGACCGTCTCGCCCTGTCCGGGGAGTTCGACGAACACCACGTCGCCGAGTTCGTCCTGTGCGAAGTCGCTGATGCCGACGCGCACCGTCCCGTTCTCGCGGCGCGCCCACTCGTGGGATTCCATGAACCGACAGTCCTCGGGAATATCGAAACTCATCTATCGAGGAAGGGCAACGCGCGTATTTGTGCCTTTTTCGGCTCGTCCCTGACGACCACCCGGACGCGCGTCCCGGGGTCGCGGTACTCGACGGGCAGGTACGCCAGCCCGATGGGTTCGCCCAGCGTCGGACTCATCGTCCCGCTCGTGACCGTCCCGATGAGGGTGCCGTCGGTGTCCGTCACCGTGTACCCGTGGCGCGGGACGCCCCGGTCCACGAGGCGAACGCCGGTGATTTTCTCGTCCGGCCCCTCCCGCGCGACTGCTTCGAGGGCGTCCCGGCCGACGAACTCGGTGTCGAGTTTGACCGTGAACTCGACGCCCGCCTCGTAGGGGTTGCGGGGATTCTCCGCCGGGTCGAAGTCCTGTCCGGAGAGGAGAAAACCCATCTCGATTCTGAGCGTGTCGCGCGCACCGAGACCACACGGCGTGGCACCGGCCGAGACGAAGGCGGTCCATATCGCTTCGGCGTCCGCCCACGGCGCGACGAGTTCGAAGCCGTCCTCCCCGGTGTAGCCCGTCCGGGCGACCAGACAGTCGACGCCGGCCACGGTGAGGGCCATCGCGCCGAACCGGGAGAACCGACGGACCTCCCGCCGCTCGTCCTCGGGAACGGCCTCGCCGAGCAGTGTCTCCGCGTCGGGACCCTGCAGGGCGAACATCGCGTACTCGTCGGTGCGGTTCTCGACTGTGGCGTCGAGGCCCCACTCCTCGCGGTGGGCGACCCAGCGGTCGTACATCTCCGCGTCGTGGCCGGCGTTCGGGACGAACAGGTAGTCGGCGTCGCGTTCCGGCGGGAGGTTGTACACCACCGTGTCGTCGAGGATGGTGCCGTCCGCGTCGGTGATGCAGGCGTACTGGCCCTCGCCGGAGTCCAGTTCGGCCACGTCGTTGGTCGTGAGTCGTTGCATCAGCGTCCGGGCGTCCGGCCCGGTCACCTCGATTTCACCCATGTGCGACACGTCGAAGATGCCCGCCGACTCGCGGACGGCCTCGTGTTCGGCGCGGATGGAGTCGAACTCGACGGGCATGTCCCACCCGCCGAACTCGGTGAACGAGGCCCCCCGGTCCGCGTGGACCGCGTGCAGGGGCGGTTCCCGTGATGCCATACCAGAGAGGGGCCGTCGATGGACGTAACTCTTTGGCAGTCCGTCCGCCGTCGTCCCTTCAGTCGTCGGCTTCGCTGACGCCGCCGCTGTCTGATTTCAGGGCGTCGGGCAGGTCCGGCACGTCGCTGGCGTCGTGGGTCCCCGCCGGCGGGAGGTTGACCTCGGCGGCCGGAGACCCGTCGAGGTCCGTCCGCTCCGTGTCGCGGTCGCCCATCTCGCCCGCGCCGTCGGCGTCCCGGGCGTCCTGGTCGATGCGCATCGAGCAGAACTCGGCCCCGCACATCGAGCAGAAGCGCGCCTCCTTGTAGTTGTCTTCCGGGAGCGTCTGGTCGTGGTAGTCGCGGGCGCGCTCGGGGTCCAAGGCGAGTTCGAACTGCCGCCGCCAGTCGAACTCGTAGCGGGCCTCCGAGAGGGCGTCGTCCCAGTCGCGCGCGCCCTGTTTGCCTGTGGCCACGTCACCGGCGTGGGCGGCGATGCGGTAGGCCGCCAGGCCGTCGCGCACGTCCTCGGCGTCCGGCAGGCCGAGGTGTTCCTTGGGCGTGACGTAACAGAGCATCGCCGCGCCCGCCCGCGCCGCCTCGGCCGCCCCGATGGCACTCGTGATGTGGTCGTATCCCGGGGCGATGTCGGTGACCAGCGGCCCGAGCAGGTAGAAGGGCGCGCCGTCACACACCTCCTGCTGGCGTTCGACGTTCGGTCGGACCTCGTCCAGCGGAACGTGGCCCGGCCCCTCGACCATGACCTGCACGCCGTCGTCCCACGCGGCCCGGGTCAACTCGCCGAGCGTGTCCAGTTCGGCGAACTGCGCCGCGTCGCTGGCGTCGGCGAGACACCCCGGTCGGAGGCCGTCGCCGAGGCTGACGGTGACATCGTGGGTGCGGAGTATCTCGCAGATAGCCTCGAAGTGCGTGTAAAGTGGGTTCTGCGCACCGTTCTCCTCCATCCACTGTGCGAGGATGGACCCGCCGCGGGAGACGATGCCCGTCTTCCGGCCGTCGGTCAGCGGCAGGTGTTCGGCGAGGACGCCCGCGTGAATCGTCATGTAGTCGACGCCCTGCCGGGCCTGTTTCTCGATGACATCGAGCAGTATCTCGGGCGTGATGTCCGTCACGTCCTCGACGCGCGTGACTGCCTCGTAGATGGGGACGGTGCCCAGCGGCACCGGCGAGTGGGTGACGTTCGCTTCCCTGACCCCGTCCAAGTCGCCGCCCGTCGAGAGGTCCATCACCGTGTCCGCGCCGTGGTGGACTGCGGCGTGGAGTTTCTGCAGTTCGCCCGCCCGGTCGCTCGTCGTCTCGCTGGTGCCGATGTTCGCGTTGACTTTCGTGGCGAACTCCCGACCGATTATCATCGGGTCCAACGCCTCGTGATGGTGGTTCGCGGGGATGACCGCCTGCCCCGCCGCCACCTGCTCGCGGACGAACGACGGGTCACGGTTCTCGCGCTCGGCGACCCGCTCCATCGCCGGAGTGACCGTTCCCTCACGCGCCTGTTCGAGTTGTGTCGCCATAACCACTAGGTTATATTACTTAGTCATAAAACTTGCGTGGGCGCGAAGGTGGGCCTAGTCGGACCACGGCCCGACCGACCGTTCGTTTGGTTTAATCTACTTCTGTGTTAGTGACACAAGTTTTTGCGGCGTTAGAGAGCCATAATTCTCCATTCGTCTACTATCTCTGCCCGCGCGTTAGTTCAGTATAAATCATTAAGGTTTATGTTTCAGCGAGTGGAAGGAGGGAACGAGGACACACAGTCCCGACCGACAATGAACCGGCCTCGACGCGACGACATCGACCCGATGGTGCCCGAACTGTCAACCACCACGTACCGACCGGACGGCGGCGTTCGTGTAGACGCCGACACGTCCGACGAGCGGGCAGTCGAGGCCGATGCACCGCTCGTTCCCGACGTTTCCTGACACTCCTCACTCGTTTCGGACTGCCAGCGGCAGGGCAGTCCGGTGCTGTCAGCGGAGTTCACAGCGGTGCGACACGCCTGTTTTCAGAAAGTTTCGGCAAAACTTTCAATTGATTTCATCGCTCAAAAAACCCAAGCCTTTGATTACGAAGGCCCCCGACTATAAGCAACATGGGGACAGGGGACACCCCCGACGACGAGACAGAGGAGTCAGGACATCAGTCCCTAGAGTATCAGACCAACTGGGACCGCTCGGACCCCGACACCATTTCAAGTACTATCGTCCGGGCCGTCGCGACAACGAAGGATGTCGACCCGACGGGTATCGTCACGCCACTCAACGAGACGCTCAACGCCGACGCACTCGTAAACGTTCTCGCCTCCGGAGCAGGCAACGGTAACATCACCATCACGTTCGACTTCGCCGACCGGCAGGTCACTGCCCGCGACGACGGCCAGATTACCGTCCGTGCCGCCGAATAACCTGCTCACTCCGTCGGTTCGTTCTCGCCAGTTCGGAGGTTGTCCGCGAGAAACGTCGAGAGTCCACGCCGCAATCGCTGTGAGGCCGCGGAGTCGGAGATGCCGAGGCCGTCCCCGAGTTCCCTGAGCGTCGTCTGCCGTGGCACCTCGAAGTACCCCACCTCCAGTGCCGTGGCCAGCAGTTCACGCTGTGCCGGCGTCAGTCCGTCCCGTGGCTCACCGGCACCGGTGGACTGATACACCCGCTCGAGGGACACCTCGACACCGCGCTCGCGGCACCGGTGGTTGAACGTCGACAGGGAGTCGGACGCCGGGAACTGGAGTCTGAACACCCACGTGTCCGTCTCGCGGGCCACGTCGAGGGCCACCGCGTCGGTGTCGGACATGACCGGGAGAACGTCGTCGGGTTCCTCGGCCCACGTGACCTTCAGGAGCGACTGTGATTCCGTCTCGTCGAGGACGCTCACGTCCTCGACCCGTTCGACCTCACAGAGACGTTCGGCGACTCCCGCCCCGTCCGTCGTCTCCACCCAGAAGTAGGGCATCGTCGCCGACGAGATAGGAACGACGCACTTGGCCGTGACCGTCACGTCGGGAATCGTCTCGAACGCCCGACCGAGCGCGAACGACGACGGCGCGAGCGCGATACGTGCGACGACAGTCATACCATCGCAGTCGGGGAGCACGGCCGTACCGCTCGACACGGCTGTCGTGTGTTACCACACGTAAACATCCGCCTCAGTGTCGGTCGGGTCGCTCGCCACCACGGAGCCGGTTCCCGGAGTCTCATCGGCATAGGAGCGGAGTCGGGTGCCCTGCTCGAAGCGTCCGTCCGGCGGGCGGTTGGGAGGCGAACGCAGCGTCTCCGGCACTCTCGTCACGACCAGCTGACTCGATGTCGGTCACACCAACCTCCATAGCCGCGAACGCAAAACAAACAACCCTTGGTATTCGAAGGTTTTTAAGTTGCCGAGCGGCCGGCTCCGACCGAGTGGTGGCGTCAGGGCGACCGACCTCCTCGAGCGAACCGCGCACCTCTTTACCCACCCGTCGCCAACTGCCGGCATGGGATTCGTGCGTCGACTGCTCGGCGGGGAGACGACCCGGGTCGGTCTGTTCGTGGACGGACCGAACGTCCTGCGCTCCGAGTTCGATGTCGACCTCGCGGACGTCCGCGAGGCGGCCGCTGGAGAGGGGCGTCTCGCGGTCACTCGCCTCTACCTCGACGAACACGCCTCGTCCGGACTGATACAGGCCGCCGAGGCCAACGGGTTCGAGGTGGTGACGACCAGCGGCGACGTAGACGTGAAACTCGCCGTGGACGCGACGGCGGCCGTCGCCGACGGCGATATCGACGTACTCGCCGTCGCCTCCCGGGACACCGACTTCAAGCCCGTCGTGGAAGCCGCCGCGCGGCGGGGTGTCCGGACGTTCGCCATCGCGCCCGGCGAGTACGGCCGGTCGGACGCGCTCCGAACCGCCGCCCACGACGCCGTGACGCTAGAGTGAGGGGTTTGCCCGCGGAGACGAACCGCTTTTGGACGCGCCGCGTGTGCCACGAGACATGGACGAACTCGACACGCCGGTACTGGACAACCACATGCATCTGGACCCGGTGAACGGCCGGAACACGGCGGCTGTCGAGGAGTTCGCGGCGATGGGCGGGACGCACTTGCTCGTCCTCAACAAACCCTCGTGGCACCTCGGCGTCGAGGTGGAGACGCCCGCGGACTTCCGGGCGGTGTTCGAGATGACTATCGACGCCGTGGCGGACGCCACGGAGGTCCTCGACGGCCGGGCGTGGCCGGTGCTGGGCGTCCACCCGACGCTCATCTCGCAACTGCTCGACCGTGGGTTCACCGCCGAGGAAGCGGGGGAGTTGATGCGCGGCGGGTTGGACGTCGCCGCCGAGTACGTCGCCGAGGGGCCGGCTCTCGCGCTCAAATCCGGGCGACCCCACTACGAGGTGACCGAGGACGTGTGGGCGGCGTCGAACGAGACGATGCGACACGCCTTCGAGCTCGGTGCCGAGACGGGCTGTGCCGTGCAACTCCACACCGAGGGCGGCGAGGACTTCACCGACGTCGCCGAGTGGGCCGAGAACAGCGGCCTCGCCCGCGAGCGCGTTGTCAAACACTACGCCGGGGGGCGCGTGGCGGGGCCGACGCCGAGCGTCCTGAGCGACGAGGACGAACTCGAAGTCGCCGCCGAGGCGGGCGACCCGTTCCTCATGGAGACGGACTTCATCGACGACCCAGACCGACCCGGGGCGGTCCTCGGTCCCAAGACTGTGCCGCGCCGGGTCCGCTGGCTGCTCGATTCGGGGTACGAGGCGGCCGTCGAGAACGCACACGTCGAGACGCCAGCACGCGTCTACGGCATCGACACCCGGGCAACGCTGTCGAATTGACCGGCTCGGGAGCGGCGGACGTGGCAATCTCTGCCTCGCGGCGTTTATAGGTCCGGCTGTGTATAGGGCGAGGTATGAGTGAACCGCCGGGAGAGTTCTACACGCCGGACCGTTGGCAGAACTGGATCGACAGAATCGACGAGGAGGACATCGACCCCGAGGACGAGGACTCGGCGCGACTTCTGTTGAACCTCCAGGACGACACCGCCATCGCGGTGGCGAAGATACTCACGGCCTACGACGAGGGCCACATCGACGAGGAGGAGACGCTGGAAGAACTCGCCGACGTGCGCGAAATCGTCCTCGCGGAGGTCGACATCCCCGACGAGGAGAAGGTGATGCTGGTGGACGGCGTCCAGACGTCGCTCGTTCCGGTGTTCTACGCCGCCGAGGAGTACGTCGCCGGTGGCGTCGCCGAGGAGGGCACCGTCGCCGACTACATCCACGCGGCCGCCGACGCGGAGAGCGAGGAGGACCCGGACGCGGCACTGGGCTACTGCGCACAGGCCGGGACGCTCATCATCGACGGCGAGGACCTCCCGATGGACGTGGCCGAGGAGTTGGAGTTCGGACTCGTCGCGGAGTGGGTCAACGGCCTCGACAGCCTCCAGACGGCCATGAGCGACCCCGAAGTCGTCGAAGAGGACGACGCCTGACATCCTCCCATGGCTAAAGCCGTGGGGTTCCCGGCCACAGGCCGGGCAGTCCACGGCGGGAGGTTCCCCACTCGTACGCGGTGGGGTTGTGGGCCGTGCCAGTACGGCCCCCGGCCGAGATAGCGGGCTTCATCTACCCCCGCGAAGGGTGCGTATCCTTACCTCGGACTCGGCATCACAACCAACGAACGCCGACACGATCAGCGTTTCGCCGGCTGTCGGCTTCATCCCACGACTGAAGTCGTGGGCTTTCGCCTCGAAACTCTGTAATCCGAGAGCCCGCCACACCTATTGCTGTGGACCGCTCACCTCCAGTGAGCGATGGCCACGCGCGCACAGTCCGAGACAGTCGGCGTCGTGTTGCTCGTCGCCGTCGTCGTCACCCTCGTCGGACTGGTGAGTGCCGTCGCACTCTCGGACATCGGCGGCGACGAGGGACCGCTCGCTGACCTCGACGTGAGCGCGAACGAGACGAACCTGACCGTCGAACACCGGGGCGGCGACGACCTCGCCGTCGGTGACCTCGCTATCGTCCTCCGCTCGTCGTCGGAGTCCCGGCGCGTCACCGTCGATAGAATCAACCTGACCGACAGGAACGGTGACGGGCAGTTCGGCCTCGGTGACCGCATCGTCCGTGCCCACGGACTCGACGGCGACAGCGCGAACGTCGCCGTCGTCCACACGCCGTCGAACACGGTGTTGCTCGACGAGGCGGTGTCGTTGCGCGACCCGGACTTCTGAGCCAGATATCGCCGGTCCGAACAGCCGCATGAGTTTTACTCGGTGGGCTGATAGGCACGGTAGTGACGTTCCGTTCCGACACGCGCGGGCAGGCAATCCAAGTCGGAGCGGTGCTTCTGTTCGCCGCGCTCATCACCGCCTACGCCACCTACCAAGCGGTCGTCGTCCCGCAGCAGAACCGACAGGTCGAGTTCGACCACAGCCAACAGGTCCAAGGAGACCTGCTCGACCTCCGGAACGCCATCGTGTCGCCACGGAGCGGGGGTGACTCGGTGTCGGTCAGACTCGGGACACAGTACCCGAGCCGGGCACTCCTGTTGAACCCATCCCCGCCGTCGGGGTCGTTGCGGACGGTGGACACCGGCAACGCGTCACGGAACCTGACCGTCCGGAACGCGACGGCGAGCGGCGAGGTGCGCGATTTCTGGAACGGCACGAGCCACCGCTACCCCACGGGCGCGTTCGTGTACCAACCCGAGTACAACGAGTACCGCGGGGTCGAAACCTACTACGAGAACACCGTGCTGTACAATCAGGGGCCGGGGGCGACAGTGCCACTGTCCGGCCAGCGACTCGTCGACGACGAGGACCTCACGCTGGTGACGTTCAACGGGTCGCTGAGTCGGGGTCGGTCCGCGAGTGTCGGCGTCGACGTGCGACCGGTGAGTTTCTCCGAGACGACTGTCGCCGTCGGCAACGACACTAGCAACGTCACCGTCTCGTTCCCGACACGGCTCCCGAGAGACCAGTGGCGGACGTTGCTCGACGGCGAGTTCGTCGACCAAGGAGGACACGTGACCCGTATCCGGAACCGGTCGCTGGGCAGTGACGTCGACCTGTTGTCGGTCGACCTCGAATCGGGCGTCGAGTACGACCTCCGGATGCTGAAGGTCGGCTTCGGGACGAACCTCCGGGCGGCCGAGACGGGCTACATCGTCCCAGTCGCCGGCAACGAGTCGACGGTCCCCGAGGGCGGCACCCAGCGGGTCGTCTTCGAGGTCCGTGACCGCTACAACAACCCGGTCGACGGCGTCGAGGTGAACGCGAGCGTCTCGCTCCCGGGTGCGTCGGTGTCGCCGACACGACAGGAGACCGACGGGGAGGGCCGACTCAGCGTGACGTACAACGCAACTGACGTGGACATCTCGGGCGTCGCCCAGCGGACGGAGACGCTCAACGTGAGTTTCGACGCGCCGCAGTCGGCACTCGATACACCCGGCTTCGACCGGCGCGCCCCGGAGAACGCGACCGTCGAGTTGGCCGTCAGGAACGCCGACGACAGTGGACTCGGGGGCGGTGGTGGCGGGGTGGGCGGCGACCTCACCTACGACGGTGGCGCGGTAGCCTACGACGGGCAGGACTTCGGAACCGTTCCCGGCGGCGTCAACGCCTCGTTCACCAACGAATTCGGGCAGGACGTCACCGTGACGGACATCAGAGTCGTGCCGCAGAACCCAAGCATCGACGGACTCGACGACACGGTAGGGACGAACACGCCGCCCGCGCCGGGGCGGAACGAACTCTTCGTCAGGAGTGACGTACAGGACGGATACGTGGACATCAACGGTGGATACGATTTGCCCACGACCATCGACGTCGACGACGACGGCTTCCTGAACAACGGGAATCCGGTCGTCTCCGCCGGGTCGTCGCTGACCGTCTACCTGTACGAGTTCTACGACGGCGCGACGAACGTCAACATGGACGGCGAAACCGTCGAAATCACCCTGAGTTACCGACTCGAAAACGGCCTCACCGGGGAGAAGACCTACACGGTGACGCCCACCGCGTCGGGTGGTGGTGGCAACACCGCGCCGTCGGTGACCATCGACTCGGTGACGGAGACCTCCACTGGTCCCCGGACAGCAGACGTTCAGGTGGATTTCACCGGCAGTGACCCCGACGGGAATCTAGACAGCTACACCGTCGAGCTGTACGACAGTAGTAGCAAGACGGACCAGCTGGACTCGGCTAGCTCGACGTCGTACACTGGCGGTTCCCAGACGGTGACGGTCAGCGATACGGACAGCGCGAACCAGCCAGACGCGGGAAGCTCCCCCTACTACGTGGTCGTGACCGTCACAGACACGCAGGGCGCGAGCGACACCGCCGAGCAGTCGACTTGACCCGTGGTCAGTGGCCGGAAGCGTTTATTTCGACAATCATCGATAGTATAGTCGACAATATATTATAGGAGGCTAGGTGAGTTGCTGGTATGACAGGGGTCGGTATCGACGCCGTCGAGATACGCACCGGGAAGCTGAAACTGGACCTCGCCGAGACGTTCGCGCCAGCGAAGGGCGAGGAGCCCGGCAAGTACACGAAGGGGTTGGGACTGCACGCGAGTTCGTTCCCCGACGAGTTCGAGGACATCGTGACGATGGGTGCCAACGCCGCCCACCAACTGATGGAGCGGAAGGGGCTCGAACCGGCCGACATCGGCCGCATCGACGTCGCCACCGAGAGCGCGTTCGACAACTCCAAACCCGTCTCGACGTACATCGCCGGGTGTCTGGAGCAGGTGTTCGACGGCGACTTCCACCACGCCAACAAGGGCGAACGCAAGTTCGCCTGCATCGCGGGCACGCAGAGTCTGGACGACGCCTACAATTGGATTCGTGCGGGGCGGAACCGCGGGCGGTCGGCACTGGTCGTCTGTACCGACACCGCGCTGTACGCGCGCGGTGACCCGGGCGAGGCCACGCAGGGTGCGGGCGCGGTGGCGATGCTCATCAGCGAGGACCCCGACTTGGTCGAACTCTCGACCGAACAGGGCTACGGGAGTGCCGACGAGACGGACTTCCTCAAGCCCAACCAGCAGTTCCCCTCGGTAGACGGCAAGCGGTCAGTCCAAGTGTACCTCGCACGCATGCGCGAGGCGGTGGAGGACTTCGAGAGCGTCGCCGGGACCATCCACCCCGACGACTTCGAGTTGCTCCCGTTCCACACGCCGTTCCCCGGGATGGTTCGGAAAGCCGCCGCGCTGGCCTACCGGCACATGATTCGCGACACCGAAATCGAGGAGACGCTCGCCGAGGACATCGGCCGCCAGCCCCGACCGGAAGCGTTCGACACCGAGGAAGCGTACCTCGACGCGATGGGCGAGTACACCGACCAGCTAGTCGAAACCGAGCAGTACACCGAGTGGTACGACCGGGCCGTCGACCCGACGCTCGACATCAGCCGAGAGGTTGGCAACTGGTACACCGGGAGTGTCCACGTCGCCCGCGTGAGCGGCCTCAAACACGCGCTGGAGGCGGGGCTGGACCTGACGGGCAAGCGTCTCGGCGTCGCCTCCTACGGGAGCGGTGCCCAAGCGGAGGTCCACGCCGAAACCGTCCAACCCGGCTGGGAAGCGGAGATAGCACAGTTGGACATCGAGGAGCAGATGGCCGACCGGTACGAACTCAGCTTCGAGGAGTACGAGCGCGTCCACGACATCCACAACCACGACAAGGAGACGGAGGCGGACCCGCTCACGACGCCCGAGGGTGAGTTCGTCTTCGACGGCTGGGGCCGGATGGGCGAGCGGAAGTATCGCTACGTCGAGTAACCACGTGTTTGCTGTGCGGGACGACCGACATGCGTTTCCCTCCTCGAAACAACACGTAATTTAAAATATGCCTCTCGAGGGATTCAAATCCGGTGGGGGTGAAAGCGGGGTATGAGTCGGATTGTCGAACAGGGGGTTGTCGCGCTCGTCGGCGCGATTGCGGTGGCGTACGCCGTCCTCCCGGCGGAAGTCGGCGCGGCGTTTGCACCGGTCACGTCGGGACTCGTGGCAGGCATCAGGTGGGCGAACGAGATGCTGCCACAACCGGCATTTCTGCTGTTGATTTTCGCGGTGCTGACCGTTACGACCATCCTCTTCGTCATCGCGTTGGCCCGGGCGTGTTACCCGCTCGTGCAGTACGCGGGACCACGGACGAAGCGGTTCTACGACTTCGTGACGCCGGATACGCCCATCGGGAAGATGGCGACCGGTATCATGCTGCTCCTGTTCGTCGTGTTCGGGTCTATTTGGGGACTCCCGGCCGCCGTCGGTGACCTCGACGAGAACAGTTCCGTCAGTCAGGCCGACGACCTCGTCGAGCAGGCGAACGACTTAGACCCCATCTCGTTCAGTCAGCGGGACGTGATGGCGGGGCCATCCCCGTCCGGTCCGAGTTCTGACGCGGTGGCCTACGAACGGCCGTCACCCGACACCGACGGGGACAGGCTGAAAGACTCGTGGGAAGAGACCGGGGAGACGCCCCAAGGCGTCCCGCTCCCCGACGCGGACCCAGAGCGGATGGACCTGTACGTGCAGTTCAACTACGGCGGCGGGACGATACCACTGACCGACAGGGAGAAACGGCAACTGCAGACAATCTGGGGGAACATGTCCATCGACAATCCCGACGGGTCACAGGGTATCGACCTCCACATCGTTGATTCGGGGTCACGGGGTGGCCCGGTGGGAGAGCAGGTGGCCATCAGCGGCGACGACTACGGCGAGATTCACCAGTACTACAACCGGCGGTACATGGGACAGCGGCTGTGTCGCTACCAGCAGGTCGTGTTCGGTGACATCGGGCGTGCCGACGTGAGCGGCATCGCGACGACGCCGGGCTACGCCGCCGTCGTGGAGGACGAGCGTCGCGAACACGAGACGGAACTCGAACCGCGGGTCATCATCATCACTCACGAACTCCTGCACAACGTCGTCGGCCAACACACACAGAGCGGCCACGTCCAGCAGGGATGGCTCGCCCCCACGGTGTCGGGCGACGACACACAGATGAGCGAGACGACGAGGTCCCAACTGAACCAGAACGGGTTCGTCGGGTCGGGGTACTTCCAGAACGAACTCTGCTCACGGTAGCTCCCCGAGGCCGTCCAGCAGGTCCGGGAGGTCGAGCGTCGTGACGGCGAGCGAGAAGCCGTCGATGCGGGCCAAGTCGGGCGCGTGTTCCCAGAGGTCGTCCTCGGAGATACCGTGGAGGACGACGGCGTTGGGCGTCGGCGTGACGACGCGCATCGCCACGAGGGGTGACTCGCCGCGCGTGACGCTGGTGAACACCAGCGCGCGGTTGGTCGATTGACCGTACAGGCGGTAGAACTCCTCGCTGGAGAGGCGCGTGATGGCTTCGATGCTGTCGATGACGGTGTGCCCGGCCACGGTGTCCTGTCCGCCGGCGACGATTTCGGTCGCGTCGATGGCATCGTAGTACCGCGAGAGCGGGATGGTCGCCGGATACTCCCGCAAGTCGTGGACGATGTCGCTCTCGAACCCGGCCGAGAGGACCCGCGCGTGCTGGCGGATGCGCCCGCCGCCGCGGCGTTCGTCGATGTCGAGGAGGGCCTGCACCACCCGGTCGACGAAGCCGATGCCCGGACTCTGTCGGCGTCCGCTCTCGTAGTCAGAGACCACGGAGGGAGACACGTCGAGGTGGTCGGCGAGTTCCGTCTGTGACACGTCGAAGTCCGTGCGCCACTTCCGGAGGGTCGCACCGGGGTCGTCGCTGAGAGTTATCTCGCCGGCGATGCGCTCGGCGAGTTCGCGGCGTGGCCCACGGGCCATGCGGCCTTCCACTCTCAGCGGTGATAAAAACGTACCGCAACCGTCGAAACCTGCAGTTCGCGGCGTCAGTTCGTCTGCTGGGCGACGACGGCACCGATGGTTCCGAAGACGACGGGATAGACGACACCGGCGAGGACTGCCGCCAGTATCGGGTCCGGGCCGCCACTGGAAGACCCGAGACTGACCTCGAAGACGACGATGCCGAGGAGGGACAGTGGCAGGTAGCCGACAGCCACCGACGCGCCCGCGAACGCGGCGTCAGTCACGCCCCGCGCGTCGAGGTAGCGGCGTGCGACGGCCAGCCCCGCGCCCACGAGGAGAAGCGGCGGAATCGCGTAGAGGAGCGGTGAGAACGCCTCCGTCTCGGCGATGAAGTTCGTCGACCCGCCGAAGACTGGCGCGTCGACGAGCGTCGGGACGAAGTGCCCGTTGTAGAACAGCCACCCGACGAGTTGCAGCGTAATGTCCTCGCCGCCGACGAGTTCGGCGAACCGATTGAGCGGCGACTCCCGCAAGTCGCCGCTGGTCAACGCGTAGGTGAAGACGTACCCGAGGACGTACGCCACGGCACCGGCGACGGCACCGGACGCGAGCGGAACGCGGTCACGGAGGCTGTCAGTACTCATGCGTCCCGGCGAACACACGGGTGCAGAAAATGCTTTCGGGTCGATGGACGGCGAAGCAAACCCGCGCCGTCAGGAGACCATCCCGATGTCGTCCACCGGGAGCACCGAGTAATCCACGGAGAGCGTGTCCTTCGTCGCCCTGACCTTCCCGACGAACGCGGAAATCGCGTCGAGTCGCCCCTCCAACACGAACAGTTCCATGCAGTAGTGGTCGCCGACGTGGCTGTGGAAGTTCGCGGCGACGAGACCCTCGTGGTCGTGGCGCAGGTGCATCATCTTCTCCTCGACGCTCGTCGTCTCGTAGTCGAACATGACCGTGACGACGGCCATCAGGTCGCGGTCTTCCAGTCGCTTGTCCTCGAACTCGTTGAGGAGGTTCCGCGATGCCTCCCGGAACACCTCGCTTCGGCCCGTGTAGCCGTGCGTTTCGGCGAACTCGTCGATTCGCTCGACCAACTCGTCCGGCATCGACACGCTGACGACTGTCATGTATTAACTCACTCGCGTTCAGTTATTAACTCTTATTATCGGCCGCGCCGGCGGGTCCCACCGGCCGCTCCGCAACCACTAAACACGGTCCGTGCCTCCCTCCGATAATGGCAGATTGGACCGAGACCTACCGCCCGTCGACGCTGGCGGAGGTCCGGGGCAACGACACGGCCCGCGACGAACTGAAGGAGTGGGCCGAGACGTGGGACGACCACCGGGAGGCGGCCATCCTCCACGGCAGTCCCGGCGTGGGCAAAACCTCCGCCGCCCACGCGCTGGCGAACGACATGGGATGGGACCGCATCGAACTCAACGCCAGCGACTCCCGGACGAAAGACGACATTCAGCGGGTCGCCGGCCGGGCCTCGGCAAACGCGACGCTCGGCGAGAGCAGTCGGCAGTTGGTCATCGTCGACGAGGCGGACAACTTCCACGGCAACGTGGACCGGGGCGGGTCGCGGGCGGTCACGGACATCGTAAAGTCGGCGGGCCAGCCGATGGTCCTCATCGCCAACGACTTTTACGAGATGTCCAATGGCCTGCGCAACGCCTGCCGGGAGATAGAGTTCCGCGACATCGGCAAACGCTCTATCGTCCCCGTCCTCCGAGACATCTGTCGGCAGGAGGGCGTCGGGTTCACCGACGCGGTGCTATCCGACATCGCCGAGGCGAACAGCGGCGACCTGCGCGGGGCAATCAAGGACCTGCAGGCGACCGCACAGGGCCGCGAGGAGATAACCGCGGAGGACTACGTGTCGGGCGAACGCGACCGGACCAGCGGCGTGTTCGACTACCTCGACACGGTCATCAAGGAGGCAGACGCCGAGGAGGCACTGAAAGCCTCCTACGACGTGGACGAGACGCCCGACGACCTCATCAACTGGATAGCGGACAACGTGCCAAAAGACTACCACGGCACGGAGTTGGCGCGGGCCTACGACTTCCTCGCCAACGCCGACCGCTGGCTTGGCCGGGTCCGGGCGACACAGAACTACTCCTACTGGCGGTACGCGGGCGACAACATGACCGCTGGCGTCGCCGCCGCCCGCCGCGAACAGAAGGGTGGCTGGACCCGCTACGGGCCGCCGAGTTACTGGTCGAAACTCGGCCGCTCGCGGGGGACCCGGAACAAGCGGGACTACGTCGCCCGGCAGATAGCCGAAGAGAACGGCGTCAGCATGGGGACGGCACGACGGGACATCATGCCCTTCCTCGCGGTCATGACCCACCACTGCAAGAACCGCGAGTTGACCGTGGCGATGGCGGCCCGCTACGACTTAGAGGCCGACCACGTGGCGTTCGTCACGGGGTCGGGGAAGGACACGAACAAGGTCCAGTCCATCGTCGCGGACGCACAGGAGTTGCGCGAGGAGATGGCCGTCGAACACTCGGGCGGAGCCTTCGACGGAGCGGCCCGGAGCGAGACGGCGACAGAGGACGACAGTAGTGCGGACGACGCGGACGACGACGGCGAGAGCGGGCAGGTCACGCTCACGGACGCTGGCGGCGACGGCGGTGAAGCGGAAGTAGACGCCTCCGAGGACGAGGCAGAGCGGGAGGAACCGGACGACCAGCAGTCCGGTCTCGGCGACTTCGCGTAACCCTCAAATTCGGACGGAGCCGGTCGACCCCGATTCTGCCGTCGTATCGGCGTCCGTCTCGGCGGCCGCGGTGTCGGCGTTCCCGAACGCCCACGCGGTGGCGGCGACCAGCGAGGTCAGAATCGTCAGCGCGGCGGCGTGGTGGAGGACCTGTGCCGTCGCGCCGAAGTTGAAGATGGTATTCGCACCGAGGAGCACCTGCACCGGGAGGACGGCGAGCGCGAGCGTCGACGCCCGGCGGATGCGGGTCGAGTCAGTGTGTCGCCACGCGGCGTACGTCGTGCCGAGGATGAAGAAGCCGGTCACCATGGCGACCAAGCGGTGGAACCACTCGACGAAACTCGGCCACGTCGCCGGGAACAGTCCCATCCAGCCGTCACACAGCGGCCAGCGGGCCTCACAGGCCAGTCCCGCACCGATGGCACCCGTGTAGACACCGAGCAGGATGAGGCTGAACGTCAGCCCCGTCGTCGTGGCGGCGAGGTGGCGGAAGCTGAAACGCATATCCGACTCTCGGGAGCGAGCGCACTTATGCCCCGCCATTCGTTCCCGTGGCGTGAGAACTGCACTGCCGACGCCGGGGCGTCTCCCGTGCGATATCGACACTTGTCGAATGTCGCTTTCGGTTACCTTTTTACCGTGGGACGGTGCCAGTATCAGCATGGGACTGGACGAGGATTCACTCGACTATCACCGGCAGGACCCCCCGGGAAAAATCGAGATTTCGACGACGAAACCGACCAACACACAGCGTGACTTGAGCCTCGCGTACTCGCCGGGGGTCGCCGCCCCCTGTCGAAGCATCCGCGACAACCCGAACGACGCCTACTCCTACACCGCGAAGGGGAACCTCGTGGGCGTCGTCTCGGACGGGACGGCCGTCCTCGGCCTCGGTGACATCGGGGCACAGGCCTCCAAGCCGGTCATGGAGGGGAAGGGCGTCCTCTTCAAGCGGTTCGCCGACATCGACGTGTTCGACATCGAGCTGGAGGACGCGGACACCGAAGAGATGATTCGCTCCATCTCTTCCATGGAACCCACCTTCGGCGGCATCAACCTCGAGGACATCAAGGCTCCCGAGTGCTTCGAGGTGGAGGAGAAACTCCGCAAGCAGATGGACATCCCCGTGTTCCACGACGACCAGCACGGCACCGCCATCATCTCCGGGGCGGCCCTGCTGAACGCCGCGGACATCGCCGACAAGGACCTCGCTGACCTCGAAATCGTCTTCTCCGGTGCCGGCGCGAGTGCCATCGCGTCGGCGCGGTTCTACGTCTCGCTGGGCGTCGACCGGGAGAACATCACCATGTGTGACTCCTCGGGCATCATCACCGAGGCCCGCGCCGAGTCGGGCGACGTGAACGAGTTCAAACGAGAGTTCGCCCGCGACGTGCCGGAGGGTGACCTCGCGGACGCCATGGACGGCGCGGACGTGTTCGTCGGCCTTTCGGTCGGTGGCATCGTGAGCGAGGAGATGGTCCAGTCGATGGGGCCGGACCCCATCATCTTCGCGATGGCCAACCCGGACCCGGAAATCGCCTACGAGGACGCAAAGCAGGCCCGCGACGACACGGTCATCATGGCGACGGGGCGGTCGGACTACCCCAACCAAGTGAACAACGTGTTGGGCTTCCCGTTCATCTTCCGCGGCGCGCTGGACGCCCGTGCGACCGAAATCAACGAGGACATGAAAGTCGCCGCCGCCGAGGCGTTGGCCGAACTCGCACGGCAGGACGTGCCCGACGCCGTGGTGAAGGCCTACGGCGACCAACCGCTCCAGTTCGGCCCCGAGTACATCATCCCCAAACCGCTTGACCCGCGCGTCCTCTTCGAGGTGGCACCCGCCGTCGCACAGGCCGCCATGGACAGCGGCGCGGCACGGCTGGAGTTGGACCTCGACGAGTACGTCGAGGAACTGGAGGCCCGCCTCGGGAAGTCTCGCGAGATGATGCGGGTCGTCCTGAACAAGGCCAAAAACGAGCCGAAACGGGTCGTCCTCGCGGAGGGCGACGACGAGAAGATGATTCGGGCGGCCTACCAGTTGGCCGACCAGGGCATCGCTCAGCCGATTCTCATCGGCGACCGCGAGCGCATCTGGGCTATCATGGAGACACTGGCGTTGAACTTCGAGCCCGAAATCGTCGACCCCGGCGAGGGGAACCTCGACCCGTACGCAGAACGCCTGTACGACCTCCGCCAGCGCAAGGGCATCACCCGCCGGGAGGCCAACGAACTCGTCCAAGACGGCAACTACCTCGGCAGCGTGATGGTCGAGATGGGTGACGCCGACGCGATGCTGACCGGCCTGATGCACAACTACCCGTCGGCACTCAAACCGCCGCTCCAAATCGTCGGGACGGCCGAGGACGCCGACTACGCCGCGGGCGTCTACATGTTGACCTTCAAGAACCGCGTGGTCTTCTGTGCGGACACGACGGTCAACCAAGACCCGGACGCGGACGTGTTGGCCGAAGTGACCAAACACACCGCCGACCTCGCCCGCCGGTTCAACGTGGAACCGCGCGCGGCGATGCTGTCGTACTCGAACTTCGGGTCGGTCGACAACGAGGGGACGCGCAAGCCCCGGCGCGCCGCCGAACTCGTCCGGAACGACCACGAAGCGGACTTCCCCGTCGACGGCGAGATGCAGGCCGACACCGCCGTCGTCGAGGACATCCTCGAAGGGACCTACGAGTTCTCGGACCTCGACGAACCGGCGAACGTGCTCGTGTTCCCGAACCTCGAATCGGGGAACATCGGCTACAAACTCCTCCAGCGACTGGGCGGTGCGGAGGCCATCGGCCCGATGCTCGTCGGGATGGACAAGCCCGTCCACGTCCTCCAGCGCGGCGACGAGGTCAAAGACATCGTGAACTTGGCCTCGGTGGCCGTGGTCGACGCACAGCAGAACGACTACTGAGGCGACCGCCTCAGTCGCTCGCGCCGCGGTCGGAGCGCGACGGTGGCGGTACCTGTGTCTCGCTGTTCGACCCCGTCGGCCGGACACACCGGTCGCTCTCGCCGTTGACGTGTGCGTACTGGTCGGGGGCGTTGGCGAGCGGGTGAGCGGGGTTCACGTCGCTCGGGATGCGGGCGGCCCGGAGGCGGTCGAACCCGGAGATGCGGGCGCGGATGCCCCGCCAGTGGTGGCCCGTCTCGTTCGGGACCGAAACCGGGTCGTGTGTCTCCCAGTCCGGTTCGCGGGCGGCGAGGACGGCCTGATTGACGTTGCCCGCGAGGTCGTCGTGGTCGATGAGGACGCCGACGCGGGCGTCGGGGGGCGCGCGAGCGGCCAAGACGTCGAGGCCGAGGTGGAGCGCGCGATACTCCGCGACGTTGTTGTCGGGCGCGCTGTCCGGGACGGACAGTCTGGCGACACGCTCGCCGTCGCAGGTTTCGATGACGACGCCCAGTCCACCCGCCGACGCGCCGTCTGTGGCGGTCGCACTCCCTGTCGGTCTGAATGAGCCGTCAGTTGCGACGTAGAAGTCCCGATGGTGGGTGCGAGGGGGGTGTGCAATGTGTGGCGTCGGCGACTCGTCGAACAAGTCCCGAAGGGACGGCCGGCCGTAAGCGGCCATACATCCACTTTGGCGGGCGGGAATTTAAACGTACTGTCCGCTCAGCCGGGGCCGTTCCCATTCCCCGACAATTATACTCAACTGTTTTATGTTATTGGTTTAGAAGTTCAGTCGGATGTCACAGAGACCTTCGCGGCGAGAGCGAGTGTCGAATCACGACATGTGGAGTCGGCGGAACTACCTCGTGGCGACGGTCGGTCTCGCGGCACTGAGCGGGTGTACCGGCGATACGGACGACGAAGACCAGACGCCGGAGCCCACCGACGCCGAAGCGGGAGAGGACGAAGAAGACTGGGAAGAGGAACGGCCACCGGGCGTCTCCGAATCGGAGTTCGAAGGCGGGCCAGTGCCCGACGCGTACGTGTCGGCAACCTCGCTCGGCGGCGAACAACGCAACCCCGACGCACTGAACGCGAAGGCGGCTGTCAGTTTCACCGAGTACGACGAGGCACGGGAGAACGACGCACACCAACCGGGACGGTGCTGTGCGAACTGTGCCGACTACATCGCGGACAAGAACGGGGACGAGTTCGGTGCGTGCGCGGAGGTCGAAGGGTACATCGACGGCGCGGACTGGTGTGTCATCTACGAAGGACTGCCCGAACCGGAGGTCCCCGCGGGGATGTCCGAAGACGAGTTACCGACGGCCGAGGTCCCCGAGGAGTACCGGACCGCGAGTTCACAGGCCGGAGAGGAGCGGGACCCCGACGCCCTCCAGAGCCAAGACGACGTACAGTTGACCGAGTCCGTCGAAGCCATCGCGGACGGCCCCGCTCAACCGGGGCAGTCCTGTGGAAACTGTGCGGAGTTCATCCCCGACAAAAACGGTGACACGTGGGGTGCCTGTGCCAAAGTCGAGGGATACATCCCAGTCGAAGACTGGTGTGCCATCTGGGAACCGGTCAGTGAGGCCGTCTGAGTCCGTCGGTTGGCGTCGAGTTCTCCGGCCCCGGTCGAGACGTGACAACGACACTGTCGAGTCCCAAAGCATAGGGCCGGGCCGGTTCTCCACCGACGTATGCGAACTGCCAGCGACATCATGACCGCCGACGTGGAGACGGTCGGACCCGACGACGACGTTGCGAGCGTCCTCACCGGGTTGGCCCGTGCGGAGTTCAACGGCTACCCGGTGGTCGAGACGGACGACGACGGCGACGAACGCCTCGTCGGCATCGTCACGCAGGGTGACCTCGTGGACCTGTTTCAACCCTCCGACCGAACGCTGTGGATTCCCGTCGGATTCCCGCCGTTCTTGGAGAGTCTGACATACGGTATCGACCTCTCGTGGGACGAACTCGACGTGGGCCTCGACCTCCTGCGCAACGCGGGCCACCCCGTCAGCGATGTGATGACCGAGGACGTGGTGACGGTTGGCCCGGACGAGGACATCGACGCCGTCCTTGACGTTCTGGCCGACGGTGACCGGGACATCAACCGGGTTCCAGTCGTCGACGACGACGGGCGCGTCGTCGGCATCATCGCACGGCAGGACCTGCTCCAAGCACTCGGGGACGAACGGCTGGCCGGGTGAGAGTCAGTCGGCGCGGTGTGGCCGGCCGAGGACGACGGCGACGACGTTCACGACGAGCAACGCGACGAACGCGACGGTGACCGACGTGCTGTCGAGGCCGGTGGCGAGCAAGGGCAGGTGGAGGAACGGGAGGATGACGGCGGCCCAGAAGGCGATACCCTCGACGCCCGATTTCAGTCCGCTGCCGTACTGGCCCAGCGACGGGAGGGCGTCGCGGTTCGGGAACGAGAGCTCCCGTTCGTTACTGGAGGGACTCGATGGGGACATGTGACTTGTCCTGTCCATCTACGGGAACGGTCTTATAATTGGTCGAGACTTCGAAGCGTTTCGGCTCATTTTATCCTCTCCGGCCGCCGTACAGACCTTTCATCACGGAGCAAGCAGTCGCGAGACGTTTTATAGACACGCCTCGTCCGGTAAGAAATACGGCAGACAGTCCGTAGGAGCGGCGGCGGCTGGCCCGAGCGGGACGCTCTCGGCACTCGCCGGAAGGTGGTTGTTAACGAATGTCAAGGACGTGGGGAAGGGGCGGACCTCAGCCCAGCAGCGAGACGGTCACTTCGTGCTGGCCAGCGGGCGTGGGGAGTGCCACGGTGTCGACGACGTGGTTGCCGACCGAGTCGCGCCACGCGGCAACCGCCTCGGCGTGGTACTCGTGGTGACGCTCCCGGGAGTACGTCTCCTCGGGGTCCGCTCTGAGTTCGTCCTCCGTGTCGGCGGGAGTCGGATACGCGGGCGCGGCATCGGTCACGAGCGCGTCCGCCGGGACGTGAATCGGTCGCGGTGGGTCCTCGTAGTCGGCGGCACCCTCGACGTGGAGACGGGCGCGCATTCGCCCGCTGAACGGCGGCGTAACCCGCAACACGGCGTCGTTCCCGCTACGGTGGGTCGCCGCCAGTGCCGATGCCACGTCCTCTGCGCTGACGGCGATAGCGCGAATGACGGTCGGGTCGTCCGACGACATGTGCGACCTGTGGGTCCGGTGCCTCTTGACGGTACTGTCCTCAGGCTCTGTCGAAGAACGCGTCGAACACCTTTCGCTCGGCGGTCCGGAGGTGCTGGTGGAAGGTGGACCGCGAGATGTCCATCGTCTCGGCGAGTTCGTCGCCGTTGACGTCCCGCGGCCAGTCGAAGAAGCCGCTGTAGTAGGCGGTCCGCAGGGCCGTCAGTTGACGGTCGGTCAACCGGTCTTCGAGACTGTCCCGAAACTCCTGTCGGGTCTGTACCGGGCGGTCGTGTTCGTGATAGCTCACGAGTTCGGTTCCGTCGTGGCCGTCCTCGACGAACTCGAACAGCGAGCGTGCGTCGCCGTCCTGTGATAGTTCGACGGTGAACCGAGCGATGCCCTCACTCGCCGTCACCTCTTTCGTGACCGCACCCCGGTCCGCGAGTGCGGCCACGAGCGACGAGCGACAAGTCACCCCGAGAAGCGTCTCGTCGTCGTACTCGGCGAGGAGCGTGACGTCGGCGACGACATCGTCGGCCGCGACGGCGGCGAGGGCCGCCTCGGCGTCGGTTTCGCGAACCCGGTAGAACAGTTTGATGTGGCCGTCCTCGTCGTAGACCGACCCCGAGTATGTGAGCGTGCAGTCGGCCGCCGCCGAGAGCCGTGCCGGGAAGCACGTCTCGTCGTCGACGGTGAACTCCATCTCGACGACACGGTCCGCCGTCAGCGTCTGTTTGCTCTCCAACGCGTCGAGAGTGTTCGCCGTGGCCCGCCCCAACGCTTCGAGAACGGCCTGCTCGCGCTCGTCGAAGGCGTCCGGTTGGTCGGCACAGACGGTGAGGACGCCGTAGGCGGTGTCGTGGCTGGCAATCGGGACGGCCATGACCGCCTCGACACCCGCGTCGCCATACACCCGCCCGAGTCGCGTGTCCGGGTCAATAGATTGGACAGTGACGACTTCGCCCTCGGTGTACGCTCGCACCGTCGGGTCCCCGGTGTCGTCGGCGAGTGGATAGGTCACGGCATCGATATCGACATCGGTCACCCCTGCGTCCGCCTGCAGGGTGAGGGAGTCCGCCGCGACATCGGCGTCGGCGACCCACGCGTACACGTACGGCTCCGCGTCGGCGAGTCGCTCACACACGCCCGTCTCGATTTCGCCGCGGGACTGGGCCTCGACGAGGAGTTTCGTGATGTCCTGTACGAGCCCGTTGATGCGCTCGATGAGGTGTTCGAGGCGTCCGCGCTCCTGTTCGGCCCGTTCGGCGTGGTCCTGTGCGTCGAGTTCCGCCAGTCGCCGGTCGGTGATGTCGATGTGTGTCACCGTCACATACCGTGTCGTGCCGAGCGTGAACGGCGTCGCCCGCATCAGGAACCACTGCTTGCGCTCGTCGGTGTGGCACGGGTATTCGAGCGTGAACGAGTCGCGGTCGCCGTCGATGACGGAGCGGATGCCGGTCACCGCGTCGGCGGCGTACTCGTCCGCCGTCGGGTCGACTGCATCGAAGTAGTTGACCTGCGCCGCCTCCGGCGACGTCCCCGCTCCGTCGCTGGCACCCCACGAGTTGTTCGTGAAACGGATCGTGCCCTCCTCGTCGAGGACAGCGACCTGACTCGACAGCGTATCGAGTGCGGCACGCGTTATCGATGCGGTCGCTTCCATTCCCATACACTCGGGGCCGGACGTTCATAAATCTCGGCGGCGAACCGGTCTTTTCAACAGGAGAAAACTAGGAGTGTATTTTAAGTTTCTTCGCTCTAACATCGGCGTGTAACCATGTCGGTTGGGTGTGGGGACACCGAGGGGGTACGAGTACTGGTCGTCGACGACGAGCCGGGTGTGGTCGCCGTCGCGAGTTCCTACTTCGAACACCGGAGCGACCGGTTCGACGTAGTCACGGAGACGAGTGCGCGGGCAGCACTCGACCGGCTCGAAGCCGACGGCGACGAGTTCGATTGCGTCGTCAGTGACTTCGAGATGCCGGAGATGGACGGACTCCAGTTCAAAGACGCCGTCCACGAGGTGCAGTCGGATATCCCGTTCATCCTCTTTACCACGCGGGAGCGGGAACTGTTCGATGGCACCCGAGCCGACGAGGAGGTCAACTACCTCCAGAAAGGGGGCCTCAACGGCGGCTTCGACGAACTCGTCGACCGCGTCTCGACGGTCACGGGTACCGAAGCGACCTGACTCGGCGTCAGAGCAGTCTGGCACTCTCTTCAGTCAGCCGTGCCCGACAGCAGAGCGGTGACCGTACTGCTCACTTCGTCCCACTACTTTGAATCAACTATTCCAAGCCATCACCGTGACAAACGGTCGCTCAAACGCGCTGCTACAGAGAGGGCCACCACGACGGTGACCAGCACACGTTCGCCGTCGGGCTGTGGCCAGTGAGCCGTATCATTTCCATCTCGGGCGTCGACATCCGCACGTGACACTGTGTCGCGATGGTGCCGTGCTGAAGATTGCTGCCGACCGAACCTAGGACTGGCACCGTTTGTTCGACCGCTGGCGCGTACCACGCGGAGACGACGACGATGGTGACAATCCACACGGCAGGGTTGTGATGGAGTGGCTGGTCTGGGCGGTTCGCCGCGGCGACACCCACACCGGCCCCGACACACGACAACAGTGTAAGCGGGAGGAGGTCGGACGTGCCCAGCTGCCCTAGTGCGAGTGCTACGAGCGCGAAGACAGCAAGCAGGAGTGCGGGCAACCATCCTTCAGGAGGCCGCCGCTCGACGGCGAATGCCGCGACACCGAGGACCGCGACCGCCGCGAGTGTCGGGTCTAAGACGCGGAACGCAAACTCGAGACCGCCGCCGCCAGTACCGGACGCGACGGGAGCGATGACGGTTTGGACTATCAGCTGTCCGAGCGCGCCTGCTGCGACGAATGGGGCGACCGTAACCGCGAATACAATGCCGACCCCAGCGAGCGCGTTGTACTGTACACGCGGAGAGAGTCTCCCGCGGGCTGTCTCGGTAACGATGATTCCAAATACCAACAGGACCACGAGCGCGCCAACCTGCCAGAGTGCAGCCATCGCGGCAGCAGCGACGGCTGCAAACGCGAGTCGCCGTTCGACGAGCGCGGCGAAACAGAGAGCCAGTGCAGCAAGGAACGGAAACTTCGGTCGGTACCCCGTCCCCATAATCGTCCATATATACGGAAAGAGTAACAACCCGGACCCGGAAACGAACGCAGCCGGCTTCGAGTCTGTAAGTCGAAATACCGCCACGACGCCGATGACGGTGGCGATAACGAAACACAACCCATTCAGCCACACTCCATACTGGTTGATGGCGACGGGAACACCGTCTCCGGCGAGGGCGAGAAGGGCGGCTATCTCGTGTGTGAGTGGGCCTTTGATATCCCACGTGTAGAGATACGGGGTACGACCGAGTTCGACCCATGCGAGCCCGCTATGGTAGAACAGCGCGGAGTCTTCGGAGACTGCAAGTGAGCTGTAGCTGACCACTTGCAGTTGGTGAACGGTCCGCGCTGTGACGGCGATGACGGGGAAGAGCCACCAGTAGCTCGAAAGCCCACGCACTGCCATTGCCACGTGACTAAGCACGTCGCGTGAACGAAGTGTTGACACTACGACGTACATACGCACACACTTTCATTAAAATAATTTCATTATTCACGGCCAGTCGTCCTCCGTCGGCCAAGACAACAGTTACCACTCAGTCACGGAGTCGCTGCAGTATCGGAATGTCGGCGATTCGCTCCTCGGAGAGGGCGGGCCAGTCGAGGCCGCACGGTTTGGTCGACGGCGGCACGTCGATGGTTCGCTCCGGGGTGACGACGACATCGAGCGGAACGTCGTGGGGGTCCGTGTCGATGGCGTCGGTGCGGACCTGTCGCTCGTGGACCGTCGTGGCGACGGGCGTGTCCTCGCCGACGAGTCCGAACTCGCGGAGGACGGCGAATTCGAGGTCGCTGTACCCCTCGCCCTTGCCGACGCGGGAACCGGCCTCGCTGACGGCGACGCTCCCCGAGACAATCAGGTCGACCGGCGGCATTTCCTCGGGGTCGACTGGTTGTCCCGCCTCGGCGGACCCGCCGACCGTCGTCGCGTGGTCGATGTCCTCGATGTCGGCCGGATGCAGTCGCAGGAAACACCGTTCGTCGCGCAACCGCGGGACGGCCATGTACACCGTCTTACCCGCCCGCAACGCGGCGCGGCGGACCGGCAGTTGCGGCGCGTCGGGGTTGGCCTTCAGCGTGTCCGCCGCCTGCCACGCGTCCGTCGTGGTCAACCGCTCGGCCGCCTCGTCCGCGCCCGCGAAGTTCGGGATTCGTCCGTGTGGTGGGTACGGGAACCGCGCAACCCCGCTCTCCTCCAGTTCGTCCCAGACACGTTCGCGGCGCGTCTGCTTGTCCATACGTGCCCTCGCAGGGTGGGCGCGTATTAAAGGACCACAGAAACGTCGCAGAACGGATAGGCATATGCCATACGATACGTGTTCACACACGCATGAGTGGGATGGACGACACCCGAAACGATGCGCGGCGCGACGAGAGGGAACACTACGAGACGGACTGTTCCGGCGACGTGACGACCCACAGCAGTTCCGAGGGACGGGTCGTGTTCACCGAGTCCGGTAACAGCGACGGGTGGATAGCGACGGACTACACCGTCAGCGTCAGGCAGTAACGGCCGCAAGGGGTCAGGGCGGTAGCCGCGAGGGGACTGTAACGAACCGACCCGGGAGCGCGAGCTACTGCGTGTTCACGGCACTGGAGTCTTCCACGGCGAAGTCCGCGGGGCTGTGGCCCCGGCGGACGACGTGTTCGCTGACCAGCAGTTTCTCCGACCGGTCGAGTTTTCCCCAGTCCAAATCCGCCGGTGGAGTCGACTCGTAGACTTCGTACTGGTCGAACACGTCGCCGTTGACGAATCGCTCGAAGGAATCACAGACCGGACACGTCATCGTGAGGTGCGAGACGTCGAACTCCCGGACCACGGTGTGGTCGAGGCAGTTCAGACACCGGTAGGGGAATTCTCTGGGCACACTGCCGATTGGGGCCGAAGAAGGGAGTATCTGTGGGTTTCGTCACCGAAATGAAATGCCCGGGGGACGACAGAACCACGGAAAACCTCCGGTTTTCCTGCTTCACGCTCGCTCTCGATGCTCGCGTGAACCCTCCGGGTTCGGAGTGGCCGGGCATTCCCACGGCGTTGCCACTCGTCTCCGACTCGTGGCGGTAGTGAGAATGCCCGGGGAGGGCTCCGAACCCTCGATCTCCGCATGTCCCAGGTTCGAGGTTCGACGGGCCTCGTGGGACCGGGAGTCCGCCGCGTGAGTCTCGATAACCCTATGAGTGCGGCGCTATGTCCAGCTAAGCCACCCGGGCGCATCCGGTGATAGTCGAGTCGCCATCTTATACCTTCTCATATCCGGCGGTTGCCCGCTCCCGTGTGGGAGTTCGCGCCACAGGGTCCCGGAGCGCGGGTCGTTCGGGACCCACCCGCGGATTTAAGCCACACCGCTGGTACACACGACCATGGACGTTCCTGACCTCGTCCGGGACGCCCTCGGGGGCGAGGAGATACAGGCGGGCGTCAACCTCGGCGACGAGGACACCGTCTGTCTCACGCCGACTCGGACGTTACTCTACCGCGCGGAAGGACTGTTGAGCGACGAGAAAGTCGAAGAGTTCCCGCACGACATCGAGCGACTGGCGGTCAGCGAGGGGCGACGGAAGACGAAGTTCACCCTCCACTACGTCGACGACGCACGGTCGTTCAGCGTCCCGAGCAGTCGGGATACGCAGGTTCTCGAACTCCTCTTTCGGGGCATCCTGCGGACGGCAGGTGTCATCGAGGCAGACGAGAACATCGCCGGCGCGTTCCGGTTCAGTGAACTCGCCGTCGTCGTCACGGACGCCCGCGTCGTCAGGCACATCGGGGCGGCAGTCTGGACCGACGACTATCAGGTGTACCCGTACGCGGACCTGACGGGGCTTGCCTTCGAGCGGGGAAGTGTCGCGACCGAGGTCGTCCTCGAAATCGACGGGCGGCCGCAGCGCGTCAAGACGCCCAACGACCAAGCGCGGAAGGTCCAGGAGGTCATCGAGGAGACTGCCTTCGAGTACCACGGCGTCTCCTCCTTGGAAGAGCTGAACGCGGCCGTCGGAACCGACGAAACGGACGCGCCTGCCGAGGACGACGACGGCCTCGGCCTCGGGAGCGGCGTCGAACCGCTCGTGACCGACGCCGACGGGTCCAGCATGGACGAGCCGATGGAGCCGGCGAGTCGCTCCGACACGACGGCCGACACCGACGCGCACGACAGTAGAGTGGATGGGGTCAGACAGACAGACGCCGCGACGGCGACCGGGCACTCTTCGCGTTCAGCACCCTCCGAGCCAAGGGATGACGCGACGGAGAACGGCACCACGGGTCCGACCAGCGAGGACATCGCGGCCGTCGAGGAGCGACTCTCGGAGTTGACGACGGCCGTCCAGCGACAGAACGAACTCCTAGAGGAGCAACACGACATCATCGAGCAACTCGTCCGCGAACTGCGCGAGGGACGCGGTTAGGACTCGCGGCCCGTGACTTTTCTGATACACGAGGAGCCGAAGGGGCCGTGTTCGCCCGCGTCGAAGGTAATGAAGTAGCCAGTCGAGAGCCCGGCACCACAGCGTCGGCAACTGAACTCCCCCTCCTTGGTTATCACGTCGGCCTCGAAGCTCACGTAGTCGTGGCCCTGCGGACGGATGGTGCCGTCCTCGCGGTCGACGATACCCCGCGTGACCGCGGTGTCGAGAATCTCGCGCTGGACGTTCGGGTCGGTGGTGACCGTCTCGATGCGGTCCAGCGCGTCGGCGACGCTCAGCGAGTCGTCTTCGAGGCTCGCCAGCAAGTCCAGCCCCAACTCGACTGGGTCGATGTCGCGCACGCCGGGAGGGTGGATGGCCGCCGGATTAAGCGTTGCGTGGGCCGTCCGGCGGCGTGTGCGAACGGGCGTCGAGCCGTGGCGGTTGCGCGGACCACAAGAGGTTTGTCGAGTCAGTGGCCACGAGAGGGTAGATGCAGCGAGCGACGCGGCGACAGGTGGTCGGGACTGCCGTCGGCGGCGGCGTCGTCGCCGCGGCGGCGGTGGTGCTGTCGCCGGCCGCCGTCCTGCAGGGGGCCGAACGCGTCGCCACTCGTCCGGTTCTCTTCGTGTGTGTCCTCGCCGCGCTCTACCTGTGTCGGCCGTTCGTCCTCTGGCCTATCAGTGCCGTCTCGGTACTTGTGGGCTACGTGTACGGCGTCGCCGTCGGCATCCCGGTGGGGCTGGCCGGAGCCGTCCTGACGTGTCTCCCGCCGTTTCTCTTGGCCCGCTACGCACAGACCGGCGACGGCCTGTTCGGTCAACTCGGCGAGATGGGGGGCCGGTTGGTCGCGGGCACCGGCGAACTCCGGGGTATCGTCGCCGTCCGGCTGGCACCGCTCCCGGCGGACCCGGTGTCCTACGCCGCCGGGTTGTCGGGCGTCAGTCGCGGGCGGTTCGTCCTCGGGACGCTGCTGGGTGAACTCCCGTGGGTGACGGCGGCCGTCCTCGCCGGGCACTCGATGCACAGTCTCGCGCTCCGCGGGACGGACGTGGGCGTGTGGCTCGTCGTCGGTGCCGCGTCGCTGGCCGCGCTCCTGTTGGCCGGGCCGGCGTACCGGCACGTCCGCGCCCGGCGTGAGGTCGCTCAGTAGAACGTGTCCGCACAGTCGTAGACGACGCCGTGTTCCGGGCAGACGTACTTGCAGTGACGGCTGAACAGCGGGCGGTCACACCGCGGGCAGGGCCGCCCGCCCGTCCCGTCTCCGGCGGCGTTAGAGTCGTTCACAGAGATCCAATCGGACGCCGTGGGCTTGAACAGTTCGGAGGAATTCTAGATGCAGTCCGGACGGAGTTCGCACAACGGCTTTTGGGGGCTGTCGCCTCGGCCCGAGTATGAGAGTGACCGTGCCGCGACTGTGGTCGACCGACCGGAGGCAGTACCGTGTCCAGTGAGTCCCGTCTCGTGGGTGCCCTCCCGACTGGACTGGTGGGGCTGTTCGCGGGCCTCGCGGCGGTGGCTGGGTCCTACGCTGTCGCCGGGTTCACGCCGGGGTTCGTCGCCGCCCCGGTGTCGAGTTTCATCGCCGTGACGATGCCGGACGTGGTCATCCGCTACGCGATTACCGTCCTCGGGAGCCTCGGCCAGCAACTGAACCTCCTGACTGCAATCGGCATCGTCGTCGTCGCCGTCGGCGGCGTCACGGTGGCGGGCCTCGTCCTCGGGCGGCGACTCAACAACCGCGCGACCCCCGTTGTCGCGGCAATCGGGGGCGCGTGGGGCCTCACTGTCGTACTGACCGGGAACGTGACGCTCGCGCTGGGTGCAGGGTTGCCGGCGGGATTGGTCGTCCTCGTCGCCGAAGTCGTCCCCACGCTCCCAGTCGGCGACAGTATCACCCGAGACCGGCGGCAGGTGCTGTCGAGCGGTGCCGCAGTCGTCGGCATCGGCCTCGTCGGCTACCTCCTCGGGAGACGCCGGACACCGGACGCCCGGTCGTTGGACGACGAAGCCGACGGCAACGCGGACACCGGTGACGATGCGGGCACGGGCACCGAGCGGCCGAGCGAACGCGAACAGTTCGTCGCCGCGGCACGGGAGCAGTCTCTGGACGTGGATGGCCTCGAACCGCTCGTGAGCGAGGAGTTCTACAAAGTCGACATCAACGCCGTCGACCCGACCGTCGACGAGTCGTCGTGGTCGCTCAGCGTCACCGGCGAAGTCGAGACGGAACTCACCTTCGACTACGAGGCCCTGCGGGACATGGAGAGCGTCGACCGCTTCGAGACGCTCCGCTGTGTCGGTGAGGGACTCAACGGGCGGAAGATGGACACCGCGCTGTGGACCGGCGTCCCCGTCGGCGACATCCTCGACCGGGCGAACCCGCAGGGCGACTGCGAGTGCGTGATGTTGCGGGCCGCCGACGACTACTTCGAGGAGTTCCCGCTGGCCGCGCTGGAGGACGGCTTGCTGGCCTACGGCATGAACGGACAGGTTCTCCCGCGCGCCCACGGCTACCCGGTCCGCGCGCTCGTCCCCGGCCACTGGGGCGAAATCAACGTCAAGTGGCTCACCGAAATCGAGGTCCTCGAACGGGAGGCGGACGGGTACTGGGAACAACGTGGGTGGCACGGCACCGGTCCGGTCACCACCGTCGCCAAGATACACGCCGTCAACGAACTCGGCGACGGCCGGCGGGAGGTCGGCGGGCACACCTACGCCGGGACGCGCGGTATCGACACCGTCGAGGTGTCGACCGACGGGGGGTCGACGTGGAACGAGGCCGACCTCTCCGAGCCACTGACGGACATCACAGACGCGAGCGAGACAGGCGACGCCGTGAACGACGTGTGGCGGCAGTGGCGGTACGCCTACGACGCGCCGGGCGGGAGTCACGAGGTGGTCGCCCGCGCCGTCGACGGGACGGGTGAACTCCAGCCACAGGAGGAGTCGGACCCGTACCCGAACGGTCCCAGCGGGTGGGTGTCGAGAACCGTCCAGTGAACCACCACGCCTTTGCCGAAACCGTGAGAACAACCGGGGACTGCCGATGGAGAAGGCCCTGTGGTACTTACTGGCTGGCACGCGCGGCGGCGCGAACCGAGCGCGCATCATCCGGGTGCTCGACGACCGCCCCCGCAACGCCAACCAACTCGCGGAGGAACTCGGCGTGGACTACAACACCGTCCGCCACCACCTCGACACCCTGCTCGACCACGACGTCGTCGAGCGTGGCGGCGACGACTACGGGGCACTGTACTTCCTCACGGACCAGTTCGAGCACCATCGAGAGACCTTCGAGGAGATAACAGAGGAGATGAACTGACAATGGCAATGAGTACGTGGATAACCGTCGCAACCGCCTTCGCGGGGCTGAACGTCCTGTTACTGGCGACGCTCGGGTTCGTATGGCTTCGCAACTACCGGACGTTCGGCACGCCGCTCATCCTCGGGTTGCTGGCGTTCGCGGCCGTCATGCTCGTCCAAAACCTCGCGTCTATCTACTTCTTTTTCTCGATGGGGATGCTCTACTCGGGGAGCCCCACCGCCCAGCAATTCGTCGCCGGACTGCGCGGACTGGAGTTCCTCGCACTGCTCTTTCTGACCTACGTGACGATGCAGTGACGGCATCGGGGTCTTTTAAATCGGTTTCCTATACAACCCAATGAGTGAGACTGGTGGGTCCGTGAGTTGGATGTAGCCGATGACGACAGCCGACACCGAAGTTAGTAGCAGAGGAGAACACCGGACGATAGTGCAGGACAACGAACACACGAGCGACGCACTCGTCAGGGCCGTCGCAGTTGTCGAAGGCTGTGACCCGCTCGACCTCACGCCGCTGTACGACAGTATCGACCCGGACACCATCGACGCACTTTTCCACCCAAGTTCGGGCCGTGTCGAGAACGAACGGACACTCACCCTCGCATATCACGGCCACGAAGTGACCGTCAGCGGCGACTCCCACCACACACGTATCGTAGTCGACGACCGCTGAGGAAGCCGCAAGCGACCCGCACAAACGGTCAAAAACGTCCCCGGCGTTCGTTTAGGTATGAGTGTCGTCGCGGAGTTTCGCCTCCCGCACGAAGAGTTCGCACTCGCCGAATCGTTCGCCGTCGAACCGGACCTCGTCGTGGAGGCAGAGCGAGCCGTCGCAACGCCGACCGACCGGCTGTTCCCACACGTGTGGCTTCGCGGACACGACTTCGACGACAGCGTACACCCCGCCGAGGACCCGACGGTCGAGACGGCACGCGAAATCGCACGTACCGAGGCCGGACGGCTCTACACGGTCGAGTGGGCGGATATCGTACAGGAGCGAATCCAGTCGACACTGGACCGCAACGTCTCTGTACTCCAGTTTCTCGGCGACTCCTGTGGCTGGCACGCCCGGATACGCGTTCCCGAGCACGCCTACCTCTCGGAGTTTCAAGACTTGCTCATCCGGGCGGACGTAGACGTAGAGATAGAGCGAATCTACAGGCCACAGACACCGAACGCCAGCAGCCTCGACAGCCTCACGACCAAACAGCGGGCGGCGGTCGTAATGGCCGTCGAACTCGGGTTCTACGAGGTGCCGCGTGCCACGTCGATGGGGGCTGTCGCCGAGGAACTCGGCATCTCACAGCAGGCACTCTCGAAACGACTCAGACGGGCACACGCCGCGATAATCGGCGAAACGGTGTCGGGCAACGTAGCCAAGGCGACGGTTCGTCGGTAGCGACCAGCCCCGTAGTGTCACACGCTCCAACGTGGGAGTGGGGGTCGCTCAGGTCAGCACTCCGACCAACCGCAGGACTCGCAGGTCTTACACCCTTCCGAGTAGTACAGCGTCATCGCGCCGCACTCGGGGCACTCGGGGCTCTCGCCGGCCGAGATGAGGTCCTGTGTCGCGTCGTCGGACTGGGTCGCCGCGTCGGGACCCGCGCCCTGCGGCCCGCCGGCGTCGACTGCCGCGCCCGGCCCGCCGTCGGGTTCGGGCACGCCCGCGCCGGCGTCGACGTTGGGGTCCGTCTCCGTGTCCTCCGCCGTCTCCTCCAGCGTGGCCTGTTTGGGATAGGCCTTGTCGAGTTCGTCTTCGAGGTACCGGCGCATCGCCGTCCCGATGGCGTCGGGGATGGACTGAATCTGCTCGCCCTTGTCCCACGCGACTTTCGGGCTCCGCGTGCCCTGCAGTTCGTCGACGACTTCCATCGGGTCCACGCCCGAGCGCAGGGCCGTCGAGATGACTTTCGCCAGTGCCTCGGTGAAGGAGTTGGTGAACCCACCGGAGTGGCCGATGTTGGCGAACAACTCGAACGGTTCGCCCGTCTCTGGGTCCTCGTTGATGGTCACGTACAGTTTGCCGTACCCGGTGTCGATGCGCTGGGAGACGCCCCGGAGGGCGTCCGGCCGCGAGCGTTTCTCGGCGTAGGCCTGTTGGTCGACGGAGAAGAGGTCCTCGACGCCAGCCTCCAGTGCGGCCTGTACGTCCTCGTGGTCGAGGAACGCCTCCAGACTGCCGAAGATGTCCTCGATTTGCTCGGAGAGGACCGTCGCCGCCTCGTCCTCGCCCATCTCGGCGAACTCGGCGTTGTCGGCGCGGGTCGTCAGCACCTGCTTCGAGCGCGTCCCGTCGCGGTAGTAGGTGACGCCCTTCCCGCCGTGTTCGTAGATGTACTCGAAGACTTCCTTCGCGTCCTCGACAGTGGAGTCGTTGGGTGCGTTGACGGTCTTCGAGATGGCCGAGTCGACGCCCTCCTGACAGGCGACTTGGACGCCGGCGTGTTGTTTCGCGGTGAGTTGCTGGGTCGTGACGAACAGTTCGCCGATGGCGTCCGGCACGGTGTCGAGGCCGTCCAGCCCCTCGAACTCGTTGTTGGCCATCTGCTCTTGGGCCTCCTCTTTGACGGCTTCGACGTCGAGGCCGTTCTCCTCCAGCGTGCGCAGGAAATAGTCGTCGAACTCGACGAGCATCTCGTCGCCCTGCACGTCGTCGCTGACGTTCTTGTAGTAGGCGACGTTGTAGATGGGTTCACACCCGCCGGTCGTGTTGCCGACCATGCTCGTGGTGCCGGTGGGCGCGATAGTGGTCGTGTTGTGGTTGCGGACGGCGAAGCCGTCGTCCCACTCGTCGGCGTCCAGTCCGGTCTGTTTCTCGAACCACTCGCGGTACTCGGTGGGGTCGGCGTATTTCGAGTTGTCCCACTCGTCGAAACTCCCGCGCTCCTCGGCGAGTTCGTGGGACGCCCACTTGGACTCGTGGTTGATGGTCCGCATCAACTGGCGGGCGACTTCGTTGCCCACGTCGCTCCCGTACTCCATACCGAGTTGGATGTACAGTTGGGCGAGTCCCATCACGCCGAGACCGATTTTGCGCATCTCCCGGACCTTCTGCTCGATTTCGGGCACCGGGAAGTCGGACATGGTGACGACGTTCTCGAGGAAGCGCGTCCCCATCTCGATGCGGTGTTCGAACTCCGCCACGTCGATTGCCTCGTTGAGGAAGGCGTCCACGGCGGCTTCGAGCGTGTCGTACTCGTCGCCGTGTTCCTCGTGCCAGACGCGCCAGTCGGGGGCGTCCGTGTCCGCGAGCGTCGAGAGGTTGATGTGGCCGAGGTTACAGGCCTCGTACTCCTCCAGCGGCTGTTCGCCGCAGGGGTTCGTCGCGAGGATGCGGTGGTCGGGGTGTTCCTCCACGTCGAAGGAGTGTTCCTTGTTGACTCGTTCGAGGTAGATGACGCCGGGTTCGCCGTTCTCGTGGGCACCTTCGACGATGTGTTCCCAGAGTTTCTCGGCGGGGACCGACAGCACTTCGCCGACTTCGACGTAGTCGCCCAGCCCGAACATGTCGTACAGTTCCTTCGTCTCGGCGGTGGCGACGTGCGGTTCCCCCGTCCGGGGGTTGGTGAACGTGAACTCCTCGCCGGCCTTCACGGCGTCCATGAAGTCGTCGGTGATGCCGACGGAGATGTTGAAGTTCGACAGGTGGCCCTCGACGGCGTTGCGGAGGTGTTCGGGAACCTTGCCGTCGTCGTCGATGAGTTCGCGGGCCTCCTCCAGTGCGGCCTCGAAGGAGTTGTGCGTGAAGTCGTCGGGGTCGTTCAGCCGCAGCGTCTCGGCCAGCGACACGTCCTTGTTCTTCGCGTGGATGAACTGGATGACGTCGGGGTGGCTGACGCGCATGACGCCCATCTGGGCACCGCGGCGGGCACCGCCCTGCGCGATGGTCTCGCACATCTGGTCGTAGGTGCGCATGAACGTGATGGGGCCGGAGGCGATACCTCCAGTCGAACCGACGGCGTCGCCGTAGGGGCGGAGCCGCCAGAACGCGTAGCCCATCCCGCCGCCGCTCTGGAACACCTGTGCGGCCTCTTTTGCGGTCTGGTGGATGTCGTCGATGTCGTCCTCGGGCGAGTCGACGAAACACGCCGAGAGCTGTTGCAGTTCGTCGCCCGCGTTCATCAGCGTCGGCGAGTTCGGCATGAAGGCCAGCCGTTCCATCAGGTTCTGGAACTCCGCGGCGGTGTCCTCGACGTGTTCGCGGACGTCGTCGGGGAGTTCGGGAACCAGCGTGTCGTAGGCGAACTTGTTGACGTTGTAGACAGAGAGTGTCGTCTCGGTGTCGTCCTCGGCGGTGGTCCCTTTCCCGAACACCTCGGCGGCGAGTTCGTCCCGGCGCGGGTGGTCGGGCTTCAGTTGGTCCGGCGTCACCGTAATCTCGACGCCGCGCTGGTCGGCCTCGAAGACGGCCTCGGCCAGCGCGATGTTCTTTCCGACGCGCTCGAAGAGGTCCTCCTGCGTCTCGACGAGTTCGCCGTCGGCGTCCTTGCGGAGATACCGCGCCGGGAGGATGTTGTGATACGCGTTGTCTGTCAGTCGCTCGGCGAGCGTGTCGCCGTCAGTTCGCTTTATCGGAAGTGTCAGCTCGTCTGCAGATAGGTCGTGTTTGCTCATACTCGTGCCTCCAGTGTCGGTTCACGTGCCGGCCGCGTTGCGGGCCTGTAACCTGTCATATCTAACGGAATCTTCCTACTCGTTGATACCAAATAACCCTTTGGTTGGGTGGATTTCTTGCCCGATGCAAATGTAACTCTTCTGCCAGTTCGTCGCGCAGACCCCCGTCTGCGGATAGCTTCGTTACGGCTTCCATCAACACGTGGACCGTTCTTAAGCGTGGCTAAACCGGAGTGAAAGTGAAAACCAACCCGTTCGAACCCCGGGACGGGAGTTGTGTTTCCACTGGAAATATCAGGGGGTTCGGGGTGGCACCGAACCGGCGATTCGCGGCGTCGCCAGTCACCCCGTCCGGCCGGCACGGTTTTCAGTGGCACCCGTCTATCTCGGCGTATGTTCTCACTGACCCTCCTGCAGACGTTCGGTCCGCTGGGGTCGCCACCCGGTATCCTGCTCACCCTCCTCGTCCTCGCGGCCATCCTCGTCGTCGGCCGCGTCCTCATGAGTCTGGCGTGGAAGCTGGTCATCATCGGTATTGTCGTCGTCGCGACGTTGTGGGTCCTCGGCGCGCTCGGGTTCTCGATGGGGATTCTCGCCGCGGCACCACTCTAGATACCCGCGAGGAAGTTCTCGACAACATCGTGTCCCGCCGCCGTCAGCACCGACTCCGGGTGAAACTGCACGCACTCGATAGGATACTCGCGGTGGCGAATCCCCATCACGAGGTCACCAGCCTCGCTCTCGCAGGTGGCGGTCACGTCGAAGCAGTCCGGTACCTCGGTAGCGACGAGCGAGTGATAGCGGCCGCCCTGCACGGGGTTTTCGAGGCCTTCGAACACGCCCTGTCCGTCGTGGTGGATGTCGAAGGCCTTCCCGTGAATCGGTTCGGGCGCGCGGCCGACCGTTCCGCCGTAGGCGTAGACGGCCGCCTCCAGTCCGAGACAGACGCCCAGCGTGGGTACCTCGGGACTGATTTCGGTGAACACGTCGTTGGTCACGCCCACGTCGCGGTCGTTCTTCGGGTGTCCCGGGCCGGGACTGACGACGATTGCGTCGGGGTCGGCCGCACGTACGTCCGCGAGCGAGACGGTGTTGCGGACGACGTCGGTGTCGGCGTACTCGCTGACGTACTCCACGAGGTTGTACGTGAACGAATCGAAGTTGTCGACGAAGAGGACCCGGGGCCGGGCCGCCTCGGCGTCCGTGGCGGCGGCACTCATCGGGGCACCTCCCGTTCGCCGGCGGTGTCCGCGTCGCCCGACGCCTCCGGGTGTGTGTCGGCTTCCACCGTCGCGTCCGCGATGCGGTCGAGTGCCGTCAACACGCCGTCCATCTTCTTCTCCGTCTCGTAATACTCGCTCTCCGGGTCGCTGTCCGCGACGATGCCCGCTCCGGCTTGGACCGTGATGCGGTCGGTGGCGTCGCCCGCCCGGTTCGCCGGCGACACGCCGTGTTCGACCGTCGCGGTCCGGATGACGATGGCGAAGTCCGTGTCGCCGGTCCAGGAGTAGTAGCCGACGCCGCCGCCGTAGACGCCCCGTGCCGTCGGTTCGAGGTCGTCGATAATCTCCATCGCGCGAATCTTGGGCGCGCCCGAGAGCGTTCCCGCGGGGAAAGCCGCCCGCGTCGCGTCGAAGGCGTCGGCGTCGTCTGCCAGCGTCCCCGTCACCGTCGACTCGATGTGCTGGACGTGGCTGTACTTGAGGACGTTCATGAACTCCTCGACGCGGACGGACCCGGGTTCGGCCACGCGACGCACGTCGTTGCGCGCGAGGTCGACCAGCATCGTGTGTTCCGCCCGCTCTTTCCCGTCCGCGAGCATCTCGCCCGCGAGTCGGCGGTCCTCGACTGGACTGGACCCGCGGTCGCAGGTGCCCGCGATGGGGTTCGAGACGATGCGGTCGCCCTTCACCGAGATGAGGGTCTCGGGACTGGCCCCGACTATCGTCAGGTCGTCGTACCCGAGCAGGTACATGTACGGCGAGGGGTTGACCGCGCGCAGAGCCTCGTAGAAGCCCAGCGGGTCCACGTCGCCGGTGAGTTCGCGCTTGCGCGAGATGACACCCTGATAGATGTCACCGTCGAGGACGTGCTCTTTGGCCTGCTCGACGGCCGCCTCGTACTCCTCGCGCGGGCCAGCGGTCTCGCCCTCGTAGGCGAAGCCGCCGGTCTCGACGGTCGTGTCGCCCGACAGCAGCGACGCGACGCGCTCGGCCTCGGCGCGGAGTTCGTCGTACCGTTCGCCGGCGTTCTCGTCCGGCGTGACGAGCGGTGTGAACACCAGCGAGACGGTGCCCTCGACCTCGTCGAAGACGAGCGTCTTCGTGTTCAGGACGAACTGTGCGTCCGGCATCCGGGACTCGGGGTGGTCCAGTCCTACCTCGTCGAGCCACATATCGTAGACGGCGTCGTAGGAGAGGAACCCCACGAGGCCGCCGTCCAAGTGCTGACGGTCACCGTTGCCGAACCCGCGAAGCGTCGCGTCCGGGAGTGTCTCCCGGAGAGAGGAGACGGCGTCGGGGTCGCCGTCCGCGGTGGCGTCGGGCGTGACGTGCCCGGCGTAGCGGTCGTCGAACGTCCGCACGTCGGCCCCGTCGGTGTCGACGGTCACCACGGCCTCGGGGTCGTATCCGACGAAGGAATACCGGGCGTGGCGTTCCTCACGGACCGGTGCGAAGGCTCCGTCGGGGTCGCTGGAGGCCACCTTCTCGGCACTCTCCAGCAGGAAGGCGTACGGCGCGGGGTCCGCCTCGGTGGTCCGGCCGGTCAGCGCGGCGTAGGCGGCGAGTGGCTCCACGTCCACGCCGAGCGTGGCCGCGACGCGGACGACGGCGGGGCGGCCGGGGTCGGCGTGACCCTCCGGCGCGCCCTCGCTCCCGTCGGCCAGTGCCACGAACTCGCCGCGGGTGATGTCCATCACGCTCCCACCCGGACGCGGGTTGCCCGGTCGATGAACGTCTCGACCGCCTCGTGGTCTTTGACCCCACCCTCGCTCTCGACGCCGCTCGCCACGTCCACCGCGAACGGGCGCGCCGTCTTGACCGCCTGCATCACGTTCGTCGGCGTGAGACCGCCCGCGAGGACGACGGGCGTGTCGGTCGCCTCGGCCAACGCGCGCGTCCGCTCCCAGTCGTGGGTCTCGCCGGTCCCGCCGCCGCCCTGTTCGTCTGTCGAGTCCACGAGCACCGCGTCCGCGGCGTCGGCGTAGGCCATCACGTCCGTGGCCCGTGCGTCGACGGCGGCGAGAACCTGTGCAGAGGCACGCTCACGGACCCGCTCGATGGCGTCGGGGCCGAGGTTCCCGTGCAGTTGTACCGCGTCGGGAGCGGCCGTCTCGACCAGTTCGACCGCACGCTCGACGGTGTCGGGCATCGTCACGAGGACGCTCGTCACGAACGGCGGAACTGTTCCGAGGAGCGTCGTCGCCCGCTCGACCGCTACCTCGCGGGGCGTGTCGACGGACACGGCGGCGGTCACGCCCACCGCATCAGCCCCGGCCGCGACGACGGCAGCGAGGTCCGCCTCGGTAGTGATACCACAGATTTTCACGCGCGTCATGCCTGCCCCGAGCAGAGGTCGTCGAGTTTCGCGGCGGCCCCGCCGGAGTCGATGGCCTCGCGGGCCGCCTCGACGCCGGCCTGCAGGGAGTCGGCCTCGCCGGCGATGTAAATCGCCGCGCCCGCGTTCGCGAGGATGATGTCCCGTTTCGCGCCTGTCACGTCCCCCTCGACGATACCGCGGAGGTCGGCGGCGTTCTCCGCGGGCGACCCCCCGGCCACGTCCGCGATGGGGTGGCGTTCGAGGTTCATGTCTGCGGGCGTGAGCGTGTACTCCTCGACGTCCTCGCCGCGGACTTCCGCGACGGTCGTCTCGCCGTGGATAGCGATTTCGTCCAGTCCGTCGCCGTGGACGACGAGCGCGTGGTCGACGGGCATGTGCGCCACCGACTGGGCGATGCGCGGGACGAGGGCGTCGTCGTAGACGCCCAGCACCTGCGCGTCGGCCCCGGCGGGGTTGGTCAGTGGGCCGAGGACGTTGAACACCGTCCGCATCCCGAGTTCCTTCCGCGGGCCGATGACCGCCTTCATCGCCGGGTGGAACACGGGCGCGAGCATGAACCCGATACCGTCGTCCTCGATGGCCTGTTCGACGGCCGCCGGGTCGGCGTCGACGGTCACGCCGACTTCTTCGAGGACATCCGCACTGCCGGAGGAAGAGGAGACGGAGTAGTTGCCGTGTTTGGCGATGGGGACGCCCGCACCGCTTGCGACGATGGCACTCGTCGTCGAGACGTTGATAGTGTCGTGGTCGTCGCCGCCCGTCCCGCAGGTGTCGACCAGCGGCGTCCGGTCGGGCGAGATGGTCCGTGCCGCCTCGCGCATCCCCTGTGCGAACCCGGCTATCTCGGCTTCCGTCTCGCCTTTCGCGCGCAGTGCCGCCAACAGCGCGCCGATCTGTGCCTCCGTGGCGTCCTCGAACACCTGTGTTGCCGCCGCACGTGCCTCGGCGAGCGTCAAATCGTCACCGTCGGTCACGCGTTCGATGTAGTCCTGCATTGTGGTCACCAGTGAACTCTTTCGTGTTGTAATGTACAAATCCGTACATCAACTTAAGCGTTCGGACCGCGGGCCGTCGCGGGGGTGGGGCACGTGAACGACGGACGGGGCGGCGGTGCCGAATCCGAAACCTTCAATTACCAACCCGGATAAGCGTGAGGTGGAGACAGCGCGGGTTCGTGGTCTAGGTCGGTTATGACACCTCCTTGACATGGAGGAGGCCGGCGGTTCAAATCCGCCCGAACCCACTGTCATTCTCGCGCCGCTCACTTTCGAGCGGCGCGTGTACGAAGCGTGAGGGCGGTTTGAAGCAGGGAGTGAGCGACAGCGAGCGACCGTGGTTCACAATCCGCCCGAACCCACTGATTTTGCGCCGAACAACCCGTGAGGCGCAAATCCGTTCTTCAGCGGATTTGAACCTAGAGGACGAACGCGGGTGAAGTCCTCGTGGTTCACAATCCGCCCGAACCCACTGATTTTGCGCCGAACAACCCGTGAGCGGAGAGCGTGGTCCGCAGGTTGGCTCGTGCCGGCTAGTGTATGCATCAGTGACACAAATCGCGGTGGAACGTACCACGACTCACATACGTCGGCTGGCTGTAGGGGGTGTATGGACAGACGGGAGTTCCTCGCCGCATCCGCTGGCGCGGCCGTCGTACTGGCTGGGTGTTCGAGCGACTCGGGGCGGGCGTTGCCGGGGGACCCGTCCGGGGACTGGACGCATCGCGCACACGACGCGCGGAACACGGGGTCGGCTAGCGTCACCGTCCCGGCCCGCGGTACGCCTGCGTGGGACACGGGGGTAGGTGGCACTGCAGCACCGCTGGTCGAGGGCGGCACCGTCTACGCCGTCGCGTCGGCAGCGACGGCTCTCGACGCCGAGACGGGCGAGCAGCTGTGGCGGGTCGACCCTCCGGGGCGTGCCGAGTACGCACCCGCACTGACCGATGAGTTGCTGGTCGTCGCGACGGACCAACGGATTCTCGGACTCGGACGGGGCGACGGGAGCGAGCAGTGGTCGGTGGAACTCCCACGGCCAGCAGGGGGGCCGGTCACCGTCGCCGCCGACCCGCCGCTCGTCACGGTCCCGCTCGTGGCGCGGCGGGGTGCCGCGGGGGTGCTCGCGTACGACAGCGAGACCGGCGACCGGTTGTGGGAGGCGTCGACACTCTCCGCGAGGGCGACCGCAGTCGACGACGGGACGGTGTACACGACCGGTTACAAGCAGGACGGGAACACGGGGGTCGTACGGGGGGTGTCGGCCACTGATGGAGAGCGGGTGTGGGAACGGGACCTCGACAGTCCCGGCCCGTCCCCCGTGGTGACGGACGCCGGGGTGGTGGTCGCCGACGGCGGGACGCTGGCCGTTCACGCCCCCAGCGACGGGACGCGACGGCGGTCGCTCGGCGATTTCGGTGATCGCATCGAGACAGTGCCCGCCGTGGCCGACGGGACGGCGTACGTCACGTCGGCGGAGCGGGCACTCGTCGCGGTGTCGGTCGCGGACGGCGAAACCCTGTGGCGCGCGGACGCGGGTGTCGTCGCCGACACGGGCGTCAGCGTCGGCCGTGATGCGGTGGTCGCGTCGGTGACGAACCTCCGAGAGTACAGCCTCGCCGGCGTCGCCGCCTTCGAGCGGTCCGACGGCACCGTCCGATGGGAGCATCCCGTCGAGGGGTTCGACGCGTTTCCCACCACCCCACCGGTCCTCGCGGAGGGGGCGGCGTTCTACGCGAGCAACGAGAGCAGCGGCGTCGTCGCACTCGGTGACCTTCCACCCACGGACGAGTGACCGCACAGAGCGGGACAGTGTCGGCGGTAAGTCACGGCCGCCCTCCCGAAACCCTCGGCGTCACCGCCGCTCTCCGGAACCTGTCGCATCACGAGCAGAGAGCACGAGTGTGTGAACTCGCCACCGGAACTGGTGAGTTACAGCGAATCCTTTTGCCGAGGGAAGGCCTAACCTAGCTACGAGACTGGTTTCGAGAATGGAACGTGACGAAGACGTCGCTCCAATGGAAGACTTCGGGGCGATTCTGGACAGAGTGACCGACGCGTTCGTCGGCCTAGACCGGAACTGGCAGTTCACCTATCTCAACGAACGCGGGAAGACAGCCGTCTGCGAAGCGGCCGGAACGGAGTACACCGTCGAGGAACTGCGCGGGCAGTCGATTTGGGACGTGGTTCCCGAAGCCGCCGACACGGATTTTTACGATGAGTACCACCGAGCCATGGAGACGCAGTCGACGCGCACGTTCAAGGAGTATTACGGCCCGCTCTCGACGTGGTTCGAGGTGCGGGCGTATCCCTCGGACACGGGCCTCTCGGTGTTCCTGCGTGACGTGACCGAACAACACGAACAGCGGCAGGAACTCAAACACCGGGAGACGGTGTTACGTGAGGTGTACGGCGTCATCTCGGACCAGTCGCTCGACTTCGAGGCGCGTGTCGAGGGACTGTTGGCCATCGGCACGCGGGAGTTGGGGACGGAGTACGGGACGCTCTCGCGGATACGGGACGGCGAGTACGTCTTCGAGGTGGTCAAAGCCCCAGAAGGGACGGTACAGGAGGGTGAAAGGGTCGATATCGAGGAGACGCACTGCGAGCGGGTCGTCGCCGAGGAGGAAGCGTTGGTGGCCGAGGACATCGGCGCGGACTACCCCGACCTCGCCGAGAACGCGGGGTTCACCGAGTGGGGTATCGCCTGCTACGTGGGGTCACCGGTCATCGTCGACGGGGAGGTGTACGGTACCTTCTGTTTCTACGATACAGACTCCCGGGATGGTTCGTTCTCGGAGTGGGCGGTGACGCTCACCGAACTGATGGGGCGGTGGGTCGGCGCGGCGTTGGAGCGGAGAATCACCGAAGAGCGACTGGAGACCCAGAACGAACGGCTCGAACGGTTCGCCACGCTGGTCTCACACGACCTGCGCAACCCGCTCAGCGTGGCCGCGACGCGGCTTGAACTGCTCGAGGAAGAGCACGAGAGCGAACACACCGCGGCGATACGGGGCGCACACAAGCGGATGGAGACGCTCATCTCCGACATCCTGACGATGGCGCGCGTGGGCGAGTCCGTCGAGGACGTGACGGAGGTGAGCCTCGCGGCCGCCGCCCACGAGGCGTGGGAGACGGTGCCCACCGGCGACGCGACGCTCGAAGCCGAATCGCGGGTGTCCATCGAGGCCGACGCCCAACGGCTCCGGCAACTGTTCGAGAACCTCTTTCGCAACGCTGTCGAACACGGTGGTCCGGACGTGACGGTCACCGTCGGCCACACCGGCGACGGCTTCTACGTCGCGGACGACGGGCCGGGCATCCCGGAGAGCGAACGCGACACCGTCTTCGAGTTCGGGTACTCGACGGCCGAAGACGGGACGGGTGTCGGCCTGAGCCTCGTCGCCGAAATCGCGGCGGCTCACGGGTGGACGGCACGCGTCACCGAGGGTACCGACAGTGGTGCCCGCTTCGAGTTCGAGGCGGCCAGTGACACGGCCCCGCGTGGCGTGACCAATGAGTAACATTCTCGGTGGTGACCGCTGATAGTGCAGGTATGGTCGACGCAGCACTCTGGTTGACAGGAACGGCACTGCTCGTAATGGTCGCGCTAACGTACGCCTCGATTCGGTTCCTCTCCGACGTTCTCGGGGAAGCGGCGGGCGAGCAGGAACACGCCACCTCCGAGGGTGACACCGGGACAGAACCGAGACAGTCGGCCTGAGCGTTACTCCTCGGCGACGGACGTCCCAGCCGACCCTTGTTCTGACGCGTTCCCGGCGACACGGCGGCGAATGTCGTCGAGGTGGTCGGTGACCGTGTAGACGCCGTCGCGTTCGGCACAGGGTGTCACCTGTGCGAGTTCTGGGCCGTGGTACTCGGCGAGCCCCATCTTCGGCAGGACGATGGTCGTGTACTCCTCGCCCGTGATGGTCGAGGACTGCTCACGGGTTTCGTAGAAGGCGTCCAGCGTCGTGTTGTTCGCCAGTGCCCACTGTTTGAACTCGGCGATGCGATTCAGGACGAACTGTCCTTGGTCGGTCTCTGCGGCGTTCGTCGTCGGGTCTATCTGACGGCCCCACACCTGCACGTGGGTGTCGGCGACGTGGTCCGCGTCTTCGAGACGGTGGAGACGGCCGATAACGTCCTCCTGCCGGGTTCTGGCCCCCGGCGGCGACATCGTCCGCACGTAGAGTTCGAGTCGTATCGGGTCGGACGGCGCGGGTTCTTGCATGGGATTCCTCTCCCCGTCTGGAACAACACTCAGCGATAGTCTAAAGCGTTCCTTCCATCAAGACAACATCTCACGAAGGACCTTCCATTGATATAAGTTACCACAGTAGACGACGTGACGACTACCCATTCCTGACCTGAATCGCGCATACTGGACACTGACTGTTGACCAACTCGTTGTACGTTCGGTTGCACGTCTCACACTCCGCCAGCGTGTCTTGCATGGGAGAGGCTACACACTCCCGGGAGGTATTGTTATACCTTGGCTACCCAAGGTTTTTTCACTGACTTCGGGCACGTCAGAGCGACCGGTCCGACTCAGCGGACGCGTCGCTACTCCCCGCCGATGGCCCGCGTGGTGTCCTCGCGCCGGCGGTCGTCGAGTTTGCGGAGCGATTCGTGGGCACCGACGACCATCGCGGGCACGACGATCATGAAGATGTGTTCCTCGATGGGGATACCGAGGAGTTCGACGCCGGTTCGGAGTGGGATGGCGAACACGCCGACTTCGAGGGTGTACCAGTCCCAGGCGTACGCGAACGGGTAGAGGATGGCGATGGTGCGGAGGGCCGCTTTCCCCGCCCCGGAGTACGCGAGGAGGGCGACGGCGACACACCCCCACAACAGTTCCGTGACGAGGTACGTGTACTGACCGAAGACGGTGATATCCGGGAGCACAACCGCAGTAGGGTTCCCGCCGGTTAAGAACCACCGCTAAGTTTGAATACCCCAGCCATCCAACCGGCAGACGAGATTACGATGGATATTGCTGATATCGCGACTGGCGACTACGTCGAAGTCGATGCCGAGGAGCGACTGGGGAAGATTCGGTCGCTCTTCGAGCGCGAGAACCCGCGCGGCATCATCGTCACCGACGACGGTGAGTACGCGGGCGTCATCGGCCAGCGGCAACTCGTCCAGTCCCACGTCGAGGACGACACGAAGGCCGAGTCGTTGCTGGTCTCGGCCCCCAAGGTAGAGCGGACCGACGACGTACGCGAGGTGGCCCGCGTCCTCGTCGAGGGCGGCACGAAAGTCGCACCGGTGTTCGAGGCCGGCCGTCTGTGGGGTATCGTCACCACGAACGCGATTCTGGAAGCCGTACTCGACCACCTCGACGCGCTCACCGTCGAGGCCATCTACACCGAGGACGTCGTCACCGTCACCGAGGACACGAACATCGGGCGCGCTATCAATCTCCTGCGCGAACACAGTATCTCCCGGGTCCCCGTCCTCGACGACGCGGGACTTCTCTCGGGCATCCTCACGACGCACGACATCGTCAACGTCGTCATCCGTGACATGGACAAAACGACCGTGGGCGAACGGGCGGGCGGCAACGACCGCATCCTCGACATCCCCGTCTACGACGAGATGGCCAGCCCCGTCGCCACGACGTCGCTCGACGAGTCGGTCGACCGCTCCGTCGAGCGGATGCTCGAAAACGACTACACCGGCCTCGTCGTCACGCCCGAGGACGACGACCGGAAAGTCGAGGGCATCCTCACCAAAACCGACGTGTTGCGGGCACTGACCTACACCGAAGAGGAACACATGGACGTACAGATTACGAACGTCAACCTGCTCGACAACATCTCCCGGGACGCCATCAGGACGGACATCGAGAACGTCGTCGACAAGTACCAGAAGATGCAGGTCCGTCACTCCCACGTCCGGTTCCACGAACACAAGGAGAAACTCCGTGGGACGCCGCTTATCCAGTGTCAGATTCGCCTACGCACCACCAAAGGGCAGATGGCCGGGTCCGGCGAGGGCTACGGCGCGAAACAGGCGTTCAACGTCGCACTCGACAAACTGGAGCGGAACGTACTCGAACTCAAGGGCGTCCAGAGCGACGAGGAGTACCGCGGCCAACTCCTCCGAAAACTGGGCGAACTCTGAGCGGCGTCAGAGGATACGCAACCAGTTGCGGGCCGCCTCTATGTCGCTAGTGAACAGTCGGTCCATGTCGGGGACGGTTTTCTTCCGAGCGGCCATATCAACCGTCTGTCGAGCCACGGGGTCGGTGGGATAGACGACGGCCACGCGTTCGACGCCGGCATCGACGGCACGTGGCTGCCAGTCCTCGATAGTCCACTCTCGGTCCGCTTGCGTCTGTCGTCCCTGCTCACGGCTGTCGAACAGAATGTCCGACACGTCGTGTCGCTCGACGTGTTCGAGCAACCGATCCATCCCCTCACGGTACTGCTCCCCGTCGATATCGTCACGCCACGTGACGGCGGAAGCACCGACATCCTCGTCCAGTCGGATTTCGTAGGCCCCCGCTTCCCCGTCGAGACGGTCTGGCATACTACCACAGATAGGCCACTCCGTCTTCAAATCACTGCGGATTTTGCGCGGTGAGGTCTCGTCTCGCCCGGTCGGACTCGGAACGGCAATCGAGTGTTATTTTGTCAGAAGCCAGTCGCGTGCCTCCTCGAAGTCGTGGACGAAGACCCGTTCGAGTTCGAGGAACGGACTCTTGCGGGCGGCCATGTCGACGGTGGTCTTCGCGGACGGGTCCTCCGGGTAGACGATGGCGAGGTACGCCAGTCCGGCCTCGAAGGCTCGCACGTCCCAGTCCTCGACCGTCCACTCTTGGTCGGCTTCCGTCATCCGCCCTTGGTTCTGCCGATCGACGAGACACTTGTCCGCCTGCTTGTCGACGATGACGTTGAGTGTCCGGTCCATGTACTCCCGATATGTGTCGCCGTTCACGTCACCTACCCACTCGAGGATGACGGCTCCGACCTGTTCGTCCCAGCGGACAGAACAGATGTCACCCTCGCCGAACACCTCTTCGACCATATACGCAGTAGTGACTGTATTGTCTTGTATCCCACCGTAGGTACGAGCGCGGAAACGAGCGGGCGGTACCCGGAACTGGCGTCGAGTTCGTTACTGGAAGCCGATGCGCCCGCCGCTGCCGCCGCGACGCTGCGGGTCGCCGCCGCCGCGGAACTCGTCTTCCATCTGCTCGAAGTACTCCCGGATGTCCTCGTTGACCGTGGGGCGGACGCCCTCCATCGCCTGCCGGAAGTGGCGCATCTCCACCACGTCGGCGTCGTCGTCCTCACGGAGTGCCTCGATTGCGGCCTCACGGCAAATGTTTTCGAGGTCGCTCCCGACGTAGCCCTCCGAGATTTCGGCGAGTTCGCGCAGACTCACGTCCGCCGAGAGCGGCGTGTCCTGCGTGTGGATGTGGAGTATCTGTTCGCGCCCCTCGACACCGGGTTCGCCGATGTAGGTCAGGCGGTCGAACCGCCCCGAGCGGATGAGTGCCGGATCTATCATGTCCGGGCGGTTCGTCGCGGCGATGACCATCACGTCCTCCATCTCTTCGAGGCCGTCCAACTCGGTCAGCAGTTGGTTGACGACGCGTTCGGAGACGTTCGACCCGACTTCCCCGCCCCGACTCGGGGCCAGCGAGTCGAGTTCGTCGAAGAAGATGATGGTCGGCGACACCTGTCGAGCCTTCCGGAACGTCTGCCGGATGGCCTTCTCGCTTTCCCCGACCCACTTCGAGAGGAGTTGCGGCCCCCTGACCGAGATGAAGTTGGCGTCCGTCTCGTTGGCGACGGCCTTCGCCATCAGCGTCTTGCCCGTGCCGGGCGGCCCGTACAACAGGACGCCGGACGGCGGTTTGACGCCCATGCGCTCGAACTTCTCGGGGGAGTTCATCGGCCACTCGACGGACTCTTGGACCTGCTCTTTGGCCTCGTTGAGGCCGCCCACGTCGTCCCAGTCTATCTTCGGGAGTTCGACCAGCACCTCCCGCATCGCGCTGGGCGACACCTCGTTCAGCGCGCCCCGGAAGTCGTCGCGTTTGATTATCATCCGGTCGATGAGACTCGGCGGGATGTCCTCCTCGTCCAAGTCGATTTCGGGGAGGTACCGCCGCAAGGCCTTCATCGCGGACTCTTTCGTGAGGCTCTCGATGTCCGCGCCGACGAACCCGTGGGTCTCCTCGGCGAGTTTCGAGAGGTTCACGTCGTCGCTCAGGGGCATCCCGCGGGTGTGAATCTGGAGGATTTCCTCGCGGCCAACCTCGTCGGGGACGCCGATTTCGATTTCACGGTCGAATCGGCCCGGACGGCGAAGCGCGGGGTCCACCGAATCGACGCGGTTGGTCGCCGCGATGACGATGACCTGGCCGCGGGATTCGAGGCCGTCCATCATCGTCAGCAGTTGGGCGACGACGCGGCGTTCGACTTCGCCGGTCACGTCCTCGCGCTTGGGCGCGATGGAGTCGAGTTCGTCGATGAAGATGATGGAGGGCGACTCCTCGGTGGCGTCCTCGAATATCTCGCGCAGTTGCTGTTCGGACTCGCCGTAGTACTTCGAGATTATCTCCGGCCCCGCGATGGAGAAGAAACTCGCGGAGGTTTCGTTGGCGACGGCTTTGGCCAACAGCGTCTTCCCGGTGCCGGGTGGGCCGTGGAGAAGCACACCCTGTGGCGGTTCGATGCCCAGTTTCTTGAAAATCTGGGGGTGCTTCATCGGGAGTTCGACCATCTCCCGGACCCGTTGGATTTCGCTCTGGAGACCGCCGATGTCCTCGTAAGTGATGCCGCCGCCAGTCTTCTCGAACCCGGAGATTGGCTCCTCGCGGAGTTCCACGTCCGTGTCCTCGGTGATGAGGACGACGCCCTCCGGTTCCGTCTCGACGGCGATGAGCGGGATGGCCTGCCCGGGCGAGCGCATGAACGGGTGGTTCGTCGAGGACATCACGGGCACGATGTCACGCTCGACGACCGGCCGCTTCAGGATCTGGCGTTTGACCATCCCGGCGGCGTCGGAGCCGAACTGCACGGACGCCTCCTCGGGCGGGGCCAACACGAGCGAGTCGGCCTTCTCGGCTTCGGCCTTGCGGATGCTGACGCGCTCACCGATGCCCACGTCGGCATTTTGCCGCGTGAACCCGTCGATGCGGACGGTGTCGGTGTTCCAGTCCTGTCGGTCGGCGCGCCACACCTTCGCGGCGGTGGTGTCGCTGCCCTCGATTTCGATGATGTCGCCGGGTGAGAGCTTGAGATGCAACAGCGTGTCGGGGTCCAGACGGGCGATGCCACGCCCCGAGTCGTTGGGGTAGGCCTTCGCCACCTCCAGTTGGACTTCGTTCATTGTGTAGGTGTGTCACAGTCAGGTACGGCGGGATATACACTTTTTGCTACCGGCGGTCCGTCTGTGAGTCCGGCGTCCCCCTCACTCGGACACGGCACGGCCGCCGAGGGCGACGGCGACGAGAACGGACACGCCGAGGGCCGCGGCGAGAGCCGCCGCCCCGAACACGCCACGGACGCCGAAAGTCGGGACGAGCGGGCCGAACACCACCGGCGAGAGGAACTGGCCGACGTAGCCCGCGGAGGCGAGGTAGGAACTGAACTGTCCCTGCCGGTCGGCCGGCGCGAGCGATTCGACCCACGCGAACGCGGAGGGAAAGACCAACCCGAGGCCGAAGCCGAAACAGACGACCGGTGGGACCGCGGCCAGCGCGGAGTCGGCCGTGGCCGCGAGCGCGAAGGCGGCGACCCACAGTCCGACCGCGCCCGCGACCAGCGCGTACCGGGAGACGCGCCGCGTGAGGCGGTCGTAGAGCGCGCCCGAGACGCCTCCCGCCGCGCCGTTGGCCGCGAGGTACAGGCTGATGGAGAGCGACGACTCGATACCCAACCCGTCGAGCAGTTGCGGGTAGAACACGACGATGCTGTACAGGAGCGTGTTCGCGCCGAAGTAGAGGCCGTACACCGAGAGGAGCGCGGGCCGTCGCCGGAAGACCGACAGCACGCCCTCGGCCGCCCCGCGGTCCGTGGGTGGCGTCCCGGCCCCGTCCGCCGTCGCGGCGTGGTCGGGTTCGGGGACGGTCACGAGCGCGACGAGGCCCAGCGGGAGCGCGACGAGATAGACGCCGAAGGGCAACTGCCAGGAGACGGTGCCGAGCGCGCCGCCGACGAGCGGCCAGACGGCCGCACCGACGCTGTTGGCACCGCTCCGGTAGCCGAGCGCGCGGTCCATCCGCTGGCCCGCGTAGAGGTCGTAGATGAGAACCGTGATTCCGGTGTAGACGAAGGCGACACCGACCCCGAGGACCGCCCGCGAGGCCAACAGCGGCAGGAACTCGTCGACGACGAGCCCCGCACCGCCGCCCGCGGCGTACAGGAGGAGGCCGGCCACGAACGGGCGGCGCGGGCCGACCCGGTCGATGAGCGACCCGGCAATCGGGCTGGTGACGACGATGAGCGCGCCGTGTGTCGTGATGATGAGGCCCGCCAGCGACCCGGAGACGCCGAGTCCGTCCTGAATCGACGGGACGACCGGCCCGAGAACCGCTCCCGCCATCACCGTCAGCGTGGCGGCGGCCACGATGACCCACAGCGTCGCGCGCGTCTCCGCGGTCTCCGACATCGGCCGTCCGTAGCCACGCATCCGGCAACGGGGTTACGATTCCGCGCGCTCGGTGTTGGACCGGACTATTTTACACGCACAGCGAGAGGGGAGACGTATGCGAACGCTCGCGTTCGATGGCCGGATGGGTGCCAGCGGGGACATGCTCCTCGGGGCACTGCTCGCGGCCGGAGCCGACCGGGACGCCCTCGCACCCGTCGAGGAGTCCACGCTCCGCGTGACTTACGAGGTCCGGCCCGTCGAGAAGAACGGTATCGCGGCCACCGCCGTCGATGTCGTCCGCCCGGAGGAAGGAACACACGACCACTCCCCCGACCCCGAACACGGCCACGACGACGCAGGGGCACAGTTACACGAACACGACGACGGGGACGGGGCACACGACCACTCCCCCGACCCCGAACACGGCCACGACGACCTCGCGGACGAACCCCATCGCCACGGGCACGGCGAGGACGCAGGACACACACACGCCGAGGGACACGGCCCACAGCGGACGCTCTCGGGAGTCCTCGACATCGTGGACAAGATGGACCTCCCCGAATCGGTCGCCGCCGACGCGACGGCCATCTTCGAGACGTTGGCCGCGGCGGAGGCGGCCGTCCACGGGACCGACCCGGCGGAGACGCACTTCCACGAGGTGGGTGCCGACGACGCCATCGCGGACGTGGTGGGCGTCTGTCTGCTTCTCGCGGACCTCGGCGTCGACCGCGTGGTGACGACCCCACTCTCGACTGGCGGCGGCGACGTCGGGATGAGCCACGGGACCTACTCCGTTCCGACCCCGGCGGTCGTCGAACTCGCCGAACGGGCCGACTGGTCGCTCCGCGGTGGGCCGGTCGAGCGCGAACTCCTGACGCCGACGGGCGCGGCGATTCTCGCCCACGTCGCGGTGGGCGTCCCCGACCTTCCCGAACTCCGGGTCGCCGCGTCAGGGTACGGCGCGGGCGGTTACGACCTGCCCGACCGCCCGAACGTCCTCCGCGCCATCGTCGGCGACGGGAGCGGCGGCCTCCAGCGCGACGACATCACAGTGCTGGAGACGAACCTCGACGACGCGCCCCCGGAGGTGCTGGGCGGCCTCCAGGAGACGCTGGCAGAGGCTGGCGCGCGCGACGTGTCTATCGTCCCGCTGACGATGAAGAAGTCCCGGCCCGGCCACCTCGTGAAGGTCATCACCAAGCCCGCGGACGCACAGCGAGTCGCACGCAGACTGGCCGAGGAGACGGGAACGCTCGGCATCCGGGAACACGGCGCGGGCCACCGGTGGGTCGCGTCGCGCGAGTACCGGACCGTGACGGTCACCGAGGGTGAGACGGACCGCGACGTGACGGTGAAAGTCGCCAGCGACGAGGCGGGAACGGTCTACGACGTGAGTGCCGAGTACGACGACGCGCTGACCGCGGCCGACGCCCTCGGCCTCCCCGTCCGGGAGGTCACGCGCCGGGCGGAGGCGACGGCCCGGGACGCCCTCGACTGACGGTCATTCGTCCCCGCGGTGTTCGGCCAGTGCCTCCTCGACGGTCAACTCGCCGACTGCGACCCGGCGGGCCAGCGACTCGTCGATGGCGCGGTTCTCTGCCGACTGCTCGCGCGAGCGGTCCTGTATCGTCCGAATCTCGCCGGCCGTCGGTTCGATGTCGCGTGATTCGACTTCCTCCCCCTCGATGCGGGCGATGTTGACTGCCGCCAGCACGTCGCCCATGCCGCGCGCGCCGGTGCCGAGGTACGGCGTCGTCCCGGTTTCGTCGACCAACTCGACGGGCACGTCCGGCAAGTCGTCGATGATGCGCGCGCCGACCATCCGCGCGCCGTCGCCGATACGAACCAACGGGTTCGGCGCGTCGTCGACCTCCTCGCAGACGACTTCGGCGGCGTCGGCGGCGGGGACGTGGAACGCGGCGACCACGGCGTCCCCAGAGAGGACGGCCACGCCCGGCCGCTCGCCGGGGTCGATGCCGACGACGGTCCGCCCGTCGCCGCCACGGAGGAGGGTGAGTACGTCCTCGACGGCGCGGCGCGGGTCGGCGGGGTCGGCTTCCACCGCCGGCACGTCCGCGTCCGGGGCGGCGTCGGGGCCGGTGACGACGACGGTGGTCCGCTCGGGGAGGGGGTCGCCGGGTTCGACGGTGGTGAAGGGCACGCCGCGGTCCCGTAGCTCGTTGACCACGCCGTGATACACCTCGAAGTCCGCCGTCGCGACGACTATCACGGGTCGGCCTTGGCGGCGGACCGACTTCAGTGATTGCACGGGCGATTGCACAACCGCTTTGCACGAGCGGACGATGGCTCGGATATGGACGCCGAGTGGGTCGCTGGCTGGACGGCGGAGCGGCGACGGCGAATCCTGTTTCTCACGGGGCTTCCGGCACTCGCAGTTACCCTCGTGGGGACGCTCGGCCCGTTCGTCGTCGCGGCGACGTGGCTCCCGAACCTCGTCGTCGTGGGGGGCGCGTGGCTCGTACTCGCCTCACTGGTCACGAACCAGCGGACCTACCGCACGACGGGGACGGGCCTCGAACGCGAGGGGCGACTCCGGACCCGGACGTACCGATGGGACGAACTGGCGGGCTACGAGGTGACCGACGGTGCCATCGTCATCCACCGGAAGGGCGTGTGGCCCGCGATACGGTGCGCACTCGCGGACATCGAGGACGTCGACGCGGTGCGGGCGGCACTCGATAGACACCTCTGAGTGGGAGCCCTTTTGCCGGATGGCGACCTACAGCGGCGTGTGAGCGAGCCGATTCCGACCGGCTGTTCGGCCGTCGACGAGTTGCTCGGCGGCGGGTTCGAGCGCGGCGTCGTCACGCAGTTGTACGGCCCGCCCGCCGCGGGGAAGACGAACCTCGCGCTGAGCGGTGCCGTCGCGACGGCCGCCGCGGGCGACAACGCGCTGTTCATCGACACCGAGGGCCTCTCGGTGGACCGACTCGAACAACTGGCCGGCGGACACACCGACGACGTGTCGGAACTGGCCTCCCACATCATCGTCTCGGACGTGCACGACTTCGACGAACAGGGCGAGGCCGTCAGGGACGCCGCCGAGTTCGCCGAACAGGTCGAGCTAATCGTCCTCGACAGCGCGACGGGCTTTTACCGCATCCGCCGCGCGGAGGACGAGGAGGCCGGTGACGCCCTCCGGACCGTCGCACAGCAGGTGACACACCTGCTCTCGTTGGCACGTAAACACGACCTCGCGGTGGTGGTCACGAACCAAGTGTTCACCGACCCGGACAGCGACCGCGCCCGACCGCTCGGGGGCCACACCCTCACCCACTGGTCGGGCGTCGTCTGCCGCATCGAGCGGTTCCGGGGCGGCAACCGCCGGATTACCCTGGAAAAACACCAGTCCAAGCCAGCGGGCGACAGCGCGGGCTTCAGAATCGTCGGCGACGGACTGGCGAGCGTCGAAGACCCGCGCTGACTACAGCCAGCGTGGCGTCGACTCGCAGTAGTCCGCGTGGGCGTCGCCGAACGCGGCCCGCAACGCCGGTTCCTCCTCGTAGAGCGCCAGCAGGTGGTAGGCCAGCCACAGCAGCCCCGCGTACGCGGCGGTGACCGGCGACGCGAGCAGGACGGCGACGCCGCCGGCCGCGACGACGGTACCGAGATAGAGCGGGTTCCGGGTGTGCGCGAGCGCGCCCGCGGTCACGAGGGACTCGGGCTCGGTCGCCGGTGCGGGCGGGACACCCGCCCGCGCGAACGTGTGGACGGCCCAGCCGACTAGTCCGAGGCCGGCGAGGACGAACGGGACGCCGACGACCCGGAGCGGGCCGACGGCCGAGACCGCGAACGGGTCGAGCAACGCCAGCACCGGCCCGACAGCGACCACCACGAGCGTCGGCGCGAGCGCGAACAGGTAGGCCCGGCGGTCGGTCGGCATCGCCGGTGGTTGTCGCTGGCCGGACAAAACAGTTCGGCGGGCGGCGATGCGGAGGCGGTTAGGGGTGCGGCGGACGGTGCTGAGCGGTGTGGTCCACCATCCGCGCGCCGGCGGCGCGCGGTTCACTGCTGGCGAGGCCGGTGGCCGAGCCAGCAGGGAGTTTTATACTAAATTTTGCAAGGAGTGGTTCGCGCGGAGCGCGAACCCGACGCAGTGAAATTTAGTAGATGAGGGCGTCGTCGTTCTCGACCATGTACAGCGTGCGCGCGGCGATGTTGACCGCGTGGTCGCCGACGCGTTCGAGGTCACGAATCGTCAGCAGGAGGCGGGACACCTCGTTCATCAGTGCCTCGATGTCGTCGACGTCGCCGGGGTCCGCCCGACTGCTCTCGGGCGTGAGGTTGCTGTCGTCGTCCGGGTCGCCGAACTCCGTCTCGATGAGGTCGCGGACGACGACGTTCGAGGCGTCCTCACACCGGGCGTCGATGTCGTCGTCGCGGTCGGCGATGGCGAAACACGCCTCCGGGTCCTGCTCCGCGTAGGCCGCCATCGCGTCCTCGACCATGTCGAGCGTCTCCTCGCCGATGGCGCGGATGTCCACGTCGGGGTAGAGGTCACGGGTGGCGTCGAGCGTGTACTCCCCGAGGTTGGTCGCGAGGTCAGCGATGCGTTCGAGGTCGGTGATGACCTTGAACGAGGCGGCGATAAAGCGGAGGTCACCCGCGACCGGTTGCTGGAGGGCGAAGAGGTCGATACAGTCCCGTTCGAGGTCTAGGTAGAGTTCGTTTATCTCGTGGTCGCCTTCGATGACCTCCCAAGCGAGGTCCTCGTCTTTCGCTTCGAGGGCGTCCAGTCCCATGCGGAACCGTTCGAGAACGACTTCGCTCATGTAGAGGACGTCGTCCTGCAGAGATTCGAGTTGTTGTTGGTAGTCCTCTCGTGGCATGGCTGACACGACTGGTTCAGCGGTGAAACCGTTTTTGATGCGTCTATTGTCGTCTCTATAGCCGAACAAGGACACAGCGTAGGCAGTCGGAGGACGGGGCGGCCACGTGTTCCGGGTAGTCAGTAGATGAGGGCGTCGTCGTTCTCGACCATGTACAGCGTGCGCGCGGCGATGTTGACCGCGTGGTCGCCGATGCGTTCCGTGTCCCTGACCGTCAGGAGAACGTCGGTGACCGTTTCGAGGCGGGATTCGAGCGTCTCGGGGTCGGGACGGCTGTCCGCGAGGTCACGGACGACCCGTTGTACAGTCCGCTCACAGCGGCCGTCGAGGTCGTCGTCGCGGTCGGCGACGTCGTAGCACATCGCCGTGTCGCCGTCGGCGTAGGCGGCCGTCGCGTCGTCCAACATCCCGACGGTGGTCGAAACGAGGTCTTGCAGGCCGATGGAGTCGAACTCCGCGAACTCGGCGTCGACGATGTACCCGGCGAGGTTCGCCGCGAGGTCGGCGACCCGTTCGAGGTCGGTGATGATTTTAAACGAGGCGGCGATAAAGCGGAGGTCACCTGCGACCGGTTGCTGGAGGGCGAAGAGGTCGATACAGTCCCGTTCCAAGTCTAAGTAGAGTTCGTTGATGTCGTCGTCGGAGTCGGCGATGCGAGCGGCTAGCCGTCGGTCCTCGGTTTCGAGTGCGGTCACGACCTTTCGGAGGCGTGTCGAGACGACGTTCGCCATGTGGACGACTTCGTCGCGGAGTGCGTCCAGTGCCTGGCGGAACTCCTCGCGGGGCATCTATCCGAACTTGCCGGTGATGTAGTCCTCGACGCGTTCGTGTTCTGGGTTCTCGAATATCTTGTCCGTGTCGTCGAACTCGACGAGTTCACCACCGGTGAGGAAGACGGCCGTCTTGTCGGAGATGCGGGCCGCCTGCTGCATATTGTGGGTGACGATGGCGACGGTGTACTCGTCCGCGAGTTCGTCGATGAGGTCCTCGATTTTCGAGGTGGCGATGGGGTCGAGCGCGGACGCCGGTTCGTCCATCAGGACGACTTGCGGGTCGACGGCGATGGCACGGGCGATGCAGAGTCGCTGTTGTTGTCCGCCCGAGAGGCCGGTCGCCGACTCGTCGAGGCGGTCTTTGACTTCGTCCCAGAGTGCCGCGCGCTTGAGTGCCGTCTCGACGCGCTCGTCGAGGTTCTCCGTGTCGTTCTGGATTCGCAGGCCGTAGGCTACGTTGTCGTAGATGCTCTTCGGGAAGGGGTTGGGATGCTGGAACACCATCCCGATGCGCCGCCGGAGCGCGACCGGGTCCACGTCGTCGGCGTAGACATCGTGGCCCTCGAAGTACAACTCGCCGTCGACGCGGGCGATGTCGATGAGGTCGTTCATCCGGTTGACACACCGGAGGAACGTGGATTTCCCACAGCCGGAGGGACCGATGAGAGCGGTGACCTTGTTCGCCGGAATCTGTATCGACACGTCGTCGAGCGCCTGCGTGTCGCCGTAGTACACGTCGAGGTTGCGTGATTCGATGACGGTGTGTGCCGCCGCCTGTGTCTCTCGGGAGTCCCGTTCGGAGAGTCCGCCACCGCCCGGGTCCGTCGAGATGAGTTGGTCTGAGTCGCCCTGTGCGCCGGTCGAGGTGCTGGTCTTGTCTTGTGACATCAGAAGTCCTCCTGTTCGAACTTGTTTCTGAGTAGGATGGCGATGGAGTTCATCGTCAAGAGGACGATGAGCAGCGTCACCACGCCCGCCGCGACGACGCCCTGCTGGAACGCCTGACTCGGGTAGCCCGACCACGCGTACACCTGCATCGGCATCGCCGACGTCCGACTGAACAGGCCTGCGGGTGCGTTGAACGCCGTGGTCGCGGTCCCGATCATGATGAGCGGGGCCGTCTCCCCGATGGCGCGACCGAGCGCGAGTATCGTCCCGGTCAGCGTTCCGGGAAGTGCCCGCGGGAGGACGACGTTCCGAATCGTCTGCCAGCGCGTCGCTCCCATGCCGTAGGAAGCCTGTCGCAGCGAGTCCGGAACCGCGCTGATTGCCTCCCGTGCCGAGATGATGACGATGGGGAGGATGAGCAGCGACAGCGTGAGCGCCGCCGTGAGGACGGTCCCGACGCCGGTCCCGACCAGTCTCGCGAACAGCGCGAGGCCCAACAGGCCGTAGACGACCGACGGGACGCCGGCGAGGTTCGAGATGTTGATGCGGATGAACCGGGCAATCTTCCCGCCGACGCCGCTCGACGGCGCGTACTCTTCGAGGAACAGGGCCGCACCGATGGCGACCAACAGCGTGATGATGGCCACCAGAACGATGATGAACACCGACCCGATGATGGCGGGGTACAGCCCGGCCTGTTCGGCTGTCTGTGAGTGGTCGCTGGTGACGAACTGCCAGTCGAACCACGGTGCCGGGCCGGTGACGCCCAGCACGTCCGGGACGGCCCAGAGCAGGGCGATGCCGACGACGAACAGAACCGGGCCGACGAACCCGACTCGTCGGTCACGCTCGATGATGTTCTTCGCCGCGACGATGCCGAACGGGACGAACAGTGCCGCCACGAAGATGAGCCAGATGGACCGCGTGAGTGCCGGGATGGTGTCGACCAGCGGGACGGCCAACACTGCAAACGCCAGCACCGCACCGGCCGCGTAGTTCCCGTTCCCGATTTCGAGGGCGTCACCGACGAAGTAGCGTGTCGCCAGTGCCGCCGGGACGAGGAGCGAGAAGAGGTAGACGAACGGGCCACCGAGCAGGGCGGCCGCCGATGTCAGCGGGCCGAGTGCGAGCGTCCCGACGACTGGACCGGCGACGACGACGGCGAGGTAGCCAAGCCCGACCCAGTTGGCCGACGTGTTGCGTCGGTTGTAGAGGTACAGTCCGCCGAGCGGGACGATGACGGTGAGGAAGTACGCGAACCATGTCTCGTCGCCGGCGATGACTTCGAGGAGCGCGACGAGCGCGAATCCGCCGAGAGTCCCGGCCAGCGCGGTCGAAGTCAGTTCGAGCGCGACGGTCCCTGCCAGCGAGTTCCGCCGCGTGTACGCGATGAACCCAGCCGTCGGGGCGACGATGAACAGCGCGAACAGCCCGTACCAAGCCGCGTCGGCCTCACCGAGGCCGAAAGCGTCCCAGAAGACGTACGCGAGCAACACCCCGAGGGCGACGATGCCGAACAGCGACGCGGCGAGCGTGAGATAGCGGAACACGCGCCCTCTGAGGCGGCTCACGCGCTCGAATTCGCCGGCCGTCGCAGTTCCGGATTCGGTGTCAGTTGCCATCTCAGTAGTCCTCCTGGAACCGTTGTGCGATGTAGTCGCTGACGAGGTTGAGCACGAGCGTCATGACGAACAGTGTCAGGCCGATAGCGAACAGTGCCCGGTAGCCAGTCGTGCCACCGGCGAGGTCGGACTGGCCGAGTTGGACCATCGCCGACGTCATCGTCTGCGTGGACTGGAAGAAGCTATTGAGCAAGTCGGGGACGGTGTCCGGGAAGCGAGAGCGAGTCCCGGCCGCCACGACGACGATCATCGTTTCGCCGATGGCACGGGACAGCGCGAGGATGAACGACGCGGCGATGCCCGACAACGACGCCGGGACGACGACACTCGTCGACACCTCGTACTTCGTCGCGCCGAGGCCGTAGGCCCCGTTCCGGAGCGAGTCGGGCACGGCACTCATGCTGTCCTCGCTGATGGACGAGACCATCGGGATTATCATGATACCCATGACCAGCGACGCCGACAGCGCGTTGAACGTCCCGAGTTCGATACCGGGAATCGCGTCGAGAATCGGGGTCACGTACACGAGTGCGAAGTACCCGTACACGACTGTCGGAACGCCGGCCAGTACTTCGAGCAGCGGTTTCAGGACCGCTCGGCGCCGACTGCTCGCGTACTCACTCAAGTAGATAGCAGTGAGGAGACCGACTGGGAGCGAGACCAGTGCCGCGCCGAGCGTTATCAACAAGGTCCCGAACACGAGCGGCAGGACGCCGAACGCCACCGGTTCGATTCCCGGCGTGAACCGTGTCCCGAGGAGGAACTCCTGAACGGGCACCTCGCCGAGGAAGGTTATCGCCGGAAACAGCAGCGATGCGATGATACCGACCGTCGTCAGCACGGAGACGGTCGCACACGCCAGAAAGGCGACTCCGTAAATCGATTCACGGAGGTCTTGGAAGCCGCGGTCACCGCTGAGGTCGACGGTTTCTGGTTCGTTGCTCATTTCTTAGGAAAGTCGTGGGTGTGTGTACACGAAAACCGGGGGGGACTTTTCTCTTACTAGTTCGCGTTCTCGATGGCCGCGTTGAGTTCTTCGAGTTCGGTGTCGGCCCGCTCTTGAGTGTTGGGCACGTAGCCGACCTGATTCGCGACGACCTCCTCGCTGGCGGATTGCTCGACGAAGTACCGGCAGAACTCCGCGATGTGCTCTTCCGAGAGCTGGTTCACGTTGGGATACGTGAACAGCGGCCGGGCGAGCGGGGTGTACTCGCCGCTGGACGCGGTTTCGAGCGACGGCTCGACCGGCCCGTCGCCGTCGTCGACGGCGACAGCAGTGACCGCGTCCGGGTTGTTGAAGTAGTACGAGAAGCCGAAGTAGCCGATAGCGTGCGGGTTGCCCTGCACACCCTGCACGATGGTGCGGTCGTTCTCGGTCGGTTCGTACGCCTGCGTGTGGGCACCCTCTTCACCGTTGATGACCTCGGTGAAGTAGTCGAAGGTCCCGGACGTCTCGGCGGCACCGAACCGCGCGATTGTCTCGTCGGGCCAGTCGGAGTTGATGTCGGACCACATCTGGTCTTCGCCGGCGTCTGGACCCCAAATCTGGGCCAGTTGGTCGACGGTCATCTCCGTCGCCCAGTCGTTCTCGTTGTTGATGACGACAGTCAGGGCGTCGGTCGCGACCTTGATTTCGTGGGGCTCGACGCCGTTGTCCTGACAGTTCGACACCTCGCTGTCCTTGATGGCGCGAGACGCGTTGTTGATGTCCGAGTCGCCCGGGCAGAAGAAGTTCTCGAACCCACCGCCCGAACCGGTCGACTGGATGTCGATGTTGACCTCGGGGTGGTCCTCCTGGAACTGCTCGGCCACGGCCGTGGCGAGCGGGAAGACCGTACTGCTCCCGGTGATGCTGATGGCACCCGAAAGCTGGTCGGACCCACCGTCACCGCCACCATCGCCACTTCCGTCGCCGCCACCGTTTGACTGTTCGGAACAGCCCGCCAATGCGAGTGCACCAGTCGCCCCAACACCTGCAACAAACTTCCGCCGCGAGATACGGTCTGCTTTGCGTGGCATCATCAGAAACCGGCCGGCATACGGATAAATACCCTTCTATTACGAATACCCATTTGTATGTATTCTATATAGTTCTTGATAGGGATATCGAGCGGCCGACCCGTCGAACAGCCGATACCCGTCACTTCCACGGATTGTCGGGACTTCCGGTGCGGATATCAGACGGAATCTATCTCCGTAGTAGCGTCGAGCATCGGACTTCCTCGCCGTCAGTCCCGGATTTCGTCATCCGATACCACACATCCAGAAACGAGTGTTAGAATTATGTACTGCGTTAGAGTATACATATATTTAGCAGGATTTATTGTACCTCTCCGTCGAGATGTGGTATGGAGACGCGCAAAGTTCAGGTCACGGGCGGGTCCACGTACACCGTGTCGCTGCCCAAAGACTGGGCGAAGGCAAACGACGTGAGTGCCGGGAGCATCGTCGAGTTCCACGCGGAGGGGGATTCGTTGTTGCTGACCCCCAAGCGCGAGGAGGAGCGGACGGAAGGGACTCTCGACGTGACCGGGTTGGCCGGCGACGAACTGACGCGCGCAGTGATGACGATGTACGTCAGCGGGTTCGACATCATCACGCTCGAAACGCCGCGCATCGAGGCCCCGCAACGGCGAACCATCCGACAGGCCACGCAGGGCCTCGTCGGGTTGGAAGTCATCGAGGAGACGAGCGACCGGGTGGTCCTGCAGGACCTGCTCGACTCCTCGGAACTGTCGGTACACAACGCCATCACGCGGATGCGGTTGGTGTCGCTGACGATGCTCTCGGATGCCGTGACGGCACTCATCGACGGCGACGACAACCTCGCCCACGACGTTATCGAACGCGACGACGACGTTGACCGCCTCTGGTACATGATTTCACGCGTGTTCCGGTCGGTTCTCCGCGACCCGACGGCCGCCTCGCAAATCGGGCTCCCCCGCGAGACGTGTTTCGACTACCAGTCCAGTGCCCGGCAACTGGAGCGGGTCGCCGACCACGCGACCAAGATAGCGAACCTGACGCTCGAAATCGGGGACGTTCCCGACGAGGTGGGTGCCGAACTGGAGACGCTCCACGACGAGGCCATCGCGGTCCCCGAGCAGGCGATGGACGCGCTCCTCGAAGACGACTCGGCGAAGGCGACGGAACTCGCCAACGCCGCCCGCGAGCAGATAGCGGGCATCGACGACCAGACCCGGGTGGTCGACGACCTCATCCGCGAACTCGACTCACAGACGGCACAGGTACTGGGCTTGGTCGTCGACTCCCTCTCCCGGACCGCCGACTACGGCGGCAACATCGCCGAGAGCGCGCTCCAGAAGGCCGCACCCCATCCCTGACGGGGGCGGAACCGCTCGGCGCGAAACTAAACCGTCAAGGGAGGGCCGCACGAACCGCCGGTAGATGTACGACGATATACTCGTCCCTATCGACGGTACGGACTCGCTCGACGCGGTGTTCCCACACACCGCAGACATCGCGCGACGCCGAGACGCGACCGTTCACGTCCTCTACGTCGTCGACGACCGGGCGTTCCTGACGCTGGCAGACGACATGCAGGACGACGTACTCGAAGAGTTCCAGTCCAAGGGCGAGGCCGCACTCGCGGAGGCCGAGCGACGGTTCACCGACGACGGCATCGACGTGACCGGCGAGATTCGGCGCGGCAACCCGTCCGAGGAAATCGTCGCCACCGCCGAAGCGGAGGGAATCGACCTCGTGACGATGGGGACACACGGCGACGACGCACAGGAGACGGTGCTGGGGAGCGTCAGCCGTGCTGTCGCGTCCACCGCGGACGTGCCGGTGCTGACCGTCTCGCTGGACTGAGAACCGTTACTCCGCGGGGTCGAAGTCGAGTGCGGCCGAGTTGATGCAGTAGCGTTTGCCGGTCGGGTCCGGCCCGTCGTCGAAGACGTGCCCGAGGTGTCCCTCACAGGTCGCACAGACGACTTCCGTTCGGCGCATTCCGTGGCTCGTGTCGACGCGTGTCTCGACGTTGTCCCCGGCGGCGTCGTAGAAACTCGGCCACCCGGTGCCGGACCCGAACTTCGTGTCCGAGTCGAACAGCTCCGTCCCGCACCCGGCACAGACGTAGGTGCCGTCGTCTTTCTTGTCGACGTACTCGCCGCTGAACTTTGGTTCCGTACCGGCTTCCCGGAGGATGCGGTACTCCTCGTCGGTGAGGACGTCACGCCACTCCGCGTCGGTGTCGGGGATGTCTCGCTGCGTGTCCTGTGACATAGTCCGGCATAGGGGCCGGGGACGCTTACGGCTTCTGCCGACACCCGCGGCTACCCGGACAGCGTCGAAAGAAAGGGGTGTGGTCGGTCGTTTAAATGTAGTCTTCTTCTTCGAGGCCTTCCATGATGTCGTCGACGAGGTTCTCGACTTCGTCGTAGGGGAAGTCCCCGCCGCCGCCCTTCTGGTTCAGTTCCATTGCCGTGAAGCTCACGTCGCCGGACTCGAACGTCGTGGCCGGACCGTTCGGGAGCGCGGGCACGAGGTCCATCGGACTGGACACTGGGAAGTCTGCACCTTCGAAGCCGTCGATGAGCTGCTGTCGCAGGTCTTCTTTGTCGACCATGTTACCGATTCACGGTGACTTCCGTATAAAAAGTACTGGTACGGCTGTCCAGTTTACAACCGTTTCAACCCGTATTCCCCGTGGTCGGGGACGAGTCGCCCTGTCTCCCGGTCACTCCCCGACGGTGTTCCGGAGCGTCCCGATGCCCTCGTAGCGGATTTCGATGTCGTCGCCGGGTTCGACCAGTCCGGGGTTGGCCGGACTCCCGAACGAGATAACGTCGCCGGGGCGGAACGTGTACCGCTCGGAGAGGAACGCGACGGTTTCGCGGGGCTTGTTGAACATGTTCTCGGTGTTGTCGTGCTGGCGACGCTCGCCGTTGATGTGGGTCTCCATCTCCTTGCCGACCGGTTCGTAGTCCGTCTCTATCCACGGCCCGAGCGGCCCGGACCCGTCGAACGCCTTCCGGGCCGTCCGGCGTTCCTGGTCGAGTGCGTCCATGTCGTTGAGAATCGTGTACCCACGGAGCACGTCGTCGACCTCGTCCTCGGTGATGTCGTGACACCGCTCGTCGACGACCGCGGCGAGTTCCCCGGCGTAGGTCAACTCGGCGGTCCAGTCGGGGTACGGAATCGGCTGTTCGGGCGGGTGGAGGCTGTGGGGCGGCTTGATGAACCAGTCCGGCACGTCGGGGATGTCGTAGTCCATCTGGTCGACCTTCTCGCCGAAGTTCCGCCCCACGCAAAAGAGTGCGTCGGGGTCACACGGTGCGAGTAGGGTCGCCTCGTCGCCGAGGTCGTAGGTTCCGTCGTCCGTCTCGATGGTCCCGTCGACGTACTCCCCTTCGACGATGCCGTCCGCCGTCTCCGCGCGTGCGAGTTTCATCGGGCAGGCGTTCCCACGCCGCCGGTTTACTTCTCCCGGTCTGTGCCGAGCGGCGTGTCGTGGGTCAACCGTTATAGTTCGTGCTACCGAATACCACGTATGGACAGTCGAGCGTTTGCCTTCGAGGGAACGAGCCCGGATGTCCACGAGACTGCTCGCGTCAGCCGTGAATCGACGGTAGTCGGGGACGTAACTGTCGAAGCCGACGCCAGCGTCTGGCCGGGCGTGGTCCTGCGCGGTGACGTGGGGTCCGTCCGTGTCGGCCCCGAATCACACGTCGGTGACAACGCCGTCCTCCACGCCGCGACGGTGGGTAAGCGGGTGATGGTCGGTCACGGTGCGGTACTGAACGACACCACCGTTGCGGACGGGGCACTGGTCGGGTTCAACTCGACGGTGACGGACTCACACATCGGCGAGGGCAGCATCGTCGCTACGGGGACGGTCGTGCCGGCGGGCTACGAGGTGCCAGCGGAGTCGTTCGTTCGCGGCATGCCCGCGACGGTCACGCCACTCGCGGAGACGAGCATCGACCCGGACGCCGTCTTCGAGGCCTACAGTTCCGGCGGGTACACCGACCTCGCCCACCGACACGAAGAACTGTTCAGTAGATAGTGTATTTGAGTTAATAGTATTCGACAGCCGGTCGAAAACGCCGCACAGACGACAGACGAGCGACGTTTTCTGCCACAAGTTTTTGTATCCCTACCGGAAAGGTAGGAGCAATCAGATGAGTGTTGGTCGGGCGGTGCTGTACGTGGGGTCGGGGCACCCCGACGTGATGGATTCGGTCCGGGGGACCGAATGGCGGGTCGAGCAGGTCGACACCGTGGACGGCGTCCGGGAGCAACTGGACGGCGTGGACGTCGTCGTGAGTGAGCACGCACTGCCGGACGGGGACGGGACCGACGTGGTCGAGGCCGTGACGGAGTTACGACCGGAGACGGCCGTGGTTCTCGTCCCGGCCGGAGCGGGGGACCCGGAGTTGGCGCGACTGGCCGCCGAGCGTGCGGGCACGCGGTACGTGCCGACCGACACGCTCGACGGACCGGAGGATTTGGCTGCAGTCGTCGGCGAGTCCACCGAGCGGGTCGCCACCGACAGCCAGCGGTACCGCCGACTGGTCGAACAGACGACCGACGTCGTCGTCGTCGTCGACCGCGAGAGCGGCATCGAGTACGCCGACCCGACCATCGAAGCGTCGCTCGGATACGACCCCGCGAGGCTCCCGGGGAGGGACGCGTTGTCGTACATCCACCCCGACGACCGTGACCGCGTTACGGCGGCTCTCGACCGGGCCGTCGAGTCGCCGGACGAGAGCGTCAGCGTCGAGTTCCGCGTCGAGGACGCCACGGGCGAGTACCGCTGGGTCGCCGCGCGGGCGCGGAGTTTCGTCGACCACACGGTGATAGACGGCATCGTCGTCACCCTCCGGGACGTGTCCGACCGCAAGAAGCGCGAACGGGAGTTACGCCGCTACGAGACCATCGTGGAGGCCGTCGACGACCTCGTGTTCGTCCTCGACGAGGACGGGAACTTCACCTTCGTCAACGAGGCTCACGAGTCGATGACGGGCTACGAGGGCGACGCCCTCCTCGGGAGCAGTGCCGCCCAGAGCGTCCCCGAGGACGGCATCGAGCGGACCCAAGAGGCCATCGCCGACCTCCTCACCGCCGAGGAGCAGTCCCACACGACCTACGAGATGGACATCCTGACCAAAGACGACGAGCGAATCCCGTGTGAGACACACCTCACGCTGTTGACCGACGAGAACGGCGAGTTCTGCGGCACGGCAGGCATCGTCCGGGACGTGTCCGACCGCAAGGAGAAAGAGCAACTCTACTCGACGGTCGTCACCGAGGCGAACGACGGCATCGTCATCACGCAGGACGAGGAAGTGCAGTTCGCCAACGAGGAACTGGCGCGGATGCTCGACGGGTGCCGCGAGGAGATAGAGGGGACCTCGTACGCCGACTTCCTCGCCCCGGAGTACCGCGAGTTCGTCGTCGAGGGGCACATGAGCACGACCCCCGGCGCGAACGCGCGGTTCGAGGCGGAACTCCGCTCGCTGGACGGGGAGCGAGTGCCAGTCGAAGTGAGTACGACCCGTGTGAGGTATCAGGGCGGCACCGGCGAACTCGCCATCCTCCGTGACATCTCCGCCCGCAAGGAGCGCGAGCGCGAACTGGAACTGTACGAGACGATGCTCAACGCCGTCCCCGACCCGGTGTACGCGAGCAACGAGGACGGAGAGTTCGTCGCCATCAACGAAGCCACTGAGACGGTGACCGGCCTCGACCGGGCGGACGCCATCGGCGACCACGTCTCGGTCGTGATGGACGAAGCCGACGTGTCCCGTGGCCAAGAGGTCGTACAAGACCTGCTCGCGAACGACGACCGCGACCAAGGCATCTACGAGATGGACCTCTACACGACCGACGGCGACGTGATACCGATAGAGAACCACGTCGGTCTGCTGACCGACGAGAACGGCGAGTTCCGCGGGTCGGTCGGCGTGCTTCGGGACATCAGCGACCGCATCCGCCGCGAGCGTCGTCTGACCGTCCTCAACCGCGCTCTGCGACACGACCTGCGCAACAGTATGCACGTCATCCTCGCCAACGCCGACCTCATCGAACGCGACGTCGACGACGCCGACGTGATATCGAAACTCGGGATGATACGCAACCGTGCCGAGAAGATAAACAGCCTGAGCGAGAAGGCCCGCGAGATAGAGCAGATACTCGGGGACCAGACGGGCGCGCGCAAGTCGGTCGACCTCGCTGGGTTGCTCACCGAGCAGATGGAGACGTTCCGCGAGCAACACCCCGACGTGACCATCACCGCCGACCTCCCCGATTCGGCGTGGGTCCGTGCGACCGAACTCATCGACCGCGCCGTCGAGAACCTCGTCGAGAACTCCATCCAGCACACCGACGACCCCGAAATCGACGTGGCTGTCGAGATGGACGCCGACACGGTGGCCGTGACCGTCGCCGACAACGGTCCCGGCATCCCGGAGAAAGAACGCAGAGTCGTCAGACAGGGCAGCGAGACGCCGCTCGACCACGCGAGCGGCCTCGGCCTGTGGCTGGTCGCGTGGATAACGCGGGACTCGGGCGGGGAAATCATCTTCGAGGAACCCGAGGACGGGGGGAGCGCGGTCCGCTTGGAACTGGAACGCTGTGACCCGCAGGACACGGAGTCGGCGGCGGCCGCCGAGTCGGGCGAACACGCCGAGTGAGCGGTGTCCGCGCACAACGGGCGGAGGCCTAAAACGGCACTACCCCTTTCTCGTCGTATGACACGGACACGGCGACGATTCCTCGGGGCCGTCGCGGGCGCGACGACTGTGGGGGCGGCCGGTTGTCTCGGCGGCGGACAGGGGAGCGACGATAGTGCCCCCGCAACCGACGAGAGCGGCGAAAGCGACGGGGACGGGGGAAGTAACGGTAGCGGGAGCGGGAACACACTCGGCAGTCACCCGGCGACAACTGGCCTCGACGGTCAACCGCGCCTCGGCCCGCCACCCGGCGAGGCGGCGGGGACCATCGTCGCCTTCGAGGACCCGTCCTGTCACCGCTGTCGGGTCTTCGAGGAGCAGACGGCCCCGCGCATCCGCTCGGAACTGGTCGACCCCGGCGACGCGACGCTCGTGTTCCGGGGCTTCCCGAACGTGTATCCGTGGGGCGAAGTCGGCGTCAGGGCACTGGAGGCGACCTACGCCCGCGACGCCGACGCACACTGGGCACTCCTCGACCACTACTTCGACGAGCAAGCCACGTTCGAGGGCGAGGGACGCGAGGCGGTCCTCCCGCGAACCCGGGAGTTCCTCGCCGCCGAGACGGCGGTCGACGCCGACGCGGTGGTGGCGGCCGTCGAGGACGGTGCCGCCGACGCCGCCGTCGAGACCGACCTCGCGGCCGGGGAGGAGGCAGGCGTGAACGGCACGCCGACCGTGTTCCTGTTCCGGGACGGGGAGTACCGGACGCAGGCCACCGGGAGCGTGGGCTTCGAGTTCGTCACGACGGCACTGGGGCTGTGATGGCTCGGACGAGTCGGCTGCCGCGGCTCCCGACCCGAGGCCGGGACTGGCGGCTGATGGGGCGGACTGCCCGCCTCGTCCTCACGATTCCGGCGTACGCCGCCGTCGCCGTCGTAGCCGGCGTGCTCGGCCTGACGCTGTTCGTCGCCACGCAGAACCTCCGGCCGGTGCTCGACCTCGTGGTCGGCGGCCCCCTCTCGCTCGATGCGCGTCTGACCGTCCTGCTGGAACTGTACCCCGTCGTCGGGAGCGTCTACGGCCCCCTGACCAGCACCGTCCTCGTGGTGCTCGTGGCCCTCATCGGCGTGGACGTGGCGATGGTCGCCTACCACTTGCGCGAACACGGCCTGTCCGCCCGCGAGGGAAGCACGAGCGTCGTCGGCGTCGTCCTCGGGACGCTCGGTGCGGGCTGTGCGGCCTGTGGGACGGCGGTGCTAGCCGGTCTGCTCTCGCTGTTCGGCGCGGCGGGGCTGGTGACGTTGCTGCCCCTCGACGGCCTCGAACTCCCGCTGCTCGCCTCGTTCGTGGTCGTGCTGTCCATCTACTGGTTGGCCGACGGGATGCGCGGCGGGGAAATCAACGGCTGTCCGGTGGACCCGTAGGCCGCCGGCGGACCGCCGACCGGTCCGGTCGCGCCCGCGTTCTTAAATCGGATGCCGCCGTATCAGCGTGTGTGCCATGACAGTCGGTGACGGCGAGGACGACCCGTTCGCCATCCCTGCTCGTCCAGAGCGACGCTACCCACGGGGCGGCGGCGTCGAGTACGACGGGACGACGGTGTTCGCGCTCGTCCCCGACCCGGAACGAGGGGACGACAGTCTCCGGGTACTCGTGGAGCGTGTTCTCGACGGCGACGGCTACACCTACGGCGACTGGTTCGACCTGCCGATGCCGCTGTATCTGGTCCACGACGAGCGGACGGGCGACGTGTTCCGCGTCAGCGTCAGGGACGGCCGGATTCGCCTGCACGTCCTCCCCGAGACGGACCCGGCCGGACTGGAGCGACTGTACGACCGCCTCGTCGCGGTGGCCGACACCGACTGGGCCGTCGAGCGGCGGGTCGAGGATGCGTGACCACCCGCAGACCGACGGTACCGGTCCCCGGAGACCCAAAACCCACTTATCACCGACCCGACTTCACCCGAGCATGACTGTCTCGCGCGAAGTCGAACTCGAAGGCCACATCATCGACTCGGGGATGATGCAGACCTGTTTCGGCATCATCATGGACATGGGTGGTGCCTTCGAGGTCGAGGAGTTTCGAATCGGCCGCCGCAAGGACGAACACTCCTACGCCCGCCTGCTCGTCACCGCTGACACCGAGGCCGACCTCCAGTCCATCGTCCACGAACTCCACCAGAACGGCGCGAACCCGGCCGACCCGAAAGACGCCACGCTCGAACCGGCTCCCGCCGACCAAGTGGTCCCGAAGGGGTTCTACTCGACGACGAACCACCCCACCGAGATTCGCTACCGGGGCGAGTGGGTCGAAGTCGAGGACATCGAGATGGACTGTGCCGTGGTGGTGGAGGACGGCGAGGCACGGAGTGGCTCGGAACGGCCGAGCGGCGAAGGGAGTGAGCCGCGAGACGGTGAGAGTCCACGGGCGTACACCAAGGTCCTCAACGCTATCGAGGCCGACGACCTCGTGGTGACGGGCGAAGCCGGTATCCGGGTCAACCCGCCCGAACGCCCGCGCGGGTCCGAGGGGGCGTTCGGGTTCATGCAGGGCGGTGTCTCCTCGGAGCGACCCTCCGAGACGACCATCGCCAACATCGCCGAGGCGATTCAGGAGACGAAAGCCGAGGGCGGGAAGGTGCTGGCCGTCTGTGGCCCGGCACTCGTCCACTCGGGCGCGCGGGAGGACCTCGCCCGGTTGGTCCGCGAGGGCTACGTCGACATGATTTCGGCAGGCAACGGCTTCGCCGTCCACGACATCGAGCGTGACATCTACGGCACGTCGCTCGGGATGGACACCGAGAGTCTCGACCACCCCCGGAAGGGCCACAAACACCACATCTACACCATCAGCGAGGTCATCCGCTCGGGGTCCATCCCCGAGGCCGTCGCGGACGGAACCATCGAGTCCGGCGTGATGTACGAGTGCGTTGACAACGACGTGCCGTTCGTCCTCGCGGGGTCCATCCGCGACGACGGCCCCCTGCCGGACACTATCACCGATGCCGTCGAGGCCCAGAACGCCATCCGCAAGCAGGCACACGAGGCCGACATGGTGTTGATGCTCTCGACGATGCTCCACTCCGTGGCCGTCGGCAACTGCCTGCCCTCGACGACGCGTGTCGTCTGTGTCGACATCAACCCCGCCACCGTCACCCAACTGCTGGACCGTGGCTCCGCCCAAGCCGTCGGGATGGTCACCGACATCGGGACGTTCGTGCCGATTCTCGCCGAGAAGATTCTAGACGAGTAACAGCCCCACGAACCCGCGCAAGCGGTTTTTGCTCCAGCTTTTTGGCCGAGCGGTTCGCGAGCGGCGTGAGCGAACCCGAGGCGAAAAAGGTGGATGTGGGACGTTCGTGCCGATTCTCGCCGAGAAGATTCTAGACGAGTAAATTTTACTGCGTCGGGTGTCCTCGGGTGGCTTCGCCACCCTGCGGGTACAGCGTGGCGGCTTCGCCGCCACGTCGCCCGGTCGCGGGCGGCGGCCCGCGACCGCACTCCTCGCAAAATTTAGTATAAAACGGCCGGACGCTCTTTCACTCGCGTCCGGTACAATGTCCTCGGGACCGTCTCACGCCGCCGAGTCGGCCGGGAACTCCGATTCCACGTCTTCCGCGATGCGTTCGACGCCACCCTCTTCGACGATGCTCTCCAGTCCCTCGTCGAGCGTCCCGTCGACGAGGTCCTCGGCGTAACCCGCTTCGATTGCCTTTCCGACGACGATTTCCATCGTCTCCTCGACCAGTTGGTCGGCGTGGCCGTTCTCGATGAGTTGCTCGATTATCTTGTCACCGATGCCCTGCACCACTTCGTCGGAGTGGTCGCCCATGAGTTTGCGGACGATGCGTTTTATCGGACGCTTGAGAAACGCCGACCCGCCGATGCCGGGAAGTGCGTCGAGGATGATGTCGGCCGAATCCTGTACGAGTTCGTCGGCCGTGTCACCCTCCAACTTCTCGACGATGCGGTCACCGACGCCCTGAATCACCTCGTCGGCGTCGCCTTCCGACCGTATCTTCCGTGTGAGCAAGACGCCGACGGCTTCGACCATCTCGTCGGCCTCGTCCTCGCTGAGTTCACTCCCGATGCCGTCCCGGATGCGTTCCGCGATGGCCGTCCGCTCCTCGGCTTCGAACTGTATTTGATAGTCAGTATCAGACATGGCCATGATGTGTTCGGAACGATAATTAACGTTTGAGGGACAGATGCGATGCGTACTAAGCGGGGGCAGATATTTCGTCGGCCCGTGGTGCGGTCGGGTCGTCGCTCGACGGTGGGAGTCAGACGCCTTCGAGCGTCTCCCGGAACTGGTTGATGGCGTCGTCGGCGTCCTCGATGGCCGCGGTTGCGTCGGTCCCAGCCTCGTCAGTCAGGTCGGCGAGACTCCGCTGGATGCGGGCGAGGCGGCCGTGGTCGGGGTCCGCGTCACCGGTGGCGAGTGCGTCGAGTTGGTCTGCGAGTTCCGCGAGACGGTCGGCGGCCTCGCCGTCCGTGGCGTCGCCGGCGGATGCGACCTGTGTCGCGGCGGTCTGGAGTTCGTCGTGCGTCATGTGTGGAACGGCTACGACGCACACAATAGTTCTTGTGAACTTCACTGTCGTGGCCGGCAGGGGTTCGGGCGGGGAGTGGGCCTTTAACGCTGTAGACCGTACGAATGGCTACACGTTTGCATCCGACACACCCACCAACCAGTAAGGGGTGCCGCTTATACACGTGGCAACCGAATTGTACGAACGTGAGTGCGCAGGTTGAGCGACAGACCCGGTACGGGAGCGTGCCGTGAGTTGCAAGACGTTCGAGACTCCCTAATGGTATCCAACAACTCACTCGTCGAGAGCAAGGAGATTCACCGGCGGACCGGGAAGACGTTCTATTATGCAACCCGACTCCTCCCCGAGCGCATCCGGCAGCGAACGTACGTTCTCTACGCGTTCTTCCGCATCGCCGACGAAGTCGTCGACGACGAAGACAACGACCTCACGGCCGCCCAGCAACGCGAGGAGTTGCTTCGCATCCGGGAGGCCGTCCTCGGCCGCGAGGAGACTGACGACCCGGTGTTGCAGGCCTTCGCGGAGGTCCGCCGGGAGTCGGACATCACCGAATCCGACGTGGAACTGTTCGTGGACGCGATGCTCACGGACATCGAGAAATCCCGGTACGAGACCTACGAGGAACTCGAAACCTACATGCGCGGGTCGGCCTCGGCCGTCGGGTACATGATGACGGGCATCATGGACGTAGACGACCCGGACGTGGCCCGGCCCCACGCCCGGGCACTGGGCGAGGCGTTCCAGTTGTCGAACTTCCTCCGGGACGTGCGCGAGGACATCGTCGAACGCGACCGCATCTACCTCCCGAAGGAGACGCTGGAGAAGTACGGCGTCACGGAGGCCCAAATCGAGAACTGCGAGATGAGCGACGGGTTCCGGTCGGCGATGGTCCACGAGATGCACCGCGCCGAGAACCTGTACCGCGCGGGCGTCGAGGGCATCAAGTACCTGCCCGAGGACTGTCAGTTCGCCGTGTTGCTCGCGGCGGTGCTGTACGCCGACCACCACCGTCTCATCCGCAACCGTGACTACGACGTCCTCTCGGAGACGCCGGGACTCGCGACGACCCGAAAGCTCTGGCTCATCGCGAAGACGCGCTGGCACTGGCACTGGAACAAGGACCCCGAGGCCGTCTTCGAGCGTGTCTCGACCATCGGTGACGCGCCGTCACACGCACCGGGGCCGGAACCGCCCGAGTCCGTGCCGACGCAGTAGTCAGAACGTCAGCCGGCGGCTGGTTCACACGTCAATTTATATTTCAAGAAGAATATCTCGTCAGTGTGGCTGGCACCTGTGCTCATTGTGGAGACCGGGGTGTTCTACGAGAGTGTAACTACTGTGATGATCGGCATCGTTCGGAACACCAACTCCCAGAGAGTCACAACTGTATCCATATCTACAAGACAGAGACGCACGGGCCGGATTTCAGGTTATTCGGTGAGGCTATTCTGACTGCAAGAGCGAACAACGAGTGTCTCGATTGTGGGCAAGCCATCAAACGAAATCGAAAGCGGTGTTTCCAGTGTAGAGCGCGGCGGCGTCAAGCGAAGGGTGAGAGAGAGATAGCGAGAGATAGAGACGACAATTTATCAGATAATTTAACAAGAGGTGCAAACAACTGCAGAGACTGCGGACGAGCGACAGCAAGTTCGTACGACTACTGTTTTCGGTGTCGGAACACGGCAAGCGATGCCTCGGGAGAGAAAGCGGACAAGCCCAGCGAACAGTCTGGGGGTCTATTGAAGTCGCTGAAACCTGTGCTTGAACAAGTGTTCGACTACCTACGCTAGTCACCGCTCCGAGTTTCGTACCCGCCCGACCAGCGGCGCGGTGTCGAACACCCGAAAGTCGAACCGGTCGATTCTGACGAGGCCGAGGAAGAACAGACTCGCCACGGCCACGGGAACCCAGTTGCCGAAGTAGGCGTTGATGGCACCCCAGAGGATGACGAAACTCACCAGGTCGTCGAGCATGAACTCACAGCGGCGCACCCGGTCGGTGAGTGCGAGACGGTCGAAGGCGATATCGAACAGCACGACGGCCACCGTCGCCGAGAGGACCCACCCCTCGTAGTTCGACCACGGGACGGCGTAGTACGCGCCGCCGCCGTCGTAAGCCCAGAAGCCGAGCGCGACCGCACCGGGGTCCAGCACGAGGTCGACGGCGAGGACGGCAGCGATGACGACGGGTAGGCGCAACAGCGGGTTGGCCGCCCGCTCCCCGAGGAGGAGGGTACAGAGGAGGTAGCTGTTCAGGACGAGCGGGAAGAAGAAAATCGGGAGTCCCAGCGGCACGGTGTCCAGCAGCATTGGGCCGAGGTCCACGCCGTACTCGAAGAAGCCGTAGGGCCACCCGCGCGTGACGCCGACGTACTCGATGGCGTAGGAGTAGAGCGTGAGGGCGACCAGCGCGAGGAGTGCCTTGCGGTCCACGAGCGGTGCGACGCCCGCAATCAGCGGGAGGCGCATCACGAACGTCCCGAACAGCACGAGGTACGGGTTGAAGTTCAGGGGGCCGGGGAGGAGCGTCTCCGCGCTGGCGAGGAGGAGGACGGCACCGGCGAGCGGGAAGACGACGGCGATGGTGAAGCGGTTCTCCCGGACCAGTCGGTCGAGACGGGCCTCGACGCGCTCGCGGGAGACTGACTCAACCGCCATAGCCGAACACGAGGACCCAGAGACCGCCCAGTGTCAGGACCATCCCGGTGAGCGTGTTGATAGCGGGATACCACCAGTAGGCGTCGTCCACGTCCACGTCGGAGAAGGCGATGCCGAACACGAGCACCGGATAGAGGAGCAAGAGCGCGCCTAACAGGACGTGGACAGTGGCGAACGCCGCGGCGGCGGCCACCCAGCAGAGCCCACAGTAGACGTAGGTGCGGCGTTTCCCGAGGACGGTCGCAGTCGTCTGGATGCCGGCCTCGCGGTCCGGTTCGATGTCGGGGATGGCCGAGAACGTGTGCATCCCCATCGTCCAGAGCCACCCGCCGGCGATTGCGAGCGTCGGGGGCAACTCGCCGGCGACGGCGGTGAACGCGATGACGCCGGGCAGGATGTACAGGCCGTTCGAGACAGAGTCGAGCAGTGGCTTGGTCTTGAACCGGAGCGGCGGCGCGCTGTACTCGACGGCCAGCAGGTACCAGAGCGCGAGCACCTGCGCACCGACGGGCGGCACGAGGAAGATGTACAGTCCGCCCAGCGCGCCGCTCATCACGACGGCCATGACGACCCAGATGTCGTCACGATACCGGACCTCCTTGTCGTCTTTCTTCGGGTTCGCCTCGTCCACGTCGGCGTCGAAGGCGTCGTTGATGCCGTAGAGGAAGACGTTCGCGGGGACGGTGAAGAAGGCGAGGAGCGCGACGGTAACCGGCGTGAACAACTCACCGACGGACCCGGCGGCGTACGTCGCGCCGACGATGACAGGGCCGCCGAGGTACAGCCAGAATCGGGGGCGGGAGAGCCAGAACAGGTAGCCGAGCCGCGTCTCTTCGGAGGGGAGGTACCGGCTCACCCGGTTGAACCGGCCGGAGATGTCGAGTGGCGTGTCGGTCATCCTTATCGGTCGGCGATGACGGCGTCCGCGGTGTGCTGGCCGCTGATGAGACACATCGGGACGCCGATACCGGGCGCCGTGAACGACCCCGTGAAATAGAGGCCGTCGACCGCCGACGAGCGGCGGTTCGGGCGCAGGAGCGCGGTCTGTTTGAGCGTGTGTGCGAGTCCGAGGGCGGTCCCCTGAATCGAGTTGTACCGGTCGGCGAACTCCGAGACGGAGAACCGTTCCTCGACAGCGATGCGGTCACGGAGGTCGACGCCCGTGTTCTCGGCGATGTCGTCGAGCACCTTGTCGCGGTAGCGTTGCCGGGTGGCCTCGTCGTCGTCCAGTCCCGGGGCGATGGGGACGAGGACGAACAGGTTGCTGTAGTCGTCGGTGTTCCCGTCGGGGACCGTCGTCGGGTCCGTCTCGGAGGGGACACAGCAGTAGTACGCAGGGTCGTCGGGCCACGCCGGCCGGTCGAAAATCTGCTCGAAGTGGGGGTCCCAGTCCTTCGGGAGGACCAGCGTGTGGTGGGCGAGCGGGTCCACGTCGCCCTCGACGCCCATGTAGATGAGGAACGCCGAGGGGGCGTAGGTCTTGCTCTCCCAGTACTCCGCGTCGTACTGGCGTTCGTGTTCGGGCAGGAGTTCCTGCTCGGTGTGGGCGTAGTCGGCGTCGCTCACGACGTAGTCGGGGTGGTACTCCTCGCCGTCCTCGGTGGCGACGAGGAAGCCCTCCTTGCGCTTCGTAATCTCGGCGACGGGCGTGTCCGTGACGTACTCGACGCCCAACTCCTCGCCGAGGTCGACGGTGGCGTCGACGACGGCCCCGAGGCCGCTGTCCCGGCCGTCCCGCCCCACTGGGTAGTAGACGCCGAGGTTGAAGTCGACGTGGCTCATCATGTTGTAGAGCGCGGGGGTGTTGTGGGGCGCGCCGCCGAGGAACACCAGCGTGTACTGCATTATCTGCTGGAGTTTCGGGTTGTCGAAGTAGTCCTCGACGTGGCCCTGCATGTTCCCGAGGAGTTTCAGGCCGACGGGCGCGGCCTTGATGACGTCGAGGTCGACCCAGTCGCGGAGTCGGGGGCGGTCCTCGTAGACGAAGTTCTCCATGGCGAGTTCGTAGTTCGACTCGCTCTCTTCGAGGTACGCGTCGAACGCCTCGCCGGCTCCGTCTTCGTAGGACTCGAACAACGCCCGGACTTCGTCGCGGTCCGGGGACACGTCCAACTGGTCGCCGTCCTTGAAGAAGATGCGGTAGTGGGGGTCGAGTCGTTGGAGGTCGTAGTAGTCGTCGGTGGACTTCCCGAAGTGGCCGAAAAACCGCTCGAACACGTCGGGCATCAGGTACCACGACGGCCCCATGTCGAAGCGGAAGCCGTCGACTTCGAGGCGACTGGCACGGCCGCCCAGTTGCTCGTTCTTTTCTAGGACGCGCACGTCGGCACCGGCGTCGGCCAAGTAACAGGCCGTCGAGAGGCCACCGAAGCCGCCGCCGATGACGTCGATGGTCTCCCCGTCCAGCGAACTCATTGACTATCATACAGGGTTCTGTCTGTAAAAAGGTCCCTTCTCCCGGGTCGGCGAAACCGGGATTACGCAGCTCGCCGTAGAACGTGGTGATGGACGGGGTTACGGCAGTCGTCACCGGCGCGAGCAGTGGTATCGGGAGAGCAGTCGCCACCGGATTCGCGGCGGCCGGCGCGCACGTCGTGGTCTGTGGCCGGGACGCCGAGACGCTCGCGACTGCCGCCGAAGACATCCGCACCGAGGACGGCACGGTCACCGATATCCGGGCGGACGTGCGCGACGAGTTCGACGTGGAGCGAGTGATGGAGCGGGCGGCCCGCGAGGGCGGGGACATCGGCGTCGTCGTCGCCAACGCTGGCGTGTACCACGGCGAGGCGGGCGAGACGCCACTCCCCGAGGAGTCGTACGCCGCGTTCGACGACCACCTTCGCACGAACGCGAGGGGCGTGTTCGCCACGGTTCGGGAAGCAGTCCCGCATCTCGCGGCCGACGCGCGCGTTCTCGTCACCTCCGGGGCCGTGGCCCGCGAGGCGAAACCGGGCTACGGCGGCTACAGCGTCTCGAAGGCCGCTGCCGAAGCCGTCGCCCGGGGGTTCGCCGCCGACATCGAGCAGTCGGTCGGTGTCGTCGACCCCGGCGTCGTGGCGACGGACCTGACCGGCGGACGCGGCCGTGACCCCGAGTCCGTCGCCCCGCTGTTCCGCTGGGCCGCCACCGATGCCCCGGCCGAGGACGTGGACGGCGGCGTCGTGGACCTGAAGACGTGGAAGCGAGCGACCCGGTGACGGACGACCGGAGTTTTTATTAATACCGTACCGACTGTTACTAGCCACATGTCTAATAATTCGGCATCCGTATTTATTAACGGCGCGACGCGTCCCTCCGCAGCCGGTCTCGCCGGCGTCGTCGCGTTGGTCGTGCTGTCGGGCGTGGCGGTGATGGCGGGGCTGTGGAAGGTACTCGTCATCGGGTGGGTGGCGTTCGTCGCGATGGCGGGCGCGATTCCGCTCGGGTCGCGGTCGGCCACGGGCGCGAGTGCGGCCCAACTTGTCTGGGGGTACGGACTCGCGAGCGGGGCGATGATAACGAGTGCGGCCGTCTTTCTCGTCCCGCAGGCCATCGGGTTCGACCCGCGAGTCGGCGGGTTCGGCGTCGCGGCCGGTATCCTGCTGGGCTTCGGGTCCCACATCGTCGGTCACCGGATGGCACACGTCGAGAGCACGTTCGACGACACGGCCGTCCAGCTGTCGGCGCACGCGCTCTCGGCGGGCGTCATCATCGGCCTCGTCTACGGGTCGATGCCGGAGTTGGGACTGTTGCTCGGCCTCGCCATCGTCTCGCACAAAGGACCGGCAGGCTACGCCGCGGCGCGACGGCTGACCCAGAGCGGCAGGTCGGCGTCCGTCATCCTCCTGCCCGCGTCCGGTGTCGGCGTGGCCGCCATCCCGTCGGCGTTGGTGAGCCTGCCGAGCGTTCCCGTGGTGAACGCCGCTGTCTTCGGGTTCGCCGCCGGCGTGTTCCTCCACGTCGCCATGGACTTCCTGCCCGAGTGTGAGGTGGGCGGCGAGGTGGGCGAAGTAGCGAACGTCTCGGGGGACGCCCACGAACTGCTCGACCGCCTCCGCCTCCACGCCGCCCTCAGTACCTCACTGGGCGGCCTAGCGGTGTTCGTCGCGTGGCTCGCCGTCGGCCCCTGAGACTGCGGCACGTTCTCTCGCTCGTCCGTGTCGGTCCGGGAGCGGCACGTCTATATTGACGAACGTAGTCCACAGTTCCCCAAAACGCGACAATCACAGCCACCTTGGGCAGAATATAAGGACAATATTTCTTCTTAGCCGATATTGCTGGACATTCAGGGAAAGATATTTACCGGTGTCGCACACACGTACTGATAGCCATGACAGAATGTGACGACTGTGGCTCGGACGTAGCCCACGTCTGGCGGCACCGCGAGTTCGAGAGCGAGACGAAACGCACCCTTCACTGGGTGTGTCCGGCCTGCCACCCGGACCTCCCCTCGGAACTGACCGTCGAAGTCGACGCCAGTACCGCCCCGGAGGACGGTCAGACGGGCGCGCCGGAACTGCGCTCGGACGGTGGCGTCGTCTCGACGACGAACCCGGCATCGCCATCCCCCAGCATCGACACCGACGGCCGCTTCGACTGCCCCATCTGTTCGGGTGCGACAGTCAACGGCCAAGGGATGTACGACTGTTTGGATTGCGGGTGGACCGGTCCGCGCTGACGCCCCTCCTCACAACACCGCGAGCGTCGTCGGGTCGTCCAACTCCCACAGCACCGCCGGGAGGAACGCGCCGAGGTTGTCCACGACCCGCCGCTCGGAGACGTGCAAGCCGTCACAGTGGTCGTGTGCCGACTCGCGGACGGACACGCGGATGTCGCCGCCCCGCCGACTCGTCAGCGTTCCGGGTTCGTCCACGGTCACTTCGAGCGGGAACACCGAACACCGCGCGGGCTTCCAGTCGTGGTCGGCGTGGAGGGAACAGAGGCCGTCGTCCCGGAGGAAGTAGCAGGCCTCGCCGTCCTCGTCGACGTGGTCGTCACGGTCTTTGCTCTCCTGTCGAACGAAGTCACGCCCCTGAAACTGCGTCGTCACCTCCCCGAGGTTCGCACAGTCGGCCAGCGCGAGCAAGTCCGGTTCGTACAGCAGGACGCCGTGGTGACAGCACCACGTGCAGTCCTCGACACACTCGAACGTGAGCGCGGGGTCGAAGTCGACGACGACCTCGTTCCCGGCGTGGACTTCGACGACGAGCGGGTCGGACACGCCGGGCCGTAGACACTCGACGGGACTAAACACTTCGCTACGGCGGGCGTGCGCCGACCACACCAGCGGGAGGTACGGTTTTGCTCGTGGAACACCCACATGGAGTGATGAACAGGCGGCAGTTCCTCGCGTCCGCGATCGTCGGCCTCGGGTCCCTCGCCGGCTGTAACACCACGGACCGCGGGACGCCGACGCTGACGCCCGTGCGCGTGGAGGAGACGGAGGTCAGCACCCCTATCCGGGAGCGCGTCGGGGACGTGGACCTCCCGGTGCCGCGGGGAGAACTGCGGACCGCCGTCCCGCGGGACCAGATTCCGGCCATCGTCGACCCGGCGTTCGCCGAGGACTGGGCGGGGCTGTCGGTTCCCGAGTCGTCGGGCTACGACGGCGGCCCCCTGCTCCCGGAGTCGTCCCCGGTCGTCGGGGTGGAAGTGGACGGCGAGGCGAGGGCGTACCCGCTCCGGGTGCTCAACTGGCACGAGGTGGTCAACGACGCGTTCGGCGGGCCGTTGTTGGTGACCTACTGCGTCCTCTGTGGGAGTGCCATCGTCACCGAGCGACGCGTCAACGGCGCGGTGACGACGTTCGGCGTCTCGGGGCAACTCTGGCGGTCCGACCTCGTACTCTACGACCGAGCGACCGACAGCCGCTGGAGTCAACTGCTCGCCACGGCCATCCGCGGCCCCCGGACCGGCGAGCAACTCACGCTCCGCCCGTCGTCGCTGACGACGTGGGGCGAGTGGCAGGACCGCCACCCCGACACGGTGGTCTTGCTCCCGCCGCCAGAGTCGGGCCGCATCGCCGACCGAGGGCGGAACGTCGACTACTTCACCGACAAGTACAGTTACGACGGCGACCCGCTCGTCGGCTACGAGCGCACCGTCGAGCGCGTCCCCCCGCGGACGCTCGTCGTCGGCGTGACAGTCGACGGCGAGGCCCGTGCCTACCCCCACGGAACCGTCGCCGAGGCGAACGTCGTCAACGACACGCTGGCGGGGACACCGCTCCTCGTCACGACGACGCCCGGGGGGTCGCTGGCGGCCTACGACCGGCGACTCGGCGGGCGAACGCTCACCTTCGAACCCGAGGACGAGCGACACGTCCGGGCCGGCGGGTCCAAATGGGAGCGAGCGACCGGCGCGGCCGTCGACGGCCCGTACGCGGGAGCGCGACTCACGCGGGCGAACGACATCCCGCCGCTGTTCTGGCTCGGCTGGTCGAACTTCAACCCGGAGTCGTCCGTGTACGGCGACTGACCGCTAGTTGTACTCCCGCCAACGGTTCCCGCAGTCTTGGCACTTGAAGAATCGCGTCGGTGGTTCGTCGGCGGACCCGGTCTGTTTGATCGTGTACCACGCCTTCCCGTGACCGCACTCGTCGCAGGTCACGTCGTCGGCGGTCGGTTTCCCCTCGAAGTCGGCCCCCTCCTCGGTTTCGATGACGTCGTCGTCGGTCTGTTCGTCGGTGGTGACGAACTGGGCGGCGCGCTCCTCGTCTTTCTCGACGGTCGCACCGCAGGACGAGCAGACCATCTCGTCGCCGTCGCCGTGCATCATCGACCCGCACTCGTCGCAGAATTGCATGGTGAGTAGCACAACGTCGCCGCCCGGCCCAATTGGGGCTTTCGCTTAGAACGGTTGGAGCGAGTCGACGGCGGTCACCTCGAATCGCGCGCCGCCGGATTCGGCGTCCGTAACCGCAATCTCCCAGCCGTGGGCGGCGGCGATGCGCTCGACGATGGCGAGGCCCAGTCCGGTGCCATCCGTCGAGGAGGTGACGCCGGGTTCGAACACTTCATCGCGCTCGTCGGGCGGGATGCCCGGACCGTCGTCTTCGAGGTAGAAGCCGGTGCCGTCGCCGTCGCCGATGGTTCCCACGGTGACGGCGGGGGTGACCCCGGCGTGTTCAGTCGTGTTGCGAAAGAGGTTCTCGAAGGCCTGCCGGAGGCGCGCCGGGTCGGCCTGCAGTGTGGCGTTCTCGTCGGCAATCGAGAGGGTCGCCTCGGGTGCGTCGACGCCGTCCCACGCCCGTTCGGCCACCCCGGCGAGGTTCGTCCGCTCCGTCTCGTCGATGGCTTTTCCCTCGCGGGCCAGCGCGAGTACGTCGTCGATGAGCGTCTTCATCTGGTCGAGGGCGGCCTCGATGCGGTCCAAGTGCGAACTGTCGTCGTCCTCGCGGGCGTTCTCGATGGACCGACGGGCCACGTCGATGGGGTTTCGCAGGTCGTGTGAGATGACGCTGGCGAACGTTTCGAGGTGCTGGTTGCGCTCCTCCAAGTCCGCGATTCGCTCGGCGCGGTCGTTCACGTCGGTGTAGACGAGGTACCCGCCGTCGCCGGAGGGTACGTTCCGGAGGCGGAAGGTCCGTTCGCCGTCGGCAGTGGCACAACGTACGTCACGGTCGAGTCTATCCCCGGTGTCGATAGCGGCCGCGATGTCGTCGATGACATCGCCGGTGACGACGGTGTCACCGAGTGAGACGGTCTCCGGTGCCTCGTCGGCGTAGAACGTCTCCTCGAACGCGGGGTTGACACGCCGGACGCCGACCCCGGCGTCGCTGGTAGCGTAGTGTACGACCGGGTCGTAGTGTGCCGACAGGAAGTCCGTCCCGTCCATGTCCCACTCGGGGTTACCGAGGGCGAAACATAAGTGTTGAGTACGGCACAGCGGACGACATTGTCGCCCGAGTCGGGGGAGACATCGCAGGCCCGTCGTGCCGCCCACCGCACGCGCGGAACGCTCGCATACTGGCAGTGATACGACGACACGACCCCGGTGTCAGTCGTGAGCGAGCAGTAACAGGTGTCCGAACCATCACTACAGAGGCGGCGTTTCTCCCCCGATATCCACACATCTACGCGCATTTCCGTCGCGTTTCACTACAAACCTGTATAAAATCATCGCAACCACTAATACACCAGGAGTATCAGCAAAGAACAATGATTCACAGTTGTCTCCGTCAGGACCGGAGATGGCCCGCCCGAGGAGGAACTGTTCGGAGCGCGTGGCCCGGTGGGTCCCCCATCGGTGCGGACAGTCGTGCCGTCGGCGTCGAGTGGCGAGGGAGACGTGGTGTCCGTGACGCGGGAGGTGAGGGGCGGTGAAACTCCGTGCCGTCGTCCTCTCGTCGCTGCTGATTTTCTCCGCGCTGACCAGCGGCGGGATGCTCGCACAGAGTGTCACGGCACAGACGAGCGGGAACACCGGCACGCTCGTCGTGGACGTGAACGGTGGGGCGGACTACCGGAGTATCCAGAACGCAGTCGACAACGCCAGCGAGGGGTCGACGGTGGAAGTCCGGCCGGGAACGTACGAGGAGCCCGTAGATATCGAGAAGAACATCTCACTCGTCGCTCCCGACGGTGCGACGGTCGCAAACACGTCCGCGGTCGCGGCGAACTACAGCAGTACCGAGGCACGCGCGGGGCTCCAGATTTTCGGCACCGCGACCCCGCAGATTAGCGGGTTCTCACTCCTCGGTTGGCAGTGGGGTGTGAGCGCGGGCGCGTCGGAGCGCGGCTGGGTCCTGCAGGATACGATAATTCAGGACGGACGCCTCGGTGTCGGTGGGGCTGGGACTGGGGCCGCGTGGACCGTCGACAACGTCTCGATTCACAACGTTGATATTGGCGTGAGCGGGTACGGCAGCAGCGGTGCGTGGACCGTTCGGAACTCGGCCATCACCAACGCCTCGACCGGCGTGCTGGCGAACGAGTCACTCGGTGACTGGACGGTCGAGCGGACGGTCGTTCAGGACGTCGAAGACGCCGTCATGGCCGGCCAAGGGGTCGCCGGAGACTGGACGATAGCGAGGTCGCTGATTCGGAACGTCACGTCGGACGGGGTGGCGGCGAGAATCGCGGTCGGTAACTGGACGATTCAGTCCACGACCATCGTCAACGCGACGCGCGGCGTCGACGCAGTGGGGACATCGGGGTATTGGGCGATACACGACTCCAGGTTCCTGAACAACGCCGATGCGGCGGTGGACGCACGGGATGCGGTGGTTCAGGGGAACGCAACCGACAATTTCTGGGGTACCGAAGACGGGCCGAGCGGTGACTTCAGCGGTTCCGGTAGCCCGGCCTTCGGGAACGTCAGCGTCTCGCCGTTCTACTCGGACGTGAACCTGACGAGTACCGCCACGTTCTCGGCCGGGTCCGACAGTCAGCCGACGCCCACAGTCAGGGTCGGGTCCGCCGAAGTCGATGTCGGAAACACGACCACAGTACAGACCAACCTCACGGTCGCACCGAACGGCGTCTCGTCGTACATCGTGAACGTCTCTGTCGGGAACGGGTCCGTCGGGCGGATTACGGACGCCGCGATAGGCCCGGCGTTCGCGCAGACGATCGAGGGCAACGAGACGTACGCGACGCTCATCGACGACACGAACACGACGGTGACGCTAGCTGCACAGGACTTCACGGAACAGGTCGGTCCCGGGGCGACGAACGTCACGCTGGGGACGATAACGCTCGAAGGACAGAACGCCGGGAGCGCGACGCTGATACCGGACGTCGACAACCAGCGGGGAATTCGGAACGACACGACTGAGCGAGTCACGCCGACGCTGGCGAGTGGGTCGTTGACCGTCAACACCGATACGACCGACAGCGGTGGTACTGACACAGGCGACAGCACCACCGAGCAACAGGTCGGTACTGGCGGCGGTGGCGGCGGTGGTGGCGGTGGCGGCGGTGGCGGCGGTTCGGGCGGCAGCAGCGACGACTCGACACAGGTGACGGTCGACACGTCGACGACGACCGAATCCGACGCCGAGACCGAAACGGAGACTGACCCGGACTCGGAAACCGAGGCCGCGTCGGAGACCCGTGACATCGAGATATCGGTGCGCGACCCAGACCCGGACCAACCGGTCAACGTCGACCTCGAACCGACCGACAGCGACAACGACGCCGACCTGACCGGCCTCTCGGTCGACGTCGCCGAGAGCGAGGACTTCTCCATCCGAGCTGCCGCGAGCCGCCGGCAACCCGCGGACGCTCCGGAATTCACCCCGCAGGAGGCGGAAGCGACGGAACCGCTCTCGTACGTCGACATCGACGCAAGCGTGCCGAACTCGGCCATCGACGAGGCGAACGTGGACTTCCGGGTGTCGAAAGACCGCCTCGCTTCGATGGAGAACACCGACGCCGACGACATCGCCGTCTACCGGCACACCGACGAGTACGAGGAAGTCCCCATCCAGCAGACGCGTGAGACGGACGACTTCGTGTACTACCGGGCGAGTGCCGACGGCTTCTCGGAGTGGACAGTCGGTGCCAAACAGCCCCGGTTCGAGGTGCTCCGCGCGGCAGTCGACGTCGAGTCGGTCACGGTCGGTGACAGCGTCAACGTCATCGTCCGCATCACGAACACGGGCGGCGCGGACGGGGACTTCCTCGCGGAGTTGCTGCTCAACGAGGAAGTGGTCGACAGCCGCGAAGTGTTCATCGCACCGAACGGCACCTCACAAGTGACGTTCGACCGTGAGTTCGGCGAGGCCGGCACCTACCGCGTCCGGGTCAACAACGCCTCGGCCGGACAGGTGGAGGTCGAGGACACTGGCGGTTCCGGAGCCACCGACGCCGCGACGAACGGGACGCAGACGACCGAAGCGTCGACCAGTTCCGGCATCGGCGGCCCGCCCATCAACCCCGTCGTCGCACTCCTCGCCCTCGTCGTCGTCGCCGCCGCCGTCGGCTACCGACTGCGGCAGGCGTAGCCGTCGGGAGCGAACGCGTCGCCGCTCAGTGCTCGTCGGTTGCCGACTCTGATTCCTCGCCATCGTCGCCGCCGAGAATCGCATCCATCGTCGTGGTGTAGTCGTCGGCGTCGGCGGCCGCGGTGTCACCGTCCGCATGCCCGTCGGTTTCGTCACCGGTGTCGGCACGCTCCCCCTCCGTGACAGCACCGCCCTCGTCGCCGGCGGCGTCGGCGGTGGTCCGCTCGTCGGCCGTCTCGCTGGCCTCAGCACCGGCGGCGTCGGTACCGTCGCTGGTGTCGGCACCGTCCCCGCCGAGAATCGCGTCGACCGTACTCTCTGGTTCCTCGTCGTCGGTGTCGGCCGCGTCCGCCCCGTCAGCCTCGTCCTCAGGCCGGTGGTCCGGGCGGGCGGGGGATGCAAGTCGGACGCTGACGACGGCACCCCGCGGGTCGTTGTCCGCGAACTCGATGTCGCCCTCGGACTTGTCGACGACCCAGTACGCCAACCAGAGGCCGATACCGCTCCCGTGTTCGAGTGCGGTCTCCTCGCCCTCGAAGAGGACGTCCTGTTCGTGGTCGGGGATGCCGGGGCCGTTGTCGGCGATGTGGAGTTCGACCGCGCCGTCAGTTCGGTCGAGCGTGACCTCCACGACCGGGTCCTCGGCGTCGTTGTGTTCGGCGGCGTTCTCGACGAGGTTCTCGACGGCGAAGTCGACGGACGGAATCGCCAGCGCGTCGCACGTGTCGGGCAGGTCGAGGCGGAACTCCACCGTCGGGTACTCCCCGCGATACTCCTCGACCGCCGCCCTGACGCGCGGCACCATGTCGAGAGTCTCGACACCGTCCGCCGCGCTCTCCATGGCCGTCTCGATGTCCCGTGCTTTCTGGCCGTGGTCGATGAGGCCCTGCCCGATGTCCTGTATCTTCTCGGCGGCCTCCTCGCGGCGGTCACGGGCGTCGAAGTCGGGGAGCATCTCGGCGTAACTGAGGATGACGCTCATGTCGTTGCGCAGGTTGTGCCGGAGCAGGCGATTGAGGACGCCGAGGCGTTGTTCGCGCTCGCGGATGGCGCGCTCGCGTTCGCGGACGCCGCGAGCGAGGTCGTTGTACCCGTCGCTTATCTGTTGCCACTCCTCGGCGGCCGACAGGTCGAGCGTGTAGTCGTAGTTCCCCTCCTGCATGTGGCCGAACGCGGTCAGTAGCCGCTCTGTCTGGCGGAGGTTCATCGAGTACTCCCAGAACCCGAGGCCAGCGATGACGCCGACGACGAGGAGGATGCCCAGACCCTGTGCCAGTGCGAGGTCGTTGAGTCGCTGGTTCAGCGGGGCACGGTCGGCGGCGACGGTGACCTCCCAGCCGGTGAACCCGACCGTCGCCGTCTCGGCGATGGACGAGTCGAACGTCGTGTCACGCTCGAACAGCGGGACGGTCGACCCGTTGGCGGTGGCGTTTATCTGGACGGTCTGTCGGTCGGTGACCAGCGGACGGGCGGCGACGAAGAAGTCGGCGTCGGAGACACGGATGGCTCCGGCGAAGACAGCCGTGAGGTTCCCCGTCGTCGGGTCGAACACGGGCGCGCTGACTATCACGACGCGCTGGTCGCCGGACACCTCCACGTCGCTGACGTGTGAGCTGCTCGCGTTGTTGACGATTTCGCCGACGTACGGACGGGTACTGACGTTCCGACCGAGCGCGGCCCGACGGTCGACAGCGTCGACCTGTCCGCGGTAGTGGACGATAGTCCCGTTCGTCTCGATGAGTTGGGCCGCGTAGAAGCGGGTACCGCCGACGAACTGGTCGAGGCGGTCCGGGGCCGTCGACGGGTCCGCGGCCCGGGGGTCGGAGGCGTAGAACTTCACCGTGTTGACGCGTTCGCGGACCACCGCGTCGACCTGTTCTGCGGTCTGCCCGGCCGTCTGCTCGACGTTGTCCCGAACCTGCCCCTCGGCGCGGTCCTTGAATACTTCGAGGCCGACGAGGACGACGCCCGCGAGGACGACGCTGGCGACGAGTATCGCTATCGCCAGTTTCGTCCGAATTCTCATGCGACGTGTTTGCGCACCGACGAATATAACGATACGGGAACGCCGTTGCCTGTCGATGCGCATATAAGCCTTGCGGCCGAGGTATCGGTACAGACAGTGTCATTCGACAGTCGCAGTCGACCGAGCGTCCTCGTCGTCGACGACGAGACGGACGTCGCGGACGCCTACGCCATGCAGTTACGCGAGGAGTACGACACGGACGTGGCCTACGGCGGTGAGGAGTGTTTGGAGAAGGTGTCGGACGACACCCAAGCGGTGTTGCTGGACCGACGGATGCCCGACATCCACGGCGACGACGTTCTCGACGAACTTCGGACCCGTGGCTACGACTGTACCGTCATCATGGTGACGGCCGTCGACCCCAACCTCAACATTCTCGAGATGGATTTCGACGACTATCTCTGCAAACCCGTCGATAGGGAGACGCTCTCGACCACGCTGTCGCAGTACCTCGACACCGAGACGGCCGACATGGACCCGCGACTGGACGAGTTTTTCAGCCTGCTCTCGAAGTTGAGCGTCCTCGAAGAGGAACTCTCTCCGGGCGAGTTAGAGACCGACGAGGAGTTCGCCCGTCTCAAACAGGAGGCCGTGGAACTGAGCAGCGAACTCCGGGACTCGGTGGACGACTTCGAGGAACTCGTCGAGACACACCGGGCCGTCGCTCGCGGGTCCTAGCGGCTACTCGCCGAGGGTGCTCTCGTCCCCTTCGAGTGCTCGCTGTTCGGCGACGATGGGACAGTCGAGGAGCCGAACCGTCTCCATGTCGAGGAACTCCACGATGGCCGCACCCTCGTAGGTACAGTTGACCTCCGGCGGCCCGGTGAAGTGTTCACAGCGTTCACAGAAGCGGTGTTTCGACACCTCCGAGAACACCTGTTCCTCGGCGTCGCCGTCGGCCCCGTCCGCGAGCGAGTCCCAGACGGCGTCCGGGTCTATCTCCTCGACGCCGGCCGACTCGAACGCCTCGAACGGGTCGTCCTCGTCCGGCACGTCCGAGAAGGAATCGAACGGGTCGTCGTCGGGTGCGTCGCCCGGGTCGGTCGACCCCGCGGCCGGGTCCGCGTCGGCACCCCTGTCGAAGGGGTCGTCCGGTAGTCGTCCCGGTCCGGCGTCGTCCGCGGTGTCGGCCCGGTCGTCGGGCAATTCGTCGGCGTCGTCGGCCGCGTCCTCGGCCGGGCCGTCCAGTTCCTCGAAGGGGTCCTCGTCGTCCGGGGCGTCGAACGCCTCGAACGGGTCGTCGTCGTCGCTCATTCGTCCGCCCCGGCCTCGATACCGTGTGGCGTGACGAGGTGGGGTTTCCCGAGGAAGCCGTCCTTCGGTTCCACGTCGGTCACGGCCGCCCCGCAGTGCGGGCACTCGGGGTCTGTCATGAGCGCGATGTCGACGCCCTCGCCGCAGGCTTCACACGCCGCACGGTCGATGTCGTGCCGGGCGGCACTCCGCTTGATTCCTTCGACGGACGTGCCACGCTTGGACTCCGCACCGGTCCGGTCGCGGAGGTCTTTGACGACGTGGGCGACGGTCTGTAGTTTCTGCTGGGTGTCCTCGAGTGCGTCGGTCACCTCGTCCATCTCCCCGTCGTACTCGTCGACGTGTTCGGAGACGGTCTGGCGGAGGGTCGAGAGGTCGGCGTCGAGGTCCCGGACCGTCGCCGCGAGGTCGTCCATCCGGTCGTCGAGGGCGGGGTGGTCGTGGTCGGCCGGAGCCTTCGCGTCCGCCTCCCGTTTCACTTGGACGACGCGGTCGCGCACGTCGTCGAGTTTGTCGGCGAAGTCGGACTCGACGGCCGCGATGCGGTCCTCCGTCTCGGCGGCGGCCTGTTCGGTGGCCGTCTGCGATATCTCGTCGCGGTAGTCGTTGAGTGCCTCGGAGACGACCCGTTCGATTTCGAGGCGGTCGGCGACTGCGTCGGCGATGTCGGGGAGGCGGTCGGCGACGACGTCCCGGACTTCGGTCTCGACGTCCCGTATCGCCACGTCGTCGAGGGCGGTGTCGGGGTCGACGGTTTCGGCGGCACGGTACGCCGCGAGCAACTGGACGAGAACCGTCTCACGGTCGGTTCCACGTTCCGTCGCCTCGTGGGCGACCCACTCCGCGAGGTCCGGTGGGAGAGAAACGGAGATAGGGTCGTCCGTCGACTCACTCGCCATCTACAATTGATTGGCCGCTGTGACAGTTAAGCGTTTGCCACGGCTTAGATGGCGTAACGAGGTTATTATCGGGCGGTACACACGTCCTACGTCAGCGTATTTTGCGCACGTCGCTGATGTCGAACCCGGCGTCGCCGATTTCCGTCTCGAAGCGGATGATGTCCTCCTCCTCGATGCGCGAGAGGACGCCGCGGAACTTCTTGAACACGAGCGTCCGGGCGCGTTCCGACCCGCCCTGTTCCCACTCGAAGGCCATCGTGCCGTTGACCGCGTCTATCAACTGGCCGTGTTGCTCGGGCGTGACCGTCTCGTGGTTGACGTGGACGAGGATGAGACCGTTCCAGGAGTACGCGGCCTTCTGGAGGCCTTTCAGGAGGTAGACGACATCGGACCAGTCCCGCCCCTCCGCGGTGGCACTGATGAGGTCCGACAGCGAGTCGATGACGACGAGGTTCCCCGGGGCGTGTTCGCTGAGGTACTCGCCGAGTGCCGGGAATATCTTCTGCCGGTCGTGCCGGCCGGCCATGTCCCGGATGTGACTGCTCGCACCGGCGTACCACTCGCGCGGGACGTTGCTGGCGTGGAAGAAGGATTCGGACATGTCCACCACGTCGACGGCCTCCATGCCCGCCGCCACGATTTCCTCGTCCATCGCGCGGGCCATCTCGCTGTAGAGTTGGTCGCCGCTGGCGGTGAAGGAGACGTAGTGAATCTCGTCGGGGACGGTGGCGTCGGCGGCCAGCGACCCGTAGTAGAGGTCGTGTAACTCCTCGTCACGCTGTGCCAGACCGTTCATGAGGGTGCTCGTGTAGATGAACTCACGGGACCCCGCCCCAGCCTCCCCCGACAGTAGGACGACGCTTCCGGGGGGCGCGCCCCCGTCGATGACCGTGTCCAACTGTCGAACCCCGAAGGGGATGCGGTCCATACGGTACGGTTCGGACGTGGCGTGTTAGCCCTTACGACGGGTTCAGCCGCGAACACTACCCTACCACGCGTCCGGCGGCCAGCGGGTCAGGACTCCACGGCGACACCGTGGTTCCGTGGGGTCGTGACGAGAACGCGGCCACTGACACCGACTGTGTCGAGGGCTTCGGCCGCGGCGTCGCGGGCCGCGCCGACGCCGCGCTCGTCGGTCAGTCCCCAGACTGCTGGCCCCCACGAAGACTGTCCGGCACCTGCGACGGCCGGGCAGTTCGAGAGTGCCTCGACGATGCGGCCCGCTGGCGGGCGGTAGACGCCCCCCTGTTCGTCCGCGTACCACGCGCCGTTGAGACGCCCCAGTTTCGCCACGCCCGCACCGAACGTGTCGCGGTCACCTTCGGCGGCCCCGGGGAGGACACGACGGAGGAGGACACCACCGATGTCGTCGGCGATGCCCGGGTCGGCGCGTTCGACCACCGACCGCATGCTCTCGTCCTCGCGGTCACCGCTCCGCCCGGCACCCGTCTCCGGGAGGGCGACGACGAACCGCCAGTCGGTAGGGAGTTCGTGGCGTGCCGTCACCGGCGGGACCGTCCAGACGCCGTTCTCGGGCGGGGCGGCGGTGAACAGTTCGGTCGGGTGCCCACCGTCGACGACGAAACCGCCGGACTCGAAGGCGGCGACGCCGACGCCGCTACGGCCGCCGCGGCCCATCGCCGGGGCGTGGTCGCGCACGGCCGGGTCGCGGTCGTGGGCGGCGGCGACGGCCGAGAGCGTCGCCAGCGCGAACTGCGTTCCGCTCCCGAGGCCGACGTGCCGTGGCAGGCGGTCGGTGACGGTGACGGCCGCGCCCGGCACGTCGAGCAGGTCGACGGCGCGTTCGGCACACTCGGCGACGAGGGCGTCGTCACAGTGGACGCCCTCGGCAGTCTCGGCTTCGACGACGACGCGTGGTGCGTCGAGTGCCACGCCGACACCGCCGTACAGCCGCTCGCGGGCGAGCGAGAGGTTCTGGAAGCCGAAGTGAAGACGCGCGCCAGCCGCCACCCTCGCGGTCATGGGGAGACGTAACCACCGGGTCGGCAAGGAGGTTGCGGCAGCGGCCGTCTGTGCGGTCAGTCGGCGGCGAGTCGCTCGCTATGTCGGGTGGTGAGAACCGCATCACAGACGGGGCAGACGTACGTCTCGCGGCCCGCCGACGTGCGGACCTCCCAGTCGCCAGTGACGTGGCTCTCGTGGCCACAGTCGGGGCAGAACAGCACCGCTTTCGGGCGTTGGTCGGCCGTCGGTTCGGATGGGGGAGCCATCACGAGGTACTACGTGCTGGACAGGGAAAGGGTTCTCGTATTTCGGCTTCTCACGCCGTGTGCGACCAGTACGCACGTCAACGACGGCCGCGTACTCGGTCACACGGGCACCGCTTTCACGGGCATCGCCCCGTGCAGAGTCCGGGGAGTCGCCCAATCCGGGATGTTAAAGCCGCGGGGCCGCAACCCATCGGATATGAGCCAGCAACACGACCAGCGACCGGAGTCCGGGAAACCCGACGACCTCCCGAGCAACGAGGTGACGGAGGGTCCCGACAAGGCCCCACACCGCGCGATGTTCCGCGCGATGGGCTACGACGACGAGGACCTCTCCTCGCCGATGGTCGGCGTCGCCAACCCCGCCGCGGACATCACGCCCTGTAACGTCCACCTCGACGACGTGGCAAATTCCGCCTACGAAGGCATCGACGAGGGCGCGGGGATGCCAATCGAGTTCGGGACCATCACTATCTCCGACGCCATCTCGATGGGTCACGAGGGCATGAAGGCCTCGCTGATCTCGCGGGAAGTCATCGCCGATTCAGTGGAACTCGTCGCCTTCGGCGAGCGCATGGACGGCCTCGTGACGATCGGCGGTTGTGACAAGAACATGCCGGGGATGATGATGGCGTCCATCCGCACGGACCTGCCCAGCGTCTTCCTCTACGGCGGGTCGATCATGCCCGGCGAACACGAGGGGCGGGAAATCACGATCCAGAACATGTTCGAGGGCGTCGGCGCGGTCGCCACCGGCGAGATGACCGAAGACGAACTCGACGAGATGGAGCGCAACGCTTGTCCCGGCGCGGGGGCCTGTGGCGGGATGTTCACCGCCAACACGATGGCCTCCATCTCGGAAGCGCTGGGCTTTGCACCCCTCGGTTCGGCCTCGCCGCCCGCCGAGAACGAGAGTCGCTACGATGTCGCCCGCGAGGCTGGCGAACTCGCCGTCGAGGTCGTCCGCGAGCGCCGCAAGCCCTCCGATTTCCTCACCCGGGAGTCCTTCGAGAACGCCATCGCCCTGCAGGTCGCGGTCGGTGGCTCGACCAACGCCGTCCTCCACCTGCTGGCGATGGCCGCCGAGGCGGGCATCGACCTCGATATCGAGGACTTCAACCGAATCAGCCGTCAGACGCCGAAAATCGCCAACCTCCAGCCCGGCGGCGAGCGGGTGATGAACGACCTCCACGAGGTCGGTGGCGTCCCGGTCGTCCTCAAGGAACTGCTGGACGCCGGCCACCTCCACGGCGACGCTCTCACCGTGACGGGCAACACGCTCGGCGAGGAACTCGACGCGTACGACCCGCCGGCCATCGCCGACCTCGACGCCGACTTCCTCCACACGGTCGCCGACCCCATCCACGAGCGGGGAGCCATCCGCATCCTCACGGGCAATCTCGCCCCCGAGGGTGCGGTCATCAAGATTACCGGCGAGGACCACCTCCACCACGAGGGACCGGTCCGCGTCTTCGAGGGCGAGGAGAACGCCATGCAGTACGTCCAGGAGGGCAACGTCGAGAGCGGCGACGTACTCTGCATCCGCAACGAGGGACCGCGCGGCGGCCCGGGGATGCGCGAGATGCTCGGCGTCACCTCCGCCGTCGCCGGGCAGGGGCACGCCGAGGACGTGGCACTGTTCACCGACGGCCGCTTCTCGGGCGCGACGCGTGGCTTCTCCATCGGGCACGTCGCCCCCGAAGCCTTCGTCGGCGGCCCCATCGCGGCACTCGAAGACGGTGACACCATCACCATCGACATCGACGACTTGGAGATGTCTGTCGACCTCAGCGAGGCGGAGCTCGAAGAGCGCCTCGACGCCCGCGACCAACCCGAACCGAACTACACGAACGGCGTGCTGGCGAAGTACGGCCAGACGTTCGACTCCGCGGCCAACGGCGCGGTGACCAATCCCGGCGCGAAACAGGACTAACTGGGGGACCGCTGGCGAACGGCGTGAGCCAGCGGCCGTTTTGATCCACCTTTTGCAAGGTTCACGAGACGCTTTACGTCTCGTTAGCAAACCAGAAATCGGAGATTTCTGGTGTGAGTGGGTCGTGACCAGCGGGAACGTCCCCGACGAAGTAAAAGGTGGTACTGGCGTGCTGGCGAAGTACGGCCAGATGTTCGACTCTGCGGCCAACGGCGCGGTGACCAATCCCGGCGCGAAACAGGACTAACTGCCCCACTGGCACAGTGAGCGCGGCGGTTTGCCAACGAGTTTCGGATGCGACGACAGGTCCAGTTACCCGATGGTACGAGCCAAGTAGCCAAGAGTACAAAAATAAGCTAGCCAGTTCGTGGTAAGTACAACAGCGACCGCACGTCAAGTTCCGCTGTCATGAGAGAGACGGAGACCATTCGTCCCGCCGTCACAACAGGGGTGTTCCCGTCGTGAGTCTCGAAGACCCGGAACCGGTTCGCCCACCCGCGAGCGACACCGGGGGCGGTGCGGTCGATTACGACGCACTCGCGGCACTGCTGGGTGAGGCAGTCATCGACCGTGAGGAGCACGTCAACGCCGAGGCGTTCGTCGTCCGCCCGGACGAGGTTCGGACGGTCCTCTCGACGCTCGCGGAGGAGGCCGGGTTCGACCACTGTTCCTGCGTCACAGCACAGGAGTACCCGGACCGCTACGAGACAATCTACCATCTGCGGAAGTACGACGACCCGACACAGGAGGTCGGCGTCGTCGTCCCGACGAGTACCGACGCCCCGGTCAGTCAGAGCGGGGAGGCGGTGTACCGCACGGCGGACTGGCACGAACGGGAGGCCTACGATTTGGTGGGCATCGAGTACGAGGGCCACCCGGACCTGCGCCGGATTCTGTTACCCGAGACGTGGCAGGGCCACCCGCTCTCGCGGGACTACAATCAGGAGCAACCGCAAATCGTCACGCTCCGGGAACACGCGAACCCGCTCGAAGACGACCACCCCGGGGACAGGGCGGACACGATGTTCCTCAACATCGGCCCGCATCACCCGTCCACGCACGGCGTCCTCCACCTGCGGACGGTGCTGGACGGCGAGCAGGTCGCCGACGTGGACCCGGACATCGGCTACATCCACCGCTGTGAGGAGCAGATGTGCCAGCAGTGTACGTACCGCCACCAGATTATGCCCTATCCCGACCGCTGGGACTGGGTGTCGTCGGGACTGCTCAACGAGTGGGCCTACGCCCGGGCGGCCGAGGACCTCGCGGACATCGACGTGCCCGAGTACGCGCAGGTCATCCGTACCTTGGGTGCCGAACTCTCGCGGATGGCGTCGCACATGGTCGCCGTCGGCACGTTCGCCTTGGACGTGGTGGGGGAGTTCACCGTCGTCTTCCAGTACGCGTTCCGTGACCGGGAACTCGTCCTCGACCTGTTGGAGGACCTCACCGGCCAGCGGATGATGTTCAACTACTTCCGCCTCGGCGGGGTGGCGTGGGACGTACCCGACCCCCGGGAGGCGTTCTTCGAGAAGACACGGGACTTCCTCGACGGCCTCCCGGAGAAGTTAGAGGAGTACCACACCCTGCTCTCCGGCAACGAGATATTCCAAGCCCGCTGTCTCGACGTTGGCGTCCTCGACCCGGACGTGGCCAAGACGTACGGCTGTACCGGGCCGGTCGCCCGCGGGTCCGGTATCGACTACGACCTGCGCCGGGACGACCCGTACGGCTACTATCCCGAACTCGACTGGGACGTGGTGACGGAACCGGACGGCGACGTGTACGCCCGCGTCCTCGTCCGCCTGCGCGAACTCGAAGAGTCGGCCCGCATCGTCCGGCAGTGCATCGACCTGCTCGAAGAGTGGCCGGAAGACGACCGAACGCTCCAGTCGAACGTCCCCCGGACGCTCAAGCCGGACCCGGACGCGGAGGTGTATCGCGCCGTCGAGGCCGCGAAGGGCGAACTCGGCATCTACATGCGCTCGGACGGCACCGACACGCCCGCGCGATTCAAGATTCGCAGTCCGTGCTTCTCGAACCTCCAAGCCCTCCCGGAGATGGCGGCGGGTGAGTTTATTCCGGACCTCGTCGCCACGCTCGGCAGTCTCGACACCATCATGGGCGAAGTCGACCGATAGGGACTCACCGTCCCGCGTGGGCACCTCGCCCCGGGGACTGTCGCACCCGCCGCGCTTGGACGACCACCCAGAGGCCGAGCAGGACCGCACCGACGAACTCCGGCACCGCGAAGTACGTCCACGTGTCGCCGTCGCCGGTGAACACGAGTGCCTCGGCGACCATCCACACCACCCACGCGAGGACGTGGACGTTCGCCATCCAGATGGAGGGGAGGCCGTGTTCGCCCCCGGTCCGTCGGACGAGAGCCGTCCCGTACACCCACAGCGTGACGGTCAACCCGAAGAACACCCCCAGCGCGGCGACGAAGTGGACTCCGGTAAACGGGCCGTCGAGGTAAGCGACGGCGACGCCGACGTTCGAGAGCATCGTCACCGCGAGCAAGCCGACGCCGACGCGTTCGAGTCGCGTCACCGTCTCGAACCACAGCACGACGGCGAATCCCACACCGAGCAGCCCCGCGACGAGGAGGCCCCCGTTGAACAGCGAGAAGGCTAGCTGGTCGGCCGTCGTCGCCGTGATGGGCGTCCCCGTCGCCTCGCCGATGCTCGACAGCGAGCGCGACTGCCACGAGAACAGCGGGTCCAGAACCGTCGAGAGGACGAGGAGGGCCAGCGACACCGGCGGGCCGACGTACCCGAGTGCCGCGAGCCGTCGCAGTCTATCGTTCATCGGCGACGGTTGTGCCGGACACCTGAAATAGTTGCCTGCCGCGTGCCCGTCGGGTCACTCTCCGAGTCCCGACTCGCCGGCCGCGACTGCCGTCCGGTACGCGTCCGACCCCCGGCGTGTCGCGGCGGGCGTCGGTTCGGGCGGGTCCGTGCCGTGGCTCTGTACCGACAGCTCCCAGTGTCCGACATCGTGCCACGCGTCGTGTTTGTACCCCACCCCGTGGTGCGTCCCGACGTGTTCGAACCCCACGGACTCGTGGAAGCCGACGCTCTCGGGGTTGGGGAGCGCGATGACCGCGTAGGCGTTGGCGTACCCGAGCAGTTCGAGGGCGGCGAGGAGCGAGGTGTACAGCCCCCGCGCGACACCGTGTCGCCGCCAGTCGGCGTGGACGTACACTGACACTTCGACCGACCACCGGTACGCCGCCCGCTCGCGGTACGGACTGGCGTAGGCGTACCCCACGACGGTCCCCTCGCGGGTACAGACCAGCCACGGGAACCGCGCCCGCTTGCGTTCGATTCGGGCCGCCATCTCCTCGCTGTCCGGTGGCTCCGTCTCGAAGGAGATGGCCGTCTCCCGGACCACCGGCGCGTAGATGTCCCGAACCGCCTCGGCGTCCGCGGCCGTTGCGGGTCTGAGCGTGAACGTCACTGTCCGGTGGATGGACGGCGGGCGGCATAAGCGTGGGTCGTCCGCTGGAGCGGCAGACGCTGCACCCTAATCTCTGTACCGATTCAGTGTCACGGCCGTTTGTAACAGTCACGCAGTCATCAGTTTAGTTGTAGGAAATTAACTGGTAACGGATGGTAGCTTTCCACAATGGTGATGGAAACAACACTTTTTCGTAACGGGACCATTGGCCCATATTGGCCATGCCAGTGGACGAGGATGGGCGACCATACATCGTAACGGATGATGGGATGACAGTGTATATAGATCAGAACGTCCCGGTGAAGGAGATGAAAGAGCACGATTTGGAGAGGCTTGCCGACACAGGGAGTGCCATCGCGGAGGAGGAGCGGCGGCGACGAGAGGAGAGGCGACACCAGCGAGAACTCGGCCTCTATCTCCAAGAGCGACGGCGGGACTACTAATTCTCGGCGGTAGGAAGTGGCCTCCTCGTTCAGGCCCGATGACGTTACATTGTCACCCCCGAGTTTGCTGTTCTTCTCTCGCTTAAACTTGACTTCTCCGTGACTCAGCACAGTCAGCCTGCTATCCCCCTGTCCAGAGGGCGCGTTCAGTTCCCCTGTACGGCGTCGATAACCATCGTCCCGGCGACGAGTGGCCCCACTGGAACCGAACTGGTGTCGGCAACCGTGATTTCGTACTGGTCGAACATCGCGAACTCGCCCTCGATAGACCCGATAGAGTCGCCCTCCGTGTCGGTTATCTCGTACTCGTGGGCGATCCACTGGCCGAGTGGGAGGACCTTTCGACCGAGCGTGACGAGCACGCCGCGTGAGTTGATTTCCGCGAGGAGCGAGCCGTCGTCGGCGTGGCGGACCCGCCACGTGTCTTGCAGGAGGGAAAAGTCGTTGTCGAGGACGAAAACGTCCTCTCCGGTGTGTCCGTCGGTGAGGACGTAGTCCCCGGCGATATCCCAACCGCTACTGGCCGTCACGATGAGAACCTCGGTTCCGTCGGCATCGACGAGCGGGAACCGACCCCTCTCTTCGTACATCTGGTACGTACCGCTGAGGACGGTGTCACCGGTGGCGTCCCGTGCCTCGTACTCGGGTCGGAAGTTCTCGTCCCGGCCAGTCTGCTCGACGGTGTACTGGCTACCGGAGAGATCGAGTGCCGTGAGTCCGCGTGTCTCTCCCGTCATGTATCCAGCCACACCTCCACGGCGATTAGCTCCCGAATCGGACCGGCCTGCAACAGGCCTACTGGAGGGGTCGTAGTTAGCACGAGTACCACGGCTCGATCGTATCGTCTCGGCGTAGCGTGAGGCCAATGTCTTTCAGTTCACAGTCGAAGTCGGCCGGCAGGTCGGGAGCGTACTGCCACGTCCGCGCGACTCCATCCGGGGTGAACGCGTGCACGCTCGACGGGGCCGTTTCGATAGCACCACGCGACCCCATCTTTTCGGGTCCGAGGGCGAAGACGCGGCTGAACAGCGTCGCACCTGCACCGTCTACGACGCGGACTGCTATCTCCGCCGCCGAATCGGTCCCGTTTTCCACACTGACTTCGATGGGTTCGTCGGTACTATCACTCCCCGAGAGAACGCCGTTACAGCCGGCAGTCGACACGAGCGTCATGCCCCCGAGAGTCGCGAGGACTCGTCGGCGGGATGAGCGGGTCGCTCTGCGGGTGGCCGAGAGACGGTCGGAGGGCATTGGTACGTGGAGGTGTGTGCGGCGGAATAACACTACCGGATGCCGTACGTCGTGATGTGGCTACGCACGTCACTGGGCGGCCGGGTTATCCGTCCGTGTCGTCGGCCGGTTCGCGCTGGACCACGAGGACGGGACCGAGAAACCGGTCGGCGACTTGGTCGGCCGGCATCCCGAACACGAACGTCGACAGGGAGGGGTCGGTCTCGCGACGGGGTCGCTCAACGCGGCACTGATGTTCACCATCGTCTCCGCGTGGATCGTCGCCCCGCTCATCGGCCTCGGAATCGGTGCCGTCATCGGCCGGTACGTCTACCCCCGGCTCGAGACGCGCCTGTCGTTCACCCGCCTCGAAGCGCAGTTGATACAGGTCGACCGCTCCGGTACCCTGCCGCGACTCCGGTTCAACACGAACGCGGCCCCACGCGATATCGCCGGGTCGGCACTGGTACTCGCAATCGCCTGCTACATGGGGTTCAGTGCGGGTGCCTCGAACGCGGCGAACGCGGTCGCCCCCCTCGTCGGCAACGGCGCGGTCAGCGTCGAGCAGGGCGTCCTCCTCGCCGTCGCCGCCATCAGCCTCGGCGGGTTCACCATCGCCAGACGCACCCTCGCGACGATTGGCGACGGCATCACCGACCTCCCCATCCTGGCGGCCCTCATCGTCTCCACGGTCGGGGCGACCATCATCACCATCCTCTCGTACTTCGGCATCCCCGCGAGCCTCGCGGTGAGCACGACGTGCTGTATCATCGGTCTAGGCTGGGGCCGGGCGAGCCGTGCCGTCACGCTCGCGGAACTCGCCACACCCCCGTCCAGCGACGAACCCGGGCCGAACCTCACCACCGACGCACTCGCCGCCCCGGCCCAAGACGACGGCCCCGCAGGCCAGACCGTGGGCGACCTCGCGGCCGGCGAGACTCCGGACACCGAGGACGAACCCGCGTCGGTCCCGCCCATCGGCGAGGAAGACGTCGAAGAGCTGACCAGCCAAGACCTGTTCGACCCGGCGGCGACGACCCGAATCGTCACCCTCTGGATTCTCACGCCCTCGCTGTCTGTCGTCGGGTCGTACCTCCTCTTTCTCCTCCTCCTCTGAGTCAGCTCTGGAGACACGCGTTGTCAGCAGTGCTACGTTCTCCGTCGTGGGTACTCGGTTTGTGGCGTCACATCGGGGACTCGCTTGCTGGACGTTCAGGGACTACAGCGACGGATTAGACGGCTTGTCGGTCATCGTAGCACTACGCTCTCCCTTGCGGGTACTCAGTCGTCGCCTACGTATCGGAGACTCACTTGCCGGCCGCTTGCTGTTTTAGTTGTGTGTTCTCAGGGTGTCATAGAACGGTTAGCACACCCATCTTCTGACCTCCCGAATCGCTCAATGCAGAGGATGGAGCCAGCGCGCTCAGGTCGGTTCCTCATCTGCCAGTCGTCAATAGACCGGCACACCACATCTGGATGGGTAGTGTGCCGATTATCTTGGCTTTATACTGAATCTGCCGGACTGTAACTCACCGGCCGGCGAACTCAGTCTTCCAGTCCGAGATCTGCGAACGAGTGTGTGTGGTGCCAGAAGGCCACCACTTCATCGACATCGAACGTGAGGACACCATCGGTCAATTCGATCGTGATGACACCATCTTCAATCTCCGTATCATGGAGATGCATCTCCAGTGGTTCGTCGAATTCTGAGACTGCGAGCATCAGTTCTCCCTTTGCTTCGAGTTCCGATTGTAGCTCTGCTGTTTCTACTACCATTGCATCTATCAATATGAGTTGTGGGAAAATAAAGATATATTATCGTTTTCAAAATCCTGTTTTCGCCGCAACGTTTTATTATCTGGAGTTCCGAGAGTGTTTGCCCAGTAGTATCTATTGTCTCGACCGGATCAGGCGATTTTGGCTTTGATGTGCGACGTACTGCATTCGCAGGCCCACTGAGCAGTCCGTTCAACTAGTTCTACAGTGAAAACAAGCCCTTGTGAATAGTTCTATGACGCCCTCTGTGGGTTCTACCAACGAGAGCCATGTTTGTCGTGTAGGGAGTATAGAAAAACAGAAATAGAGATTATACCGGCTATTGTATAAATGATAGAGAGGTCCCGCAGAAGATATTGACTAATAGTTTTTATCCAGCTTATACCATAGAATTGGGAGAATAAAACACCCAATATCATCACCATAGCGGTAATCTGTATCAGGTACGCGAATATTCCTGCTTTTCTCGGACCCATTAATCCGATATCATCAGACATTATACATTTTTGCTACGTCATATTTAAACAAATACCTTTGGGACCCTCAGAAAAAGGCCATTAGTCAAGTCTGTTGGCACTCGCTCAAACCATTCCGCTCCAATTGGTCGCGCCGTCGGCCCACTCGCTTGGTGGCCCTGATTGCTCCCTTTCGGGTACTCGGTCGTCGGTTCACGCCGGGGACTCGTTCACCGAAGCAGGCCCACACGTCGGCTATCGGCGGGTCGTTCTCGCGGGACACGACTGGACCCACGGGTTCCTCGACCTCGGCGCAGTCTTCGACGGCTTCGAGGTCAGCGGCTCTGTGGAGTTCTTCAGGTTAAGAGCGACATTGTTGCGGTCGAGCATCCGCGCTCGCCCGGCGAGCGCGGTTCACTCCGACGAACGTAGTGAGTCGGAGGTCCCGCATACCGTGCGAACGGGCACGAAGTGCCCGTGAGCAAAGAGTGGTTCGCGCGGAGCGCGAACCCGACGAAGTACAAAGTGGAGTGGGACCGCCGCGAACTCCCGCGCTCGTTCGCGTTCTCCCACGTTTCGGCTCGCAACACTCAGTCGCGAAGCTCCCTCGGTTGCGTCGCGTGAAAAGTGGGACCGCCGAGATTCGAACTCAGGTCCGACGCACCCCATGCGCCGAGGATACCGCTACCCCACGGTCCCGCACTCGGGGAGACGGGGGTCCCCGGATTAAGGGTGTCGCTTTCAAACCAGCACGCGTTCCAGTGACACGACGGTGCCGCTGTCGCCGCCGGGGTCGCCGACCAGTCGGCCGAGGCAGACGGCAGTACCGTCGGGCGTCACGCAGGCCACGAGCGGGCGGTCCGACGCGTCGGCGGCGGACAGGTCGGCGTCGAGGACGCCGGGGGCGTACACCGGCGCGCCCTCGGCCACCTCGCGGGCGGCACTCGGGGCGATGGTCACGCGGGGTAGGTCACCGAGGGCGCGCTCTGCGGGGGCAACGGCGGCGCGGAGCGGGTCGGCGTCGCCGTCCTCTACCCACCACGCCAACGCGTCGGCGAGGTCTTCGAGCGTCACGAGGTCGCGGTCGTCGAACGGACCGGTGGCAGTCCGGCGGAGGTGGCCCATGTGCGCACCGGTGCCGAGGGCGAGGCCGATGTCGTGACACAGTTTCCGAACGTACGTCCCGCTCTCACAGCGGACGCGGAGGAGTGCGCGGCGGTCCTCTGTCTCCATCACGTCGAGTTCGTGAATCTCGCGGACGCGCAACTGTCGGCGGACGGCACTCTTCTTGGGTGGCTTCTGGTATATCGGTCCCTCGAACTCGGCGACGATGGCGTCCAAGTCGGCTGGCGCGGGGCCGTGGAGTTCCAGCACGGCGACGTACTCCTTGACGCTGTCGTCGAACACCTGCGCCATCCGCGGGGCGTCGCCGAGTAGGAGGGGGAGACAGCCGGTCACCTTCGGGTCGAGCGTCCCGGCGTGGGCCACGCGGTCGGTGGCCGGTCGCTCGGCACCGGCGGCGTCGAGTGCGTCGGCGACCATGTCACGGACCCACGCGGCGACCTGGTGCGCCGAGGGACCCGGCGGCTTGTCGAGGTTGACGACGCCGAAACGGAGGCGGTCGGCGGGCGCGCGCTCGGCCGGCGGGTCCCTGAGCATGTCTCCAGCCTCGGTCCACCCCGGCTTACGTTGTTCGATTGCTGGCCGGTGACCGCGTTCCGCGAGGGGGCACGGTACGCACTTTATATCGCTGTGCCACGAAGTCGACGGCAATGGTTGGCGTGGGGGTAGCGTCGGTTGCGGTGTTGCTGGGGGTCGGTAGCGTCGCGCTGGTCGTGGCGGGCCTCGTCCCACGAGTGCTCGGGCGGCCGTCGGTCGAAGTGGTCGACGTCGGCAGGTGGGAGCCGGCGGCGGGGAACCGCATCGAGGTCGTCACGACCGTTCGCGTGACGGATGTCTCGCCCGTACTCGCTGCCGTCGGCGACAAACTCCGCGCGCGGTACCACATCGACATGAACGGCATCCGCGTAGCCTCCGGGCGGAAAGACGGTATCGAACTCGACGCCGACGGCACCCTGCAACTGCGCTCGACCATCGTCCACGAGAACGTCCCTGCCCTGTGGGCCAGTTACGTCCAGAACGACGAGTCCATCACGGTAAAGACCGGCGGCGAACTGGGGTTCGGGCCGCGCGGACTGCTCTCGGTGCCGATTCCGCCCGTGGAGCGGCAGGTACTCGACGACGAGACGCCGGTAGTCGACGCGCTCACCAGCGCGGCCGACCGCATCGCCGACGACTACGCGCTCGATGCGGGGACGCTGGGCAACAACCTCACGGGCGGGTTGCTCGACCTCGACAGTGCCAGCCCGGCCATCGGCTACGAAATCGAGCGCGGGTGGGCCACGTGGAGCGAAGTCACGGACGAGGAGACGACCGTCGTGCTCCACTTCGACATCCGCAACGGCGGCCACGTGCCCGTCCCGAGCGTGCCGGAAGCACTGGACGTCATGCTGGAGATGAACGGCGTCGCGTTGTTCACCGCCCCCGACAGGGGTGCCTCGCTCGCCGACGCCACGTCGGAACCGCCGCTCGCGCCCGGCGAACGCCGCCGAGTCGAGTACCCCATCACGGTGGACAACGAGAAAGTCGACGCGTGGTTCCGCCGGCACGTCAGGAACGGTGAGCGCACCCACCTCACGGCGAGCGTGCAACTCGTGTTCCAGTCGCCCGTCGTCGGCGCGTCGGTGACGCTCCCGCCGGACCGAGTGCCGACGGTCACCTGCGAGGTGCAGACGGGACTGCTCGTCGACCAGGAGAGCGTGACGACGTGTGACGGTCCCGTCGGCGGGTGAGCCAGTCACCACTCGCGCGAGACGGGAGTCAGAACTCGTAGCGGACGCCCTCGACGGCGTACTTTCCTTCGTCGCCGTCGGCGTGGTAACTGGTGACGGCTTCCCGGACGAGGCCGAGCGTCGCGTCGGCGTCCCACCGGGCCGTGTTCACCGTCAGGTCGTAGATAGAGTGGTCGGCGATGTCGATGCCGTAGTACTCCTCGTAGCGGCGGGCCTCGCTGGCGGCCCGGGTCTGTGTCTCCTCGCGGACGGCGTCGACGGGCTTGTCTTCGCGGTCTGCGATGCGGGTGGCCCGGACGTCGAGGGGTGCGTCGAGCCACACACGGAGGTCCGCGTAGTCGCCGGCCATCCACCCGGCGAGGCGTGACTCCAACACGAGGTCGTCGCGCTCGTCGGCGATGTTCCGCAGACGGCGGTCCAAGTCGCGGTCTATCTGGTCGTCATCTTCGGCGAGTTCGTTGAACTCGACCAGCGAGTAGCCGCGCTCGTCGGCCAGCGAGCGGAAGATGTCGCCGCCGCTGACGTGCTCGTAGTCGAGCGTCTCAGCGAGAGCGGCCGCGAGCGTGCTCTTCCCACTGCCCGCGGGGCCAGAGACGGTAACCAACATACACACCGTCCGACGTTGGTGCTCAAAGAGGTTTTGTCTCGCGGTCGGGAACGGCAGAAAACGGGCGTTCGGTGTGCGTCAGGTCGGCGTCGTCTGGATGTTCAGTGCCTTCCGGATTATCTGGGTGAAGCCCATCGAGCAGAGGAAGTACCAGAGAATCCACGCCTGGAGCGGTCCGAGGACCCCGGCCTGCCACGTTCGCTCGCCGATGAGCGGAAGCGTAATCGACTGTGGGGCGACCTGCTGGCCTTCGGCGAGCAGCATCCAGTACATCCAGAGGAAGACCGGAATCGTGAGCAGCATAATCCAGACCATCGGGCGGAACTGCTCTTTGAACATCCCCATCTGGTCACCCATGGCGTCCATCTGCTCCTCTTGGATGCGGTCGAGTGCCTCGTCGTCGCCGCGTTCTTTGGCCTCCTTGCGCTTCTCCTGGATGGCCTTCATTTGCTCTTGGTACTCGGCCATCTTGTCCATGTCCATCAGGTTGGCCTGCAGGAGCGTCGAGTAGAGGCCGGTGAGCATCGCCAGCACCATCACGACGACGTAGAACGGCAGGACCGCCTCCAGCGGGCCGAAAAGCAGGTCGAGTGCCGACCCGATAGCGTTCCGGACCGAACTCACCGAGTAGCCCGCGAACATCCCGAGCGCGCCCAGTGCCGCGAGTTTGTCGTAGCGCGACCACGAGGACTCCCCGTCGTCCACGCTGGTCGCCGTCTCCATCTCGTCGTCGGAGAGTGCCTCACGGACGCCCTCCGGGTCGTCGACGACGAACCCGCTGCCGTCGGCGTCGGCGAGCAGTCCCGACTCGATGAGACGGCCCCACTGCCCGCTCGTCATGTCGTCGCTCACGTCGTTCCACTGGACGGTGCCCTTCGACTCGGCGACCGAGAGCGCGGTCTCCAAGGCGTCGACGAGTGCTCCGTCATCGCGCGCGAGCGATTCTACTTTCTCCGCTGTCCGTGCCATTGTCCCACCGTACGGAAGCACCGCTAATCAACCTTTTACTCTCCGCGCGCCAGCGGCGGCACGGAATTGTCCGGCGAGAATCGCCTCAGACCTGCTCGTCGATGGCGGCTTCGATGTCCGCCCAGACGCCGTCGGGGGACTGCTCGCCGTCGATTTCCACGAACCCGGCGTGGTCGCGGTAGTGGTCGATGACCGGCGCGGTGTTCTCGTCGAACACGTCGAGACGGTTGGTCACCGACTCCTCGTTGTCGTCGTCGCGCTGTATCAACTCGCCGCCACACTCGTCACAGACGCCCGCCTCCTCGGGCTGGTCGAACTCGACGTGGAAGTTCGCGCCACAGTCGTCACAGACCCGACGACCGGTGAGACGGTCGACGAGTTCCTCGCGGCCCACCGACAGGGAGAGGATTACGTCGAGGTCGGTCATGTCTTCGAGTTCGTCGGCTTGGTCCATGTTGCGCGGGTAGCCGTCCAGCACGAACCCGTCGGCACTCGTGAGTGCCTCCTCGACGATGGCGTTGACGACGGCGTCGGGCACGAGGTCGCCCGCCTCCATGTACGCCCGGGGCGTGTCGTACTCGGTATCCATGTCCGAGATGTCCATGTCCTTGTTCGCCCGGAGCGCGTCGCCGGTCGTGACGTGTTCGACGCCGAACGATTCGGCGATGCGACTGCTCTGTGTGCCCTTGCCTGCACCCGGCGGGCCGAGGATGAGAATGTGCGGACTCGACATACCGACGCGTTCTCTACCCCGGGACTTTTACCTGTTGTTCTCGCACAGGGTCGGGCTTTTGTCGGTGGCGGTCCGATTGGCGGTATGAACGACTCCGACGGGGGCGCGGCGAAGCGTCGGGCGCGCATCGCCGAGGCAATCGCACAGCACCGCCGTTCGGGCAGCGAGTCTCCCGTCCTGTTCGTCGCAGCGACGGGTCCCGACCAGCCGTTCGTCGAGTACCGCGGCCGCGAACTCACCGTCACGACCGCCCACCGTGACCGACTCGACGCGCTCCTCGGGGAGTTCCCCGTGTTCAAAATCGCACAGCCAGCGACCAACAAGGCCCCCGAGGGAGAAGTACACGTCTCGGCACTGGCCGACCCGAAACACACCGCCGACTTCCTCGACCGACTGTTTCTCGACGTGTTCAACGTCGCCGCGGACTACACGCTCCGCGTCGAAGAGCCGTAGCGACCGACGACCCGGCGGCCATCGGCGGAGCGACACACTTTCAACCGTCGCTTATGAAGCCCCGGTAGATGTACCTCGTCATCGTCGGGGCCGGTGACATCGGCACGCCGCTCATCGAGATTGCGACCAAGGGCGGCAACGAGGTCGTCGTCATCGAACGCGACCAGCGGCGGGCCGAGCGGGCGGCCTCACAGTACGACTGTCTCGTCATCCAAGACGACGCGACAGTCAAAGAGACGCTCGAAGACGCCGGTGCCGAGCGGGCGGACGCACTAATCAGCACGACCGACGAAGACGCGACGAACGTGATGGTCTGTCTCCTCGCACAAGAACTCGACGTGCCCGACATCGTCTCCGTCGTCCACAACCCCGAGCACATGAATCTTTTCCGACAAATCGGCGTCAACACGATGGAGAATCCTCAGCGACTCATCGCCGAACACCTCTACCGGGCGGTCAAACGCCCCTCCATCGTCGACTTCATGCGAATCGGCGAACAGGCGGAGGTGTTCGAGATTTCCGTCACGCCCGGCGCGCCGATTGCCGGCGTGACCCTCCAAGAGGCCGCCGAAGAGGGGCTGGTCGGCGGCGACACGCTCATCATCGCCATCGAACGCAACGGGGACGGCGAGCCGATTACGCCCCGAGGGAGTACGCGCATCGAGAGCGACGACCTCCTGACGGTGTACGCCGCCGCCGGCGCGACACCGGAGGTGACGGACGTCTTCGGCCACGAGGAAGACCACGCCTGACATGAGCCGACGGCCCGTACAGGCGGTCCCCGACGACTTCGCCACCATCGCCCGCGACATCGGGTCGCTGTTGCTCATCGAAGCGACGCTGATGACGATTACCGTCGGTATCGCCGCCGCCTTCGGCGAGTTCCGGGCGGCACTCGCCTTCCTCGTCGCCGGTGGCCTAACCGCGGCGGTCGGTGGCGCGGCCAATCGCGGCTTCGCGGCCGCACCGGCCCCCAAGATGAAACACGGGATGGTCATCGCCGCCGGTGGCTGGTTCATGACCGCCGTGTTCGGGGCACTCCCGTTCCTGCTCACGGCGTGGCTGACGCCGCCCGCCGCGATGGACGCGTTCGTCCCGGTCGCCGCGGACACGAGTGGCTGGACACCCATCCGCGTCGGTGGGACGACGACGGTGTCGAGTCTCGCCTACTTCCGGAACCCCCTCCACGCCATGTTCGAGAGCATGAGCGGGTGGACCGGGAGCGGCCTGACGATGGCCATCCACGAACCGTCGCTCCCGCGGGCGATTCAGTGGTGGCGCTCGTTCATCCAGTGGGTGGGTGGCGTCGGCGTCATCGTCCTCACCGTCTCCATCCTCGCCCGCCCCGGCAGCGGGAGTTACGCGCTCTACCAGAGCGAGGCGCGCGAGGAGAAGATACACCCGAGCGTCGTCTCGACGGTTCGGACGGTCTGGAAACTCGTCGTCGGCTACACGCTACTGTCGACCGTGTTGCTGTTCGGTGCCATCCGCCTGAGCGAGAGTGCCTACGCACAGTCGCTCCCGCTGTGGGAGGTCGGGTGGCAGGCACTCAATCACGCCATGACCGGGCTGACGACCGGCGGGTTCAGCGTGACCGACAACTCCATCGCGACCTACCAGTCGCCGTTGGTCGAAGCGACCCTGCTCCCCATCATGATACTGGGGGCCATCGCCTTCCCCGTCCACTACGTCGTCCTGCGGGACCGGGACCTCCGTGAACTCGTCGCCGACCTCCAGACGCGGTGGCTGTTCGTCTTGCTCGCGTTCGGCGTCGTCGCTCTCTCGCTCCAGAACGCCGCGACGGTCCGGGTCGCCGCCGACGCCTTCGCCCCGCAGTCGTTCGTCTCGGTCCCGTATCTGGACGGGCCACAACTCGACGCCATCAGGGACTCGACGTTCCAGTGGGTGAGCGCGCTGACCTGTACCGGGTTCCAGTCGGCCCCCATCGGCCGGTGGGTAGCCGGCGCGAAGGTGTTCGTCGTCGGTGCGATGACGCTGGGCGGTGCCGCCGGGTCGACGGTCGGCGGCATCAAACTCATTCGGGGCTACACCATCGTTCGAGGGATGGTGTGGCAGTTCTCGCGCGTGTTCCTCCCGAAAAACGCCGTCGTCACCGCCAGAATCGGCGACCGACAACTGGACCGTGACGGGATGGAGCGGGAGTTCAGCGAGGCCGCCATCGTCACGCTCCTGTGGGTGTTGCTGTTGATTGCGAGCAGCATCGTCCTAGTGAACGTCGCCGGTGCCGACTTCGGCTACGCCGACGCGCTGTTCGAGGTCGCGAGTGCCCAAGGGAACGTCGGCCTCTCGACCGGCATCACCGGCCCGTCGATGCACCCGCTGGCGGAAGGAATGTTCGTCCTCAACATGTGGGTCGGTCGCCTCGAAATCATCCCGGTACTCGTGTTCGCGCGGTCGCTGCTGTACGGGTTGAACCCCTGAGCGAACCCCCCGAAGTCCGCGGCTGGCCGCCGTGGCTCAGTCCGAGTCCAACCGGCCCACGAACAACGCCAGCACGGGGATTATCTCTAGTCGTCCCACCCACATGAGGAATATCATCAGGAGTTTCGACGCGTTCGAGAACTCTAGAAAACTCCCGAACGGGCCGAGTGACCCGAACCCCGGCCCGATGTTCCCGATGGTGGCCAGCGACGCGCTGACGGCCTCGAAAGCGGTGAGTTGGTACCCGATTCGTGCCGAATCGAGGCTGATGAACACGGCCGAGAACCCGAACAGGAGGATGTACAAAAGCGAGAACACCATGATTCCCCGAATTGCGTCCTCGTCGACGACGTACCCGCCCAGTCTGACCGGTCGGACGACGTCGGGGTTCGCCGAGGTGTACAGTTCCCGGCGGACGGTCTTGAACGCGACTATCCAGCGGACGATTTTGACCCCGCCGCCCGTCGAGCCGGCACTCCCGCCGATGAACATGGCGAACAGCAACACCATCTTGGCGTGGTCGTCCCACTGTGCGAAGTCGGCGGTGGCGTACCCCGTCGAGTTCAACAGGGAAACGACCTGAAATGTCGCCTGTCGAAGCGCGTTCTCGGTGACGCCTTTCGTCGTTCCGCCCAGTTCGAGCGGTGGCGACCCGCCCCGGAATAGGACTACCGCGAGGAGGGCGGTCACCACCGCGATGGCCCCGGCGTACGTGCGGAACTCCGGGTCGCCCGTCATCGTCCGCACCTCGCCCTTGAGAACGTGCCAGAACAGCGCGAAGTTGACGCCCGCAACAGCCATGAACGGAATGACTAGCCACTGGACGGCGGCAGAGAACGCGGCGATGCTGTCGGCCTGTGGCGAGAACCCGCCGGTCGGGAGCGTCGTGAACCCGTGCGCGATGGCGTTGTAGAGGTCCATGTTCGGTGCCATCCCCGCCCGGTGGAGCGCGTAGAGCAGGACGATGTAGACGAGGGTGAACCCGAAGTAGATGAGCCAGAGTGCCCGTGCAGTCTCGGCGATTCGCGGCGTCAGTTTGGTGAGTTCCGGGCCGGGAGCCTCCGACTCCATCAGTTGCGCGCCGTTGACCGCCAGTTCCGGCAGAATCGCTATCATCAACACGATGATACCCATGCCGCCGAGCCACTGGGTGAGTTGTCGCCACATCAGCAGGGCGTGGGAGTGGCGCTCGAAGCTAATCTCTCCGAGGAGCGTCGACCCCGTGGTCGTGAACCCGCTCATCGACTCGAACAGGGCGTTGATTATCGAGGTGGCGAAGGCCGACGGCGAGGCGAGGCTCAGTCCAACCGTCGAGGGAGTGCCGTACCCGGCGAGCAGGTAGGGGACGGTTCCGACGACCGCGGCCGCAAACCACCCCAGCGAGACGAGCAACAGGGCCTCCCTTGGCCCGAGGTCCGGGTCCGGGTCGAGTCGTTCGAGTGCGACCCCGACCACGACGGTCACGATGAGGGAGACGGCGAAGACCCAGATGTCCTCCATGTAGACGACGGCGACGACGAGGGGAACGAGCATCGTCAGCGCGAGGTACTTGACGACCGTCCCCACGAGGCTGACGCTCGCGGTGTAGTCCACGCGCCACGTCATGGGTCTGCCACTCCCGGCGACTGCATATCCACCCGCTTTCGTGCCGCCGTCAAGAAAACATCGACTCGTGGCCGGCGCGTGGTCGGGGTGCCGAACGGGTCCAGAGCGGTCTCAGGACCGCCAGTACGCGGGCGTCAGCAACACCAACACCGGCATAATCTCGATGCGGCCGACCCACATCAGGACGGTCATCGCCAGTTTCGTCGTGTCGGGGAAGTGAGCGTAACTCCCGTACGGCCCGGCGGCCCCGAACGCCGGGCCGATGTTGAGGAAGGTGGCGGCGGCGGCACCCATCGCGTCGAACTCGCCGATGCGTTCGGTGGCCCGGGTCGCGTCGACGACGACGAACACCGTCAGGAGCGCGAAGATGACGATGCTCAACAACACGTACGCGTAGATGTCCTTGATTGTCCCCTCGTCGACGACCTGTCCGCTGAGACGAATCGGTTGGATAACCTCCGGGTGTATCTCCGTGAACAGGTCCCGCCGGAACGTCTTCAGAACGACCAGCCACCGCAGCGTCTTGATGGAGCAGGTCGTACTCCCGGCCATCCCCCCGACGAACATCCCCAAGAACAACACGTGCTTCGCCCCCGCCGACCACAGGTCGAAGTCGACCGTCGCGTATCCAGTCGTCGTGACGATGGAGACGACCTGAAACAGCGCGTGACGCACCGTCGGTTCGACCCGGTCGAACTGCCCGTCGACGACGAGGAAGCCCATCGTCAGTGTTGTCAGTCCAACGAGGATGCCGAGGTAGAACCGGAATTCCTCGCTGTGTCGGAGTCTGTTCGGGTCGCCCTTCAGGAGGAAGTACAGCAGGACGAAGTTCGTCGCCCCGACGAACATGAACAGTATCGTCACCCACTGGATGGCGGGCGAGAACGCGCCGATGCTCGCAGGTTCGGGCGAAAACCCCGCCGTCGAGACGGCGGTGAACGCGTGAGCGACCGCCTGATAGAGCGTCACGTTGGGCGCGAGGCCGACCGCACGGAGCGCGAGCCACGAGAGGACCATCAACGCCGTCAGCCCGACGTAGAGTCGCCCGAGCAACCGTGCTGTCCCCTCGATTCGGGGCGTGAGCTTGGTGACGTTCTCGGTCTGGGTCTCGGTCTCCATCAACTGCGCGCCACCGACCGAAATCTGTGAGAGGACGGCGACGGCCAACACGAGGATTCCCAATCCACCCATCCACTGGAGGAGCGACCGCCAGAGGTGAATCGACCGGCCGTGAGCGTCGAACGACCCGACGACGGTCGCGCCCGTCGTCGTGATGCCGCTCATCGACTCGAACAGCGCGTTGACCGGACGTGCGAGCGTTCCCTCTCCGGCGACGAGGAACGGAATCGCGCCGACGAGGGCGATGGCCAGCCACGTGAGTGCCACCATCAGGTACGCCTCCCGCAACCCGAGGTCGCGGCGCTCGAACCGTTCGAGGACCACACCAGCCACGAGCGTCACTCCGAGCGGAACGACGAACGGAACCACCGACTCACCGTACGCGAACGCGACGAGGGCCACGGCCGAGAGCGGGAGTGCGAGTGCCTTCAGTACCGTTCCGATGAGACTCGCGGCCGTCCGCCACTCGACTCGGGACCGTCGGCGTTCCGTCACAGTTTCTCGGTCACTTCCGAGAGCGAGTCGCTGTCTGCGAAGACGACGACGTGGTCGCCCCGTTCGACGACGGTGTCCCCGCGCGGCGTGATGAGGTCGTCACCACGCGTGATGGCCCCGATGACCACACCCGTGGGAAGGTCGGCCATCGACTCCCGAATCGGACGGCCCGCGAGGATACTGTCGGCGTCGACTTCGATTTCCAGCACCTCCGCGCGGTCGTTGTCGAGGATGGCGACGTTCTCGGCGCGCCGAGCACGGGTGAACCGAGTTATCTCCTCCGCGGTCGCCTGCCGCGGGCTGACCGCCACGTCGACGCCGACGGCCTCGAACAGTTCCGTGAACTCCGCCGTGTGGGCGATAGCGACCGTCCGGCCCACGCCCATGCGCTTGGCGATGAGCGTCGAGAGGAGGTTCTTCTGGTCGTTCTCCAGCGCCGAGATGAGCACGTCCGCCCGCCCGACGTTCTCGCGTTCGAGGAGTTCTTGGTCGGTCACGTCACCGTTGACGACCGTCGTATCCGGCAGTTGCTCGGCCAGCCAGCGCGCTCGGTCCTCGTCGTGTTCGAACAGTCGCGGGTGGAACCCGCGCTGTTCGAGCAGGCGGGCGACCTGGTAACCGATTTCGCCGCCGCCGGCCACGACGATGTCACTTGGCCCGTCTTCGCGTGGGAGGATTTCGGAACTGAACCCGCGCATGCTCTCGGGGCTTCCGATGGCGACGACTTCGTCGCCGGCCTCGATGACCGTCTCGCCGCCGGGAACCAGCACCTCGTCGTCGCGGATAATGGCGGCGAACGTGAGTGAGTCGAACCGGTCCGCCTCCGCGACGGTCTGGTTCGCGACCGGACTGTCCGGTGGAATCTCGAACTCAGTCATCTGGACGAGACCGTCCGCGAACATGTCCACGTCCTGTGCGGTCGGGAATCCGATGATGCCGACGATAGCCTTCGCCGTCAGCAAGTCGGTGCACACCATGAAGTCCACACCGAAGGCCGCACGTCCCCGCTCCCACGCCCGCAGGTACTGCGGCTTCTTGACCCGGGCGATGGTGAACGGGTTCCCGACGATTTCGGCGACGCCGCAGATGACGATGTTCGTCTCGTCGTTGTCGGTACTCGCGATGAGCATGTCGGCGTCTGCGACCCCGGCCTCTTCGAGGGTTTCGAGGTTGCTCCCGTCGCCCTGAACCGGGAGCACGTCGTGGGAGTACGTGAGTTCGTCGACGCGCTCGCTGTCGATGTCGATGACGACCACGTCGTGCGTGTCGGCGAGGCTGGCCGCGATAGACGACCCGACCTCGCCCGCACCGACGATGATTACTCGCACGCACACCCCTCCGGGCAGTTCATGTCCCGACGTATCGACGGTAGCGGTAAGTGGATTTCCCTTCCGCCGGTCGCGGGCAACCGAGTTGCGAGAAATTAAGTTCGATCCGGTTGGAACTGGGGGTATGAACGGCACCGCCGTCCGACGGAACGAATGCCCGACACGTGGAGGGAGCGCGTCGTGACGGACATCTTCGAGCGCGTGCTCCTCCCCGTCGCCGAAGAGGAGGACGCACGGACGACTGCTCGCGCGTTCCGTCGGCACGCCGGCGACAGCGTGGTCGCCGTCCACGTCGTCGAGAAGGCCGGCGGGGCACCCGACAAGGCCTCCGTCGAGCAACGCGAACTCGCTGCCGAGGACGCCTTCGACGCCGTCCACGAGGAACTCGACGGTGCCACGGCCGTCGAGACTCGCATCGCCTACGGGACGGACGTGGCCGAGACGGTGTTCGAGGTGGCCGGGGAGGAGGACACGACGAGCATCGCGTTCACCCCGCGCGGCGGGAGTCGCTGGGTCCGCCTGTTGACCGGCGACGTGGCACTCGACCTGATAACGGGAACCGACCGCCCGGTCGTCGTACTCCCCGACAGCGAGGACGATGGCTGACGAGGAACTGGCCAAGGACCTCGGCCCGCTCGCGGCACTGACCATCGGCGTCGGCACGATGATCGGTGCGGGTATCTTCGTCCTGCCCGGCGACGCCATTCAGCAGTCCGGGTCCCTCGCCGTCGTGGCCTTCGTCATCGGTGGCGGTATCGCCCTCCTGACCGCGCTGTCGGCGAGCGAACTCGGGACCGCGATGCCCAAGTCCGGCGGCGCGTACTACTACGTCAACCACGCGCTCGGGCCGCTCTTTGGCTCAGTCGCCGGGTGGGCCAACTGGCTCGGACTGGCCTTCGCCTCGGCGTTCTACATGGTCGGGTTCGGCGAGTACATCCAAGACATCGTCGGGCTCGGGGATACCGTGGCACTCGGGCCGGTTGCAGTCGATGCAGTCACGCTGCTCGCGGTCATCGGCGGTCTCTTCTTCGTGACCGTCAACTACGTCGGAGCGAAGGAGACCGGGCGACTCCAGAACGTCATCGTGGTCATCCTCGTGGCAATCCTGACGGTGTTCACCATCGCCGGCGCGCTCCGGGCCGACCCCGCGAACCTCCCGGCAGGGAAGGGGTACGGGCCGATGATGGTCACGACGGGCATCATCTTCGTCTCGTACCTCGGGTTCGTCCAGATAACGAGCGTCGCCGAGGAAATCAAAGACCCCGGCAAGAACCTCCCGCGGGCGGTCATCGGGAGCGTCCTGCTAGTGACGGCAATCTACGCGCTTGTGCTGGTCGCGATGAGCGCGGCCGTCAAACAGGGGTTCATCGCCGCCGAACAGGCCGCCGGAAACATCGTCGTCGTCTCGGCGGCCCGGGAGTTGCTCGGCCCGCTCGGTGCGGTCGCGATGCTGTTCGGCGGACTGCTGGCGACGGCCTCTTCGGCGAACGCCTCCATCCTCGCGTCCTCGCGCATCAACTTCGCGATGGGCCGTGACAAAGTCGTCACGCCGTCGCTCAACGAGATCCACCCGCGGTTCGCGACGCCGTATCGCTCCATCGCCGTCACGGGACTGCTCATCATCGCGTTCATCGTGGGCGCGAACGTCGTCGGCGGGAACGCCATCGTCTCGCTGTCCAGCACCGCGAGTTTCCTGCATCTAATAATCTACGGCCTGCTCAACCTCGCACTCATCGTAATGCGGACGGCGGACCCGAGCGACTACCAACCGGACTACACCGTCCCACTGTACCCCTACACGCCGATACTCGGTGCCGCCAGCGCGTTCGCGCTCATCTACTTCATCAGTCCCGACATCCTCGTCCTCGGGTTCGGGTTGGTCGTCGCCGCAATCGTCTGGTACTTCACGTATGCCCGGTCCCGGACGGAGAAACAGGGTATCCTCGGGCAGTACATCCTCTCGCGGTCCGGGAAGATGCCCGACTCGGCCGTCGCGGCGGCCAGCGGCGTCCAACCCGACGGCGGTGACTACCGCGTGATGGTCCCCCTCGCCAACCCCGCACACGAGACAGAACTCATCACGCTCGCCAGTGCCATCGCAAAGCAACGCGGCGGGAGCGTGCTGGCCACCCACATCGTGACCGTCCCTGACCAGACCGCACTCCGGTCCGGAGCCGACCACATCGAGAAACTTGACGCCGAATCGGCGGACCTACTCGCGGCCGCCCGCGAGGACGCCGAAACCTTCGACGTACCCGTCGAGACACAGACCATCATCTCACACCGGTCCTACGAGGAGATCTTCGACGCCGCCCGGAGCCACGACGCCGACCTCGTGGTGATGGGCTGGGGACCGGACTCCCACGGCTCGCCCGGCCGCGCAGAGTCCGCCATCGACGAACTCGCCCACGACCTCCCCTGTGACTTCCTCGTGTTCAAGGACCGTGGCTTCGACCCCGAGCGAGTGCTCGTCCCGACCGCTGGCGGCCCGGACTCGGAGTTGAGTGCTGCCGTCGCGGGCTACCTCCAAGCCGAGTTCGGGTCGGAGATAACACTCCTCCACGTCGCCGACGACCGGAGCGAGGGTGAGCAGTTCCTCGAAGACTGGGCCGCCGACAACGACCTCGACGACGCGACGCTCCGCGTCGAGACGGGCGACGTCGAACGAGCAATCGAGACGGCCGCCGCCGACGCCACGATGCTCGTCATCGGTGCGACGGAGGAGGGACTGCTCGAACGCCTCGTCCGCGGGTCGCTCGTCCTCGACGTCGTCGACGAGGTCGAGTGTTCGGTCCTGCTCGCCGAGACGGCACGCGAGCGGTCGCTGCTGGAGCGACTGTTCGGGTGACACCGCCCGCAACGCCGGCCTAGCTGTCCTCTCCGAACCGGAGTCGGGATTTATATTCCAGCCATGGTAAACAGGTCACGTGAGCGAGGATACGAGCGACAAAGGACCCGGCGAGGACGAAGCAAGGACAGACACAGAGGACGGAACGGACGAACCAGCCCCACTCGGCGTCAAACTCGGCAGTACACGGACAGCCGTCGTCGGAGCGGACGGACCGGTGACAACGACGCTTACCTGCCTAGCCACGTACGAAGACGTCATTACAGGCGAGGAACAGGTCGTCTACGGCGAACAGGCCGCAGAGGAGTACCCCGACCGTGTCGAGTATATGCTCCGGTCCGGGCTTCCGGAAGACGACGAGCGAGCGACACTGGCAGAGCGGTTCTTCAGCGAAGTCGTCTCGGCCAACGACTTGCCAGCCGATAGCGTCGTCGTCTATGCGATTCCCTCCATCGACAACGAGCCGGGACTCGCGAACCTCGAAGCGGTCGTCGAAGGAAGCGACATCGGCGAGCGACTCGTCAGGAGTTACCCCGAGTCACTCTGTGGCGCGGTCCCAGCACTCGGCGACGGGCTCGAAGCCATCGAGCGCATTTTCATCGGCGTCAACCTCGGGTCGACGAACTTGGAGGCGTGTGCGTATCGACGCGGGGACCCCCTCACGACGTTCGCCACCGGTGCCGTGACCGGCAACGAAGTCGACCGCCGCATCGCCAACTACGTCGAGGAAGAGACACAGGGGCGGGTCAATATCGATTTGACGACCGCCCGGACCTACAAGGAGGAACACGCGGACTTCCTGAACTACGAGCCGTTCACCGACATCATTCAACAACCCGGCGGCGGCAGCCACGAGTTCACCATCGAACAGTCCGTCCCGGACGCCGTCGACGAGTACGTCGACGAAGCCGTCGACGAACTGGCGAACAGTTTCCTCCCGCAGATGGCAAACGACCACCTGAAAACCTACCAGCAGGCACTCGACGGTGAAATCGTGCTGACCGGCGGGATGGCCTGCATCCCCGGTATCGTCGACGAGTTCGAGGACCGTCTGGCCGCCGAATTAGACCGCGACGTGACCTGTGTCGCGCCGGACGAGCCAGTGACAGCCGCCGCATCCGGTGCGCAACGTATCGCCGAGAAACTAACCGAGCGCGGAGCGTACTGAACGACCCGCTTCAGTGCGTCGACAGTCGGGTGACGTACCCGAGACTCACTTTGTGGTCGGTTGCCGTGAGCGACCCGCTCGCGGCGTCGGCCTGCGACTCCAGACCGGAAAGATAGCGCCTGAGTTCGTGTTCGACCGTTTCCGTGTACCAGTTCAGGTCGCGGTAGTACCCGAGTACCCACAGCGTTTCGGACGCCCCGGCCCGGCCCACGAGATAGTCGAGCCAGTCCAGTATCGTCGCCACGGCGTCGGCCGACACCGGCAGGCGTTCGAGATACGGCTGCTCCGCCGGCCCCTGAAGGATGTCCGCCTCACTCACCGGTGGGACTCGCCGCCGGTCGGGTTCCTCCGCTGGCCGACCGCCAAGCTGGACGCCCGCCATCTCGCGGAGTTCCGCGACATCGTAGCGCGAGGGCGACAGGTCCATGCGGAACCTGTTACAGCCCGAAAAACAAAACGTTTCGCGGCGTGTCCGCCGCGCGTCGGACAGTCAGTCGTCGCCGAACATCTGGCGCATCATCGGGTGCATCTCCATGAGTTGCTCCTCGGCAATCTCCTCGTACAGTTTGTACGTGATGGAGACTGTCAGGAGCAGGCCCGTCCCGGAGACGGCCCCGATGGTGCCGAGCATGTTCGCCATGACGGCGAGCAGGCCGACGAGGGCACCGCCGATGACGGTGACCTGCGGGATGTACCGCTCCAGCACCTTCTCGATGACGCCGGGGTTCTGCCGGAAGCCGGGAATCTGCATCCCGGAACCGTGAATCTGCTGGGCCGTCGCCTCCGGTCCCATGTCCGTCGTCTCGACCCAGAAGATGGCGAAGATGGCTCCGCCGATGACCATGAACGTCAGGTCGACGCCGATGCGGGCGATAATCTGGAGCGGACTGTTGTTCGTCTGGCCGAGCCACCACATCCACTGCCCGGGTGACCGGATGGGAGCGAGGTAGTAGAACAGCCCACCGGTCGCCTGCTGACCCGAGTAGACGCCGAGCCAGTTCGGCATCCCCGAGGCACCGAGTTGTGCGTACAGGATGCGACCGAGGAACTGCAGGTTCGCCTGCAGTGCGCGGACGAGAATCATCGGCAGGACGCTCGCGTAGATGAGCTTCACCGGGAAGCGACCGCGCGCGCCCTTGACGCGTGCGTTCGAGAGCGGAATCTCGACGCGCACGCTCTCCGCGTAGACGACCAGCGCGAAGATGAACACCGTCGTGAACAGGGCGATAATCTGCCCCTGTCCGAACAGCAACGTCTGTAGCCCGTTCGGACTCAGGACCGGCCCGATGTCCACGCTCCCGATGGCGATACCGATCCACGTCGGAATCAGTCCCATCTGTTCCCCGCCAATCTGCGGGATGGTGAAGAACCCGCCGACGAGCGACTGGCTCACACCGGCGATAATGAACAGCCCGACACCGGAACCGACCCCCCACTTCGAGACCACCTCGTCCATGTACAGGATGAGGATTCCGCCGAGCAGCACCTGTGCGAACAGAATCCACTGGACGGCCGTGGTACTGAGGCCGGGGATATTGGCCGGTGGCAGGAAGTCGCCCGCGAACACCATCGGCAACCCGGTCAGCACGCACATCACGACGACCAGTAGCTTCTGGAGGCCCTGATACAGTACCTGGTCACGGGGGTTGTTCTGCGTGTCCAACCCGAGGAGGTCGGCACCGCCGAGCAACTGGAGGACGATGGACGCCGTGACGATGGGACCGATACCCAACTGCAGGATGGTCCCCTGTCCACCGGCGAGAATCGAGCGGAACTGCCCGAAGATGTCCGAACTCTCGCCGCCCAGTCCGTACAGGAACACGTTCGTCAGGAAGAAATACAGCACCAGAATGCCCGCTGTCCACGCCAGCTTTCGCTTGAACGGGACGTGTCGCTGTGGGCGACGGACGGCAGGCATCCGGGTGAGTACCGGTTCGGCGGTCTCCTTCCAACCCATTCTAAGCCGCCTCTTCTTGCTCCTCGTCCGTAGTTGTGTCGGCTTCCATCTCGGCCCGACGCTGTTCGCCGCGTTCGGTCAGTTCGGCACTGCCACCCGCGTCCTCGATGAGTTCACGGGCACTGTCCGAGAAGTCGTCGGCGACGATGTCGAGCGTCTGCCGGACCTGCCCGCCGCCGAGTACCTTCACGGCGTCGACGTCGTGGCCGTCGTCGACGACGTCGCGGGCGTCGATGCGGTAGCCGTCGTCCGTCTCCTCGGCGAGGCCATCGGCGGCCAGCAGGGCCGCGTCCTCGTCGAGTTCGCGAACGTCGATTTCCTCGACGTCCTCTTTGAGCTTCTGGGGTCGCTTGAACCCGGACTTGCCGAGCGGTTCGTAGTTGTGGAACTCGTGTTTGTCGCGTCCCGCACGCCCGCGGCCGCCGCGGTGGCCGGCACCGCGCCGGTTCTTGTGCGTGCCGCCGCCGTGCGTGCGTGACCCGCGCTGTCGTTTCTTTTTGCTCGTCATTGTTATCGCATTGCGGTGAGGAGGTCGTCTATCTCCTCGGTTGTGTGTTTGCCGAGTTGGCCGCCCTGCTGGGCGGGGTGTTTGACGCCGTCGTGGCCGCCGCGTGGCGGGTGCAGTCGGAGAACGGGGGCCAGACCCTCGTCCCGGAGCGTCGTCTCTTCGGCCAGCAGTGCCTCCGCGAGTGCGGTCGCGTCGTCGTAGTCGGTGTTGTCCGCGACCCACTCGTCGTCGATATCAGTGTCGCCTTCAAGCGGTTCGCCACGCGTCCGCAGGAGCGTCTCGACCGTCTCCTGACTCGGCTCCCCGTAGGCGACGTAGTCGTTGACTTTCGTGACCATCCCACGGTACGGGTCCGTCTCCGGGACCAGCGTACAGTGGTTCACGTCGTGGACGTTCAGCATCTGCAGCGTGTCGTGAACGTCGTCGGCCATGTTCACGTCACCGCGGAGTTGGACGAGTGCCTGCATCACTCGATCACCTCGCGTTTCTCCCGCGTGCGCTCGGGAATCCGCGCCTCGGCCGTGTTCTGCAAGGCGTTGAACGTCGCCTTGGCGAAGTTGACCGTGGTGCGGGTGTTCCCGCTACTGCGCGTCCAGATGTCCTCGATACCGGCGAGTTCGAGGACGTGACGGACGGTCTCCCCGCCCGCGAGCCCGAGCCCACGCGGGGCCGGGCGGAGTTCGACTTCGACGCTGCCCGCCTTGCCGGTCGTCCGCAGTGCGACGGTGTGGGCGCGCCCACAGCCACACTCCCACGACCCACAGCCACGGGAGATGTCGATGAGATTCAGCTTGCCGATGTTGATTGCCTTCTGGATGGCTCCGCCGACCTGGTCGTCGCGGCCTTCCGCGTAGCCGACGAGGCCGTCGCGGTTGCCGACGACGACGACACACCGGAACTTCACCCGGCGGCCGGAGTCGGTCATCCGCTGGACCATGTTGATGTCCAGTACCTCGTCTTCGAGGTCCGGGACCAGTTGGTCCACGATTTCCGGTTCCTTCAGCGGCAGGCCGGAGGTGAGGGCGTCCTGCATCGTGTCGATTTCACCCTCTGCAACCTTCCGACCCAGCCGCGTTCGCGGTTCCCAGCCGTCGTTCGCGCTCATAGTTCAGCCTCCATCAGTGTCTCGCGCACCGAATCGAAGTGCGCGGGTAGGTCCGCGGCGTCGAAGTCGCCCGCGTACAGCGGCTCGTCGCGCTGCTCGGCGTACTCGGCGATGTGCTCGCCGCGCGTCCGCGACCAGTCCGCGAGTACGCTGTCGTTGTGCGGGACTTCGAGTCCGGCGTCGATTACTCCTTCCTGTACTGCGAACACCTTGTTGCCCGGGGTGGCGGTGTTGAGGCCGATGTCGAGGACGGCCTCCTCGAGTCCGGCCGCGAGCGCGCGTTTGCCTGCCAGCAACCCCGTGAGGTAGGCGGCGGGGAGGTTGCCCGTCGGGGCCTCCCAGCCGAACTCCTCGAGGTCGCTGGAGTGTGCGCTCGTGACCGTCTCGTCGCCTTGCGGTCCGGTAACTATCAGCTGCGCCGTCATGTGCTGGTTGCTCTTGCGAGCGACCAGCCGGGGTTTCCCGGATTTCAGCAGGCGCAACCTCTGGTGGTAGTTCGTTCGTGCCTCGCGGCGACGCCGCATCGGCACATTGTATCGTGGTCCTGTTGCCATACTCAGTCACCTCCGTACTGGTTCTCGATGTACCGTTCCATGTCCGCGACGCTGTCGAACTCGCCACCGCCGGCGCGGTCGTACAGTTCGCGGTACTCCGACCGTGTCAACTCCTCGCCGCGGAGTTCACGCAGTCGGTCGCGCTGGGCACTGATTCGGTCCGCCCAGTCTTCCTTGGGGTCTTGACGGCCGCCCGCCTTGCCCCGCCGCGACCCGGCACCCTTCTGGTGGCCGTACGAGCGTTTCTCCGCACGCTCGCGGGCACGCCCGCGGGAGTTTCCGGTAGCGTCCTCGGCCCGGATGACGCCCTGGTCGATGAGTTCGCGGACGTCCTCGCGGGTAATCGCGTCCGCAATCTCGCCCTGTTCCTCGGGGTCGAACCAGACTTTGTTCTCCCCGACATCGAGTTCGTCCGCCGCGAGTCGCTTCTGCGCACTCAGGTCAGTCATTCCTCGACCTCCACTTCCTCGTAGGTGGGGTTGAGGACGCGAATGCCCGCGTCCTCCGCTTCGTCTTCGATGCGTTCGCGCTTGCGACCACCGACGCCGGAAGCGATACGGACCGCTTCCGTGTCGCCGTCGACGCCCTCGAGGTCGTCGACGTTGTGGACGCGAACCTCCTCGAAACCGCTCGGGTGCTTGCCCCGGACGGCCTTGGGGGTTCGGAACCCGGCCTCGACGGTGTCGCCTTTGCCCTTGAAGCCACGGCGTTGCTTCGAGAGGGTCCCGGTCGGGCGACGCCACGAGGTGGAGACGCGCTTTTTCTTGTGGTGGTCCTGCCGGTTGAACTTCGGCTTGTTGACCCGCTTTCGCTGGTTCAACAGCCGAGCCTCGTTCTCGCTGAGGTCCGGCGTCTTCTCGACCAGACCACGAGGCTGGAGTTCCGTCTCCACGTCCTCGGCCTCGGCACCTTCGTCCTCAACTTCGGCCTCGGTCTCCTCGCTGACTTCGAGTCCGCCGACGTCCGCCTTGATGCGGGCGGCGAGGGCGTTCCCGACGCCGTCGACCTCCGCGATGTCGTCCTGACTCGCGCGGCGCACGTCCTCGATGGTCTCGTAGCCAGCACCTTCGAGTGCGGCCGCCTTCGAGGCTCCGACGCCGCTGATGTCCGTCAGGTCCTCGTACTCCTCGGCCTCGTCGTCGGCCGTCTCGTCGGTCCCGGTCTCGGCCTCGTCGGCCTCCTCGGCACCGTCGTCTTCGACCTCGGCCTCGGTCTCCTCGTCGACTTCGAGTCCGCCGACGTCCGCCTTGATGCGGGCGGCGAGGGCGTTCCCGATGCCGTCGACCTCCGAGAGGTCGTCCTGGTCCGCTTCGCGCAGGTCGTCGACGCTCTCGTACCCGGCGTCACGGAGGTTCGCCGCGGTCGATTCGCCGACACCCGCGACGTCTTCGAGTGATTCCGTCATCAGGCACCACCTCGGTTCGGTTTCGCGGTGATGTACACGCCGTCTTGGAAGACCCGGATGTCCTTGTCCTTGACGCGCGTGAGTTGCTCGATGTCGGCGGCAGTCTGCCCCACGGCCTCGATGTCCGAGCCGCGCAGGACAATCTCCTCGCCGTCGACCTGTACCTCGGTATCCCCGTGGATGTCGGTCCGGCGGGGTGCCTTCTCGCCGAGGAAGTTCTCGATGACGACCGCACCGTCCTCAACGCGCACCGTCATCGGGAAGTGGGAGTAGAAGACTTCCATCTCGTACTCCCAGCCGTCGGTCACGCCGTGGAACATGTTCCTGACGTGGCTCTCGAAGGTGCCGACCGTCGAGTTGGTCTTTGCGTCCGCTACCTCACTCTCGATGACGACCTGCCCGTCCTGGACAGTGACGTCGACGTCCGGATACCAGAGCCGACGCGTCACGCTGCCGTTTGGCCCCTCGACCGTCAGGTCGAGATGGTCCATCTCGGCGGACACGTCGTCCGGTATCTCGAGTGCTACTCGTGTCATTTTTAGTATACGTATGCGATGACTTGGCCACCGACGCCCTCCTCGCGGGCCTCGTAGTGGCTCATGACGCCGTGGCTCGTCGTCACGACGAGGGTCCCGTAGTCACGAGCGGGGAGGAATCGCTTCTCCCACTTCTCGAACTCGTCCGCACCCGCCGCGTAGCGGGGCTTGACGGGGCCACATTCGTTGATGGCGCCTTTCAGTTCGACCTCGAACTCACCGGCTTTGCCGTCGTCGACGAAACTGAAGCCGTCGATGTACCCGCGGTCGTAGAAGACTTCGAGTACGCTGCCGATTTCGTTCGAGGCGGGCGATATCGTCTGTTCGAGATGGCCGACGCTCTCGGCGTTGTTCAACCCCGAGAGCGCGTTGGCGAGTGGGTCAGTTCCAGTCATGAGTACTTCTTGAACCCCATACCGCGTGCGATTTCGCGGAAGCACTGTCGACACAGCCAGATATCGTACTTGCCGACGAGACCCTGCTCGCGGCCACAGCGCTGACACGCGCGGAGTTGCTCGGTCCGCTTTGCGGTCTGTTCACCGGTCGGGTCGCGTTCGGCCTCCGTCTCGGCCTCGGGGTCTTCCGTTTCGCTTTCGCTCATTCGTTCACCTCCACGTCGAAGGTCGACTCGACGAACGGGACTGCGTCGTCGGGGTCGAGTCGGTGGTTCGTCGGAATCGAGCGCGACGCCTTGTCGCGCTTGCGGACGCGGTAGCCCGGGCGGACGAGGTTGACCGTCACGTCCAGCCCGTAGATTCCGATGGTCGGGTCGTACTCCTGACTCGGGAACTCGGTGTGTTCCTCGACGCCGAAGCTGAAGTTGCCCGTGTCGTCGAACTGCGAGGCCGAGAGGTCGGCCAGCGGCAGTGCCGTCTCGAGGAACTCCTCGGCGGCGTCGTCACGGAGCGTGACCTTCGTCCCGATGGGGTCGCCCTGCCGGATGTTGAACTCGCCGACCGTCTCCTTGGCGGTGGTGCGAACCGGCTGCTGGCCCGTAATCTCCGTGAGGATGTCTTCGGCGTTGGCGAGTTCGCGGCCACCCTGGCCGATACCCATGTGGACGACGACCTTCTCGATGCGCGGTTCGCGCATCTCGTGGAAGTCGGCCCCGGAGTCGGAGTCCGAACTCATTCGTCATCACCACCGTCAGACTCCGTCTGACGAGACTCGGACTCCGTGTCGGAGTCCTCGCCCGTGAAGTTCTCGTCGATGACCACGACGTACTCCGCGACAGTCTCGAAGCCACCGGCGGCTTCGCCGCCTTCCGAGTCTGAAGCCTCGCTATCCCCGTCGTCCTGTTCGACGATGACGTTGTTGGCCGAACTGCCCGGCGTGACCTGAATCTCATCGATGGTGCCGATTTCGCCGGCGTGAGCACCGTCGACGGCCGTCACGAGCGCGCCTTCCTCGTAGGGGAAGTGGGCGACGATTTCCTCGCCGTCGTTGGAGACGACGATGGAGTCGCTGCCGTTGTACTCGGTGTCCTCCTCGACGAGGAGCGTCTCGCCGTCGTGGAGCGTCAACTGCACGTCACCGCCGCCGACGTGTTGCTTGTTGACGATTTTGCCGAGCTTCGAACCGGCGGATTCCTCGTCGATGGGGGTCAGCGCCAGCCGACCACCCTCGCCGGGGAACACGCGGTAGTACTCTTCGCGCTCGGTGAAAGCCATGATGTCGAACATGCCCACCGGGCGTTCCTCGTCGGACACCGCCGTCCCGTTGATGAGGACGTTGTCCTGGTTGAGGGCGTAGCGAGCCTCCTTGCGGTTGTCCACGTAGCCCAGCACGTCCCGCAGGACGATGAGCAGGGGAACCCCTGCTTCGCCGTGCGGTCCGGCATCGGCCTTGACCGTGAACGTCTCTGTCTTGCGCTCGACGGGCCACGAGTTGGGCACCGACAGTCGCTTCTGGTGTTTCGTCATGCGCTATCGTCCTCCGATTCGAGTCGCTGTTCGCGCTTCTCGTCGCTCAGGTCGAGGCTCGTCACGCGGAGGTTGCTGGCGTCCAGCGGCCGGGGGACTTCCTCCCCGTCGGCCGTCTCCTGCGTGACGTCCTCGACGTGCACGACGCTGTCTTTGAGGTCGACTGCGACCACGTCGTTCTCCTCCCCGGCGTAGTCGCCGCGGAGGACTTCGACCGTGTCGCCCTCGTTGACGCGCACGTTGCGCTGGCCGTACTCCTCTCGGAGGTCCTCGGCCAGCGTCGCGCGCACCTGTGAGTGACGCTCGTGCAGCGGCGCGCGTTCGGTCTGCGTTCGCTGTTTGGATGGTTGTCCTGTCATACTATCATCGTCGCCGTGCTGGCGACAGCTCCGAACCGTTCCGCGACTTCCCGTGCGATGGGTCCTTTGAGTTCGGTACCGCGGGGTTCCTCGTTCTCGTCGATGATGACCGCCGCGTTGTCCTCGAACTTCAGGCGGGTGCCGTCGGGTCGTCGGATGGGCTTGCGCTGGCGGACGACGACCGCCTCCAGCACCTGCCGCCGCATCTCCGGCGTCCCCTTAGTGACGGAAACCGTTATCTTGTCACCGAGTCCGCCCTTCGGGTGGCGGTTGTGCGTCCCGGAGTAGCCCGAGATGCTGATGACCCTGAGTTCGCGTGCGCCCGTGTTGTCGGCACACGTGACGAGCGAGCCTTTCTCCAAGCCCTGCGTAACGTCCGCACCGAGGGCCTCCATCACTCGTCACCTCCGAGGTCCGCGGCCGCCACTTCGGTGGGGTCCGCCTCTGCCACGCGTTCCACGACGACGTGGCTTTTGGTCTTCGAGAGCGGTCGTGTCTCTGCGATACGGACCGTGTCGCCGACCTGCAAGTCCATGCACGGCGCGGCGTGAGCCGACACGCGCGACCGCCGTTTCATGAACCGGTCGTACTTGGGTACCTTCACGTCGTACTCGCGTTCGACGACTACGGTCTTGTCCATGTCTGTGGAGGCGACTTCACCTTCGAGCGTCTGCCCACGCACGCCGAGCGTGCCGTGGAACGGGCAGTTCTCGTCGGAGCAAGTCTCCTCCGGTTCTTCTACGTTGAGTCCTAGCGCCATTTCGAATCACCTGTTCGTTCCGTTCGTCTGGCCGGGCGTTCGACGAGTACGTCGCCCTCGACGGTGACCGTCTCACCGGTCGGGAGCGAGAACTCGAACGTCGCGTCGGCTTTCGGAACCTTCCTGACCCGCCCGCTGTCGCTCTCGATGGAGAGCGTCCGCGTCGTCTCGGCCACGACGTCGCCGTCGATACCGACGAGGTCGGGGTTGGACGCGGCGGCCACCCGCACGGGGAGGCCGATGAGTTCGTGTCGTGTCAGCGTCGCGGGTGTCAGTGCCATTGTGTTACTCCAAATCGCCTTCTTCCCGCTGAATCGTCTTGATTCGCGCAATCGCCTTGCGAATCTCCTTGATGCGCCCCGGGTCTTCCGGCGCGCCCCCCGCGGCCTGCACGGCCTGGGAGTTCAGCAGTTCCGTCTCGAGGTCGTCCAGTTCCGCCTTCCGTTCGGCAGGCGTCATGTCACGGATTTCGCCTGGGTGGAGGATGGTCATTCGTCGTCACCCTCCTCGGCGTCTTCCATCTCGTCCATCAGTTCCTCCGCTTCCTCGGCGGCCTCCTCGTCGACTTCCTCCTCGATTGCTTCGTCGAGGTCGTCGATGTCGACGTCGTCGGGTTCCTCCTCCGGCACCTCGACGTCGTCCTCGACGACCTCTTCGACGACTTCTTCGTCGACGGCGGCGTCGCCTTCGGGTTCGGCGGCTTCCGCGGCCGCGTCGTCGGCCTCGGCGGCCGCGTCCTCGCCCTCGCCCTCGGGTTCACCTTCGAGGAGGTCCTCGACGCTCTCGTCGTCCACGTCGGCGACGTAGTCCTCGACGTCCGCGTCCTCGTAGATGCGGAAGTCGTCGGGGAGCTGGGCGTTCGGCGGGATGATTTTGACCTGCACCCCGATGGTGCCGAGCTTCATCACCGCGACGCCCTGCCCGGAGTCGACGATTTCCTCGGCGGGTTCGCCGTTGTGCTTGATGTACCCGCGGTTGAACTTCTCGACGCGCGAGCGGGCACCGGTGACCTTCCCGGAGAGGATGATTTCGGCCCCGAGCGCGCCGGATTCCATGATGCGGTCGATGGTGGTGTGACCGGCCTTCCGGAAGTACCAGCCGCGTTCGAGGGCGTTCGCCAGTCGGTCCGCGACGATACGGGCGTTCAGGTCCGGTTCCTCGACTTCCTGCACGTCGATTTGCGGGTCTTCGAGGTTGAACCGGTCTTCCAGTTCCGTCGTGACCTTCCGGATGTTCTTCCCGCCCTTGCCGATGACCATCCCGGGCTTCTCGGCCTTGAGGACGATTTGGGTCCCCATCGGCGTCTTGGCGACTTCCATGCCGCCGTAGCCCGCGCGGCCGAGTTCGTCCGCGAAGAACTCGTCTATCTGGGTCCGCTGGAGGCCGTCCTCGATGAACTGGTGTTCGTCAGCCATCAGGCATCACCCTCCGCGTCCGGGTCCTGCAAGACGAGTTCGACGTCCACTTCCGGCGTGTTCCACTCGGTCGCACGCCCCATCGCGCGGGGTTTGCGACCCTGTGACTCGCCGACTTTGTGGGCGGCGACGTGGAGAATCTCCATGTTCTCGCCGTCGTAGCCCTGGTGGTCGGCGTTGCCGATTGCGTTCTCGAGCAGGTCGATGAACGCCTCGCTGGCTTTCTCCGGGAAGCGGCCCGCGTCCCAGCCGTCGATGTCGTTGCGGTGACCGACGCCGGAGTTGTGCTGGCGGAAGGGGACGGAGCGGTCGCCGTCCACGACCGCTTCGAGGTACGACACCGCGTCGCTCGCGGTCATGCCCTTTATTTCCCGGGCGATGGCTTTGCTGTGCTTGTGGCTCATCTGCCGGTCCCGAAGCATCGCTTTCGCGGTGGTGTCCGGGTCCGTGTCGATGGAGTAGCTGATTCCCATGGTTTACTTGAGTGGCACGAACTTGGAGGAGCGTGTCGCCCCGATACCGGCCTGTCCGTGCTCGACGTCCGACCGGGTGAGCTGGAACTCGCCGAGATAGTGACCGAGCATCTCGGGTTCCACTTGGACACGCTCGAAGCTCTGCCCGTTGTGGACGGCGAAGGTGATGCCGACGAACTCCGGCAGCACCGGCATGTCGCGCAGGTGCGTTCGGATTGGGTCGTTGGCCGTCTCCTCCTCGCCAGCCTCGCGGGCTTCTTCGAGCAGTTTCTGCTTCTCGACGGACAGGCCGCGCGTGATACTTCGCCGCTGGCGTGCGGGGAGCAGTTCCGCGACTTCCTCGAGGTCCATCTCCTGCAACTCGTCTAGCGTGTGGCCGCGATAGGAGAACTCTCCCTCGTGACCGATTTGATACTCAGAACTCATTGGCTGTCACCGCCCTTGCCGCCACGACCGGTCTTGCGCGAGGAGATGTCCCCGACCTTCCGGCCCGGCGGTGCGTTCCGCGAGACGGACTTGGGCCGACCGGGGTGCTGGCGTCCGCCACCACCGAACGGGTGGTCGACGGCGTTCATCGCCACACCGCGCACGTTCGGCCACTTCGTCCCGCGTGCCTTCATCTTGTGATGCTTGTTGCCGGCCTTGACCATCGGCTTCTCCGTCCGGCCGCCACCGGCGACGACGCCGATGGTCGCCCGACAGTCCGGGTCGAGGCGTTTGACTTCACCGCTGGGCAACTGCACGACCGCGACCGAGCGGTCGTGGCTCATCAACTGTGCCGAGACACCCGACGCGCGGGCGAACCGCCCACCGTCGCCGGGGTTGGCCTCGACGTTACAGACCGGGACGCCTTCCGGGATTTCCGCGAGCGGAAGCGTGTTCCCGGCCTCGATGGACGCCGAGATGCCGACCTGAATCTGCTCGCCGATGCCCACGCCCTCGGGCGCGAGGACGAGTCGCTGGTCGCCGTCCTCGAACTCGACGGCCGCGACCGGCGCGCTCCGGGCGGGGTCGTGTTCGATGTCGACGACCGTGCCCGAGACCACGTCGGCGTCTTCGACTGTCCGGTGCGAGAGGTCCGCCTTGTAGCGGTGCGACGGGGCCCGGAACGTCGGGCCACCGCGTCCGCGTCGTTGTCCCTGAATTCGTCGTCCCATCTCAGAACACCCCGATTCGGGAGGCGACTTCCTCGGCGTCGTCCTCCTCCGAGAGTTGCACCGTCGCTTTCTTCGTGCCCTTCATCGTGACCATCGTGTTCACGTCGACGATGCCCACGTCGAACTGCGCCTCTATCGCGTCGGCGATGTCCGCCTTGTTCGCGTCGGCGTCGACGATGAACTCCAGTTTGTTCTGGAAGTCCATCTTGTCCATCGCCTTCTCGGTGACGTGTGGGTGGTGGAGGACCGAACTCATCGGTCGCCCACCTCCTCGACGGCACTCTCCGTCCAGACGGTCAGCCGTCCGGGGTGGCCGCCGGGTGCGAGGTCTTCGGCGTTGACCTCGCCAGCCGTCGCCACGTCCGCGCCCGCGAGGTTGCGGGCGGCCCGAGACGGTTCCTCGCTCGTCACGAACAGAATCGAGGACGGGCGGCGGTACTTGCGTCCGCGCGCCTTCCCCTGTCCGGCCTTTATCTTCGTGTCGTCTGCGCGCTCGATGTCGGCCGCGAGGCCGAGCGTCTCCAGCACGTCGACGACCGCTTGGGTCTTCTCCAAGTCTTCGAACTCGTCGTCGACGACGACGGGAAGTTCGACGCCGTCCTCGAACTCGTGCCCGCGCTCGCGCACGGTGTCGGCGTCCGCCGTGGCCGCGATGGCCGAGCGGACGGCGAGTTGGCGCGTCTTGTCGTTGAGACTCTTCGTGCGGTCCTTCTCGGTCTTGGGCGGGTGGGCGCGTCGCCCACCGACGGTCTGTGGGACGCGGCGTGCCTTGCCACCCTCGCGGGGGACGTGGGCACTCCCACGACCGGAGCCGAACGACTCGGCCGGCGTTCGGAGGCCAGCGTAGTCGTCGCTCCCGTAGTCCTGTTTCCGGTTCGCCTGTGCGGCGTCGACCGCTTGCCGGACGAGGTCCGGTCGAAGCGGCGTCTCGAAGACGTCCGGAATCTCCCGGTACTCTTCGCTGTCGCCGTCCAGAGTGCGTACTGTCGCTTTCATCCTTGGTTACTCTCCGTCGAGACGTAGCGCACCTCGGGGTCGAGGCGCGGTTGGTCGGTCGGTCGCACGGCGGGACGGAAGCGCAGGACGCGCTGGTCCGGCCCGGGGAGCGAGCCCTTGACCAGCGCGTACGGACCGTCGACCTCGCCGTAGTTGACGAAGCCGCCGTCGACGGTCGCGTCGTCGCCCTCACCGAGGTCGACGAGACGCTTGTTCAGTTCCGTCCGCTGGTGGTAGCCGGTCTGGCCCTGCTGGGGCACTGTCGACCGAACGCGGCTGGGGTTCCACGGGCCGAGGTTGCCGATGCGGCGTTTCCAGCCCTGTCGCTTGTGTTTACCCTTGCGCTTTTGGACGCCCCAGCGTTTGACGGGACCCTGCGTCCCCTTGCCTTTCGTGATGCCGGACACGTCCATGTACTCGCCCGCGCGGAACACGTCCGTCATGGCGTGTTCGCCGCCGTCCGCCACGAGGTCGAGGCCGAACTCGACGCGGTCTTCGAGCGAGCCACCGCCGACTCGCGTCTCCATCACGTCGGGTCGCTTCTTCGGGACGCCCGGGATGTCGTCGGGGACGGTGTGCGTGATGACACGCACGTCGGCGACGTCGCCGCGGTCGACTGCCTCGCGCAGGTCGTCGCCGGTTGTTTCGGCACCTTGGTCGCCCGGCAGGTCCAGAGCGCGGTCGAGTTCCGCGTGGAACTCGTCGGTCCAGACTTCCGTGAGCGGCCGTTTGCCGTACGGTGTGTCTTCGTATGCTCGCAGCGCGACGGCGCGCATCGGCGGCGTCTCGACGACGGTCACCGGAACGGTCTCTTCCATCCCCTCGCGCGGGGACTCGGGTTCGTCGTTGATGAGAACGACGTGTGTCATACCGGCCTTGTACCCGGCGAACCCTTGGAGACCCGGCTGTCCGTCGTCGTCCGGCCAGGTGTTGAACCGCGGCACCTCGCCAGCCGCACGACTACGCGGGCCGAAGCCCAGCGAGCCTTTTCGTGGTCTGCTTGGTTGTGGCATTCTGATTCACTCCGTGAGTGAGAGGCACGCGAGGACGGCGAACATCGCTTCTTCGGTTCGCACGACCCCGCTGCCTTGATTCGGAACCGCATTGAGCCAGAGGTCGAACCGGGACCCATCCGGTTCGTCGTCGGCAGATGCCGTCAGTTCTCGCTCGGTCTCTCCGCCGCCCTCGGACGCCGCCGACACCGCGTCGGCGTCGACGCCGAGTATCTCCGGCAGGCCGCGTTCGGGCGCGCCGAACGCAACCGTCATCCCGCACTCGCTGGCGTCGGCGACAACCTCGCCCAGTCGGGTGACTGTGAGCTGTTCGCCGTGCCGCGAGGTAGCGACGCGAACGCCTGCGTCGTCGCGCGAGAGTTCCGTCGAGAGGTCCGCAGTCACAACGTCGAACCCCGGAAGGGGCTCGTCGACGATGCGAGCACGGACCGGCCGTCGCGAAGAGACCCTGATGGTTACGCGTTCCCCCTCGCCGAGTTCCGTACCGTCCGGAACCCGGAGGGAGACCGGGTGTTGCAGTCCGCAATTGACCCGAACGCGCCCCTCAGATCCGACCTCGGTCACGATTCCCTGTCTTAACGACCCCGATTCGTCAGAACCGGAGCCGGTCCGTGGTGTCACGCGGAGCGGCGGCAGGACGCCCGCGTACTCTAGTTCGTCCCGCCGCCCCCACACCTCCTTTCGGAGGTAGGGGGGCGTGGCGGCGTACCGCAGCACGGTTTCGACGAACCCGCCACCGAACTGGCCCTCCGCCCCGGAATCGGGGAAGACGACCAAGCGGTCGACCCGAAACACCGCCGCCGCGCGGGCGACGTAACCGAGTTTGCGAGTTGCCTCGCGTTTGTCCTCGGCTTCTCGGGTCAGCGATGACGGCACGAGTACGCTGACTGTCATGCCGTGACGCTTCCACGCCACGCCACTAGACTGTGCCGAAACGTTCTTTCCTCCCCATTTAAAAAGTGGTCGGTTCACGCGCGCGTTGAGACGCGTTCCCATGGGTCAGGCGGGGGTTCGGGACGGGCGTCGGTGCCACACAGCACGGCGATTGGCCCCCTTTCGGAAGCCTTATACTACTCACCCTGAAACTGAGAAGTGCGCGCTGGTGGTGTAGTGGTATCACAGGACCCTGCCACGGTCCTAACCCGAGTTCAAATCTCGGCCAGCGCATTTCTGTCGAGCGCAAGTCCGTGAGCGGCCGCTTTGTGGTCGCTCACATCCGCGCGAGACGAAATCGCCCCGAGATTTGAACGAGAGGAGACGCAGCGCGAGCGGAGCGAGCGACCGTCTCCGCGTAGTTCACAATCTCGGCCAGCGCACTTCTACGGCGAACATCACCGCGAGCACCTCGTGTGCTCGCGTCCGTGAGCCGTGAAGTCGCACCGAATTTGAACCCTAGCAGTCGCAGCCCGCACAGTGAGCGAAGCGAACGAGCAGGACCGTCTGCATCCGGTTCAAATCTCGGCCAGCACGCTACCACTTTTTACTTCGTCGGGTTCGCGCTCCGCGCGAACCACTCTCTGCTCACGGGCACTTCGTGCCCGTTCGCACGGTATGCGGGACCTGCGGTCCCGCACTACTCGCAAAAACGTGGAGAAAAACAGCCGCGAGTCGCGCCTGCGGCGCGCTCGCGTATGACAGTCTTCCGTCCGACGCCATAGCACAATCAACGCCATAAGTGTCGCTCGCACCGTCACGCACCAGAAAACAGTCCCGGCCGTCAGGACTGCCGTTGTCGGACGACCAGGACGACGAGGAGGACGACGAGGAGCAGTTGGACCGCCTTGTCGAGGTAGCCGACGGTCGTGAAACTGCCCTGCTTGACGACGTACCAGAGGGGTATCTGGACGGCGGTGTACGGGATGGCCGCGGCCGTCAGCAGTCGTCGTCTGGTTCCCCGAACGTACAGGAGGAGGCCACCGACGAATCCGACCCCGGCGAGGAGTACCGGTGGGGCACCCTCGACCACCCCTGCGTACAGGTGCGTCAGTGCGGTGATGCCGACGAGCGCGAACACGGCCAGTTCGAGCGTGGAGAACCCACCGCCCCGCACTCGCGTCGCGTCACCCGACTCGGCCGAAGTGCTGTCTGTGGCCATGTTTACAATATTGTGAAGTTAGTACAAAAGCATTCCGGGGCGTCACCGAGCCGAAGGGGAGATGCGTGACGGCCGGCACCGCGCGTTATCCGCCACAGTCAACGGCGGTGTCAGTGTTCCCGTCTACATAGAGGGTGACCGAGGCGTCGAGGTAGGTCGCTCGGTACGAGCAGCTGAGGGTGCCGTAGTTGCTGATGCGGTCGGCCCCGACGGGCCACGCGGCGTACACCACCGAGACGTTCGCCGAGATGTCCTCGTAGACCGTACTGCGCCCGCTGTCGGGGTCGAGACGGAACGCACGGTTCTGGACGGTCGCACCGACCACGGAGAGGTTGGTCGCGTTCCGCAGGGCCGCGGGCCGAATCTCGCTCGTCCCGGTCACGAGGAGGCGGCGGGTCGACCCGTTCCGGTAGGTCACGTCCACGGCCTCGAAGCCGTCGGGGACGACGGCGGTCCTGACCTCGTGAGTGGTGTCGGCGCGGTTCGTGACCGACACGGACACGTCCGTCGTCGGTCGGTCGTCGACGATGGGGACCGAACAGCCGGCGAGAACGACGGCGACGGCGAGAGCGAGGAGGGCGTGACGGAGCGTCGGCATAGCACCGTTCCGGCACGGAGGGGCAAAAACCCACGGGCGGCGACAGCAAAACACACATCCGGGACGGTGCAGAAGGGAGGGTATGATAGGCGTCGTCGGGGGTGGTCTCGCGGGACTGGCTGCGGCCTACCGGCTCCAGCGTGCGGGCCACGAGGTGCAGGTGTTCGAGGCGGGCGAGTCTGTCGGCGGCCTCGCGGCCACCTACGAGACGGCGGGCGACCCCATCGAGACGTTCTACCACCACCTCTCGAAGTCCGAGGAGACAATCGTCGAACTGGCCGCGGAGTTGGGGCTGGGCGACCGGATAGAGTGGCGCGTCGGCAAGAACGCCTACTACGTCGACGGCGTGGTCCACCCGCTCGACACGCCGTGGGAAATCGCGGCCTACCCGCACCTCTCGCTCCGGGACAAGTTCCGGTTGGCGATGCTCACCCTCGAAGTCGACGCGCGCGGGTGGCTCCCCGCCTTCGACACTTACGACGACTTGCAGGACTTCGAGGACGTGCCGGTCGAGGAGTTCCTCGTCGAGCACACGACGCGGGGCGTCTACGAGAACTTCTGGCAACCGCTGCTCGACGCGAAGTTCGGGTCCCGGACGGACGACGTGAGCGCGGCGTGGCTACTCGGCCGCGTGAAGTTCCGCGGCGAACGGGACCTGCTGCGCGGGGAGATTCTGGGCTATCTCGACGGCGGGTTCGCCCCCTTCGTCGACGCGCTGGTCGACGCCGTCGGCCGGGAGCAGGTCACCACCGGCGCGCGAGTGACCGACCTCGGCATCGCGGACGGTGCAGTCCAGTCGCTGACAGTCGAGGACGCGACGGGCGTCCGGACACATGACGTGGACGCGGCCGTCGTGGCCGCGATGCCGAACGTGTTGGAGTCGCTGACGGGCTACCCCTGCGACATCGACTTTCAGGGGACGGTGTGTTCGGTTTGGAGCATGGACGAGTCACTGACCGACACCTACTGGCTGAACATCGCCGACGACGCCCCGTTCGGCGTGTTCATCGAGCACACGAACTTCGTCCCACCCGAGCGATACGGCGGCGAACACCTCTACTACACGGCCAGTTACGTGCAGGACCCGAGCGAGGACCTGTGGGGGATGGACGACGACACCGTCGAAACGCACTGGCAGGAGGGTATCGCGGACCTGTTCCCGCAGTTCGACCCCGCGAGCGTGAACTGGGTCGAGACGGCCCGGAACCCGCGGACTGCACCGGTCTACGAGCGGGGATATCTCGACATGGTGGTTCCCTACGACCTCGGCGACGCGGTGGCGGACGGCGTCTACTACGCCGGGATGGCAAGTAGAGCGCAGTACCCCGAGCGAAGCCTGAACGGAGCCATCGAAGCCGGGTTCGCGGCGGCGGACGCCCTCGACAGCGAGTGAATCAGTCGGCGTCGGCTTCGTCCACGTCGTCGGCTGCGACGCCGGGGGCGTCCCCGACGTCGACGTTCTCGGGTTCGTCCTGTCCGCCGACGACCACCTCGCCGTCGTCGGTTTCGACGTACACGTCGTCGGCGAAGCCGCCCTCCGCGTGGGGGTGTTCTGGGTCGTCCAGCTTCTCGGGCGTCGACGGGGCGTCGGCGACGCCGCTGGCGGGCCGGAACGCCCCGAGTGGGTCGGCGATGGTGATGCCGTGGGTCTCGAAGAAGTCGCGGTAGCGTTCGTAGTGGTCGACCAGTTCGTCGCTGGGGAACTCCATCATCTCGGTCCAGCCGTGGTTGTAGAAGTCGAAGTTGGCCTGCACGTGGGTAATCTCCCGAGCCTCGGCCTCGGGATAGCCCGCCTCCAGTGCCGCGACGTAGGTGTCCATCGTGGCGTCGAAGAAGTCGTCGAGGTGAGCGCGGCGTTCCGCTTGGCGGGCCTCGTCGGCCTTGTCGAGGAAGACCTTCGTGTGCAGGTCGACCAGCCAGTCGTTGGTTTTCTGTCCGACGACCGGCATGGTCAGAGCCTTTTTAGCGGCCCAGTGGCGGACGTTCTGGCGTATCTTCATCTCGACATCGCTAGGGCCGCAAGTCCCTAAAACGTCCCGATACCCCGAGAGGCGACTGAACGGGCGCGTCGGCGCGCTGACTGGACACCTTGGCGATGGTTGTGGAGATGGCAATGCACATTACCCCGCGTCCGCAAGTACCCGTACATGAGCGCGTCGCACGTGATTATCGGAGACGGCATCGCCGGGAGTTCGGCTGCCGAGACCATCAGGGAGCAGGACCCGGACGCCGACGTCACCGTCGTCACCGAAGAGGGAGAGGCACTCTACAACCGCATCCTCATCAAAGAGTTCGCCAAGGGGAAGCTACCGGAGGCACCCATCTCTATCCACGAACCCGACTGGTACGCCGAGCGCGACATCGACCTGCAACTCGACACCGTCGTCACCGGCATCGACACCGACGAGAAGGTCGTTCACACCCACGAGAGCGGGACCATCGAGTACGACAAGCTCCTGCTCGCCACGGGCGGGACGCCCACACAGCTCCCCGTCGACGGCTCCGACGCAGACGGCGTCCACCACTTCTGGACCTTTCAGGACGCGCGCGCCATCCGCGAACACGCCGACGCGGCCGACACGGGCATCGTCGTCGGTGCCGGGCTGCTCGGCATCGACCTCGCGGCCATCTGTGCCGCACAGGACATCGACGCCCACTACCTGATGCGCGGTAACCGGTGGTGGCGCTATGCCCTCTCGCTGGAGGGTGCCGAAATCATTCACGACGCACTCGACGAGAACGGCGTCACCCCCGTGTTCGACTCCGGCGTCGACCACTTCGAGACGGACGACGACGGGCAGGTCACCGGCGCGGTGGACCCCAACGGCGACCACTACGAGGGTGATTTCGTCGGCGTCGCCATCGGCCTGAACTTCAACACCGAGTTCCTCCACGACACCGCAGTCGAACTCGATGACGGCATCGTCGTCGACGAACACATGGCGACCAACGTCGAGGACGTGTACGCCGCCGGTGACATCACGCGCTTCTACGACACTATCCTCGGCGACTACACGCAGAACGGCGCGTGGGGGTCGGCCAAGGAACAGGGTGCCGTCGCCGGCATGAACATGACGGGCGACGACGAGGAGTTCCGCTGGGTCCCCTCCTACTCCATCACACACTTCGAGTTCCCCTTCCTCTCGTTCGGCCACCCGACCATCGGCGACGAACACGCAGAGCGCAAGTACTCCGACACCGAGTGGCGGCGGTTGGCGTTCAAGGACGGGCAGTTGGTCGGCGGCGTCCTCATCGGCGACCTCTCGCCGCAGTCAGCGTACAAGCAACTCATCCGCGAGGAACGCGACGTGGCGGACCAAGCCGAGGTCCTGCTCGAACAGAGCGTCGACTTGGAGAAACTCGACGCGCCGGCGACTGCCGAGTAACCGAACGCACCTTTTTGTCCGTCGCGGTCCAAACTCCGCGCATGCTCCGCGCACTCGTCACACGCCTCCGTGAGTGGGCCGAGCGTGACGACGACGAGGGGTTCGTCCGCTCGCGGTTGGACGCGTCGGTACTGTACGCCCACGGACAGGGCGACGCCGAGGCCGAGCGCGAGTTGGCGGCCGTCTCCGAGGAGGCCGCCGACCTCGCCGAGGCACGGGAGCAGGCCCGGGACTGAGGACCGACGGTCTTTTCTCCCGGCACTGCCGACCGAGGGGTATGAACGGCGGCGGGAGCAGCGACATGACCCTTGCCTTCGAGTTGGCCGCGCTCAAGCGGCTCGCACACCCTGACTCGGTCGTCTCCGACGCGCGTCAGTGGAGCGAGTACGTCGGCGTCGTCTCGGAGAAGCCGACTTACGTGGTGACCAACTTCACGCGCAAACACCGCATCAGACAGGACTTCTTCTCCGGGCCACGGGGCCGCGAGGAGAGCCTCGGGAACGTCAAAGGGCAGTTCGAGACGGACCGGCACGTCTTCGTCGGGACCGACGACGAGGAAGACGCGGCACTGGCCGAGGCAGTCGGCTGGGAGTACCTCCCCATCGAGGACGCCGCCGAAGCGGCCGGGTGGGAACTGGGCGAACCCGAGTCCCCGGACGACGACGAGGAAGAGACACGCGACGACTGGCCCTGAGCCGACCGGCGTCGGCCCCCGCTACGTGTGTCGCCCGGCTAAAGCGGGCATTTTACGTATCAGGCAGTTGACGGCGTTCGTATGTCCCTCCAGATAGACGAAGCCCTCCGGGAAGGGTTCAACCGGACGATTGCACGAAGCGGACTGATTCTCGTCGGCGTATTCCTCGTGTTCAGTATCGCGAACGCAGTCGTCGCACAATCGTTCTCACAGCAGATGCTGGAGTTCGCCCAGCAGTTTTCTGACCAGCCGATACAGTCCGGACAGAACGCGGGGCAGGTGCCCTTCGCGCCGGGCGGCGGGCAGCAGACGCCGCTGGCGGTGCCTCTCCCGCTCCCGGTTCTAGGGCTGCTCTCACTCGTCGGTGCCATCGTCGCGGAGGCGATTCGTATCGTCGCGATTCGCGTGTTCGCCAGCGACAACACCGAGTCGGTGCCCGGCGAGACGGTGCGGCGACGTATCGTCTTGGCGACGCTGAACGGCGTCGTCGGCGGATTCGTCGTCTACCTCCTCACCGCCATCGGTCTCGTGTTGCTCGTCGTGCCCGGTGTGTACATCGCGCTCTCGTTTTTCTTCGTCCGGCAGGAAATCGCCGTGGCGGACAAGAACTTCATCGACGCGCTGCGTGACAGTTGGTCACTGACGGCGGGGAACCGGTGGGAACTGCTCGGCCTCGCAGTTATCGTGTTCGTCATCAACCTCGTCGCCAGCAGTCCGACGATAGTGCTCGCGTTCCTCGACCAGACCGTCGCGACCCTCTTGGGCCTCGTCATCGGGTCGTTCACCGCAGTCTTCGGCATCGCGGTGGCGACGCGGGCCTACGCGCAACTGACGGACGAGCGAGCCGCGACGGGCGGCGACCCCGACGAAGGAGCGGCCAGCGACTGGGACGACCCGGCGAGCGTCTAACCCCGGACGTGCCGAGAGCGGTGTGGCGAACCTCGGATATTTTTGACCTGCGCGGGCGAGCGGTGCGAGTTCGCGGCGTTTAACCGGCCCAAGTGACAAACACGAGGCGATGGCAGAACCGCGCGTGCCGGGCGGGGGCGGAACGGGTATCGACTTGCCTTGCGGCGAGACCGTCTCGGTCCACGACCTCGACATGGGACTCCGGGAGTTCGACTGCCGGTGTGGGGAGGCCCACGCCGTCGTGATGGACATCCATCCGCTCGGACGGTTCGTCCCGGAGTCGATGGCCGACGTGCTCCGTGCGACCATCGAACCGGCCGACGACTTCGAGGAGTTCACGACCGCACACTTGCTGGGGATGGTGTTGGAGGAATTCCCCGACGCAGTCGTCGCTGAAGACGTGTCCGAGGACGGCGACGTGGGGTACACGCTCGTCTGGGTCGCGGAGTTCGACGCCCGACGACTCCACGAAGTCGTCGTCGAGTTGCTGGTCGAGTTGATGGAACACGCGATGAGTCACGCCGAGGACGACGAGGCGATGGCCGAGTTCGAGTCACAGATGCTCGACTTCGACGTGGCCGAGTTCGTGGAGACGTATCGGGCTCAGAGAGACTTCGAGTCCGAGCACGACTCGGCGGTCTGAGTCGTGCGCGGCGAGCAGTCCCAGCGGGAGTCCCACGCGGCACCGAGCGTGTGGGATTTCTTTCAGTCATCCGCTGACAGAACCGAATTCGTATGACAGTCGATGCCAATCGGTGGCAGTCCGCTGTCAGGTGGTTCGCGTGGAATGTTCGTCGTACGGATGTCTGACGGCGTTTAATGTGATTGTAGGGCATGTGTATGCGTATGCGCTTACGGCAGGGAGAATTCGAGCGGATACGGTCCGTCCTGAGCGACGCCGACGCCGAGGAGCCCCTGACAGCGCGCGAAATCCTCGACGTACTCGACGAACACGGCGAGGAGTTCGACAGTGCCCACCGCGTCGCCACGGTGCTTGGCCGGCATGCCGAACGTGGCGACGTCGAAGTCATCCGGGACCAGCCCTATCGCTACCGGTTCCGGGACGGCTCCTAACCAGCGGGGACCGCGGCGCGGCGGCGCGCTCCCGAGAGCCGCGACAGTGTTTTGTTGCCCCGTTCAGTCGATAGCGGACAGTCCCTAGACTGTGCTGGCACCCCGAGGAGACTGCGACCGGACGCGGCCACACCCCGCGCTGTGATGTGTACGCCGGCACGTCAGCACTACAATACGAATTTCGAAATTCGACTACGATGCTCGCAACCTTTCGCCGGGCTTATTACGATGTGCGGACTCGGGACGGACAATGACAGCGAGTGCAGACGACGAGAGTCCGGCGGACCCGGCGGCGTCCGAGGACAGGACGATACTGCTCATCGGGAGCGGCCCGATCAAGATCGGGCAGGCCGCGGAGTTCGACTACTCCGGCGCGCAGGCCTGCCGCGCGCTCCAAGAGGAAGGTGCGCGAGTCGTCCTCGTCAACTCGAACCCGGCGACCATCATGACGGACCCGGAGATGGCCGACAAGGTGTACCTCGAACCCATCAACACCGAGGCCATCGCCGAAATCATCAGGAAGGAGAAACCCGACGGCGTCATCGCCGGACTGGGCGGCCAGACTGGACTGAACGTCACCGCGGAACTCGCCGAGGAGGGCGTCCTCGACGAACACGACGTGGACGTGATGGGGACGCCGCTGGATACCATCTACGCCACCGAGGACCGCGACCAGTTCCGCCAGCGGATGGAAGCCATCGACGAACCGGTCCCCAAGTCCGAAACCATCGACGACATCGACGAGGTGGAGGACGCCGTCGAGTCGGTCGGTGGCCTGCCGGTCATCATGCGGACCACCTACACACTCGGCGGACAGGGGTCGGGCGTCATCGGCGACATGGACGAACTGAAGGAGGCCACGCGGAAGGGCCTCAGCCTCTCGCGGGACGACCGTGTGATGATTACCGAGTCCATCGACGGCTGGATAGAACTGGAGTACGAGGTGATGCGGGACGCCGACGACTCCTGTATCATCATCTGCAACATGGAGAACATCGACCCGATGGGCATCCACACCGGGGAGTCCATCGTCGTGACGCCCTCGCAGGTCATCCCCGACGAGGGGCACCAAGAGATGCGCGACGCCGCGCTGAAGGTCATCCGCGAACTCGGGATTCAGGGTGGCTGTAACATCCAGTTCGCGTGGCACGACGACGGCACGCCTGGCGGCGAGTACCGCGTCGTCGAGGTCAACCCGCGCGTCTCCCGCTCCTCCGCACTCGCGTCGAAGGCGACCGGCTACCCCATCGCCCGCGTCACGGCGAAGGTGGCGATGGGCAAGCGACTCCACGAAATCGAGAACGAGATTACCGGCCAGACAACCGCGGCCTTCGAACCGGCCATCGACTACATCGTGACGAAGGTGCCCCGGTGGCCCAAAGACAAGTTCCGCGACGTCGAGTTCGAGTTGGGGCCGGCGATGAAATCGACCGGCGAGGCGATGGCCATCGGCCGGACATTCGAGGAGTCGCTGTTGAAGGCACTCCGGAGTTCCGAGTACGACCCGGCCGTCGACTGGGACGACGTGAGCGACGACGAACTCGAAGAGAAGTGGCTCACACGGCCGACACCCGACCGGACCTACGCCATCTTCGAGGCGTTCGAGCGCGGCTACACCGTCGGGGAAATCAACGACCTGACCGAAATCCGGGAGTGGTACCTCGAACGCTACAAGCGCGTCGCCGACGCCGCCGAGGCCGCCGCTGCGGGCGAGTTCGCCCTCGCCGCCGAGGAAGGGTTCACCGACCACGAGATTACCGCCATCGCGGGCGGCGAGTTCAACGACACCCACGCCTCGTGGCTCCCGGACCGCGACGAGTCCAATCAGGTCAGTGCTGGCGAGGTACAGACGGACGGTGCGGGCGTCACCGTGGACGATGTAGACGCCGAGACGGCCGACCGGACGTTCAAACAGGTCGACACCTGCGCCGGGGAGTTCGCCGCCTCGACGCCGTACTACTACTCCTCACGGGAACCGCTCTCGGGACTCGGCCGCGACGAGGTACAGGTCGACCGCGACGTAGAAAGCGTCGTCGTCGTCGGCGGTGGTCCCATCCGCATCGGGCAGGGCGTGGAGTTCGACTACTGTTCGGTCCACGCCGTGCAAGCCCTCGAAGCGATGGGCATCGACGCCCACGTCGTCAACAACAACCCCGAAACTGTCTCGACGGACTACGACACCAGCGACGGTCTGTTCTTCGAGCCGATTACCGCCGAGGAGGTTGCCGACGTGGTCGAGGCCACGAACGCCGACGGCGTGATGGTCCAGTTCGGCGGCCAGACATCCGTCGACATCGGCGAACCGCTCGAAGCCGAACTCGACCGCCGTGACCTCGACTGCTCGGTCATGGGCACCTCCGTGGAGGCGATGGACCTCGCGGAGGACCGCGACCGCTTCAACCAGTTGATGGACGAACTCGGCATCGCACAGGCCGAGGGTGGGACCGCGACCTCGGAGCAGGAAGCCCTCGAAATCGCGCGCGACATCGGCTATCCCGTCCTCGTGCGCCCCTCCTACGTCCTCGGCGGCCGCGCGATGGACGTGGTGTACAACGACGAGGACCTCAAGACGTACATCGAGGAAGCCGTCCGTGTCTCGCCGGACAAGCCCATCCTCATCGACGACTTCCTCGCCGACGCCGTGGAACTGGACGTCGACGCCGTCGCCGACGGCGAGGACGTCCTCATCGGCGGCATCATGGAACACGTCGAGACGGCGGGCGTCCACTCCGGGGACTCGGCCTGCATGATTCCGCCGCGGTCGCTCTCCGAGGAGACGCTGACCCGCGTCCGCGAAGTCACCGAGGACATCGCCACCGCGCTCGATACGGTCGGCCTGCTGAACGTCCAACTCGCCGTCCGCGACGGCACGGTGTACGTGCTGGAAGCCAACCCCCGGTCCTCGCGGACCGTCCCGTTCGTCTCGAAGGCGACGGGCGTCCCCATCGCCAAACTCGCCGCGAAGGTGATGGCCGGCGCGACCCTCGAAGAACTGGACGTGGACGAGCAGATTCCCGACCAAGTCTCCGTCAAAGAGGTCGTCCTCCCGTTCGACCGCCTGCCGGGCAGTGACCCCCGTCTCGGTCCGGAGATGAAATCGACGGGTGAGGTCATGGGCACCGCCGGGTCGTTCGGGAAGGCCTACCAGAAGGCTCAGATGGCCGTCGGCAAGGCGATTCCCCTCGAAGGCAACGCCATCGTCGACCTCCCGGTCATCGGCTTCGAGGACCACTTCGACGTGACCGACCTCGAAGACGCCGACGTGGAGGCCGTCAAGCAACGCCTACGCGACGGCGAGGTGGACCTCGTCGTCTCGCGCAACCGCGAAGTGCTGGAGGTCTGTGTCGAGGAGACCATCACGTACTTCTCGACCATCGAGAGCGCGGAGGCCGCGCTGGAAGCCATCGAATCGGCCGACCAGCCGCTCAACGTCCAGGACATCGCGGCCCGCCCGAAGGACCGCCGCGACTGGGGGAGCTTCTAACCACCGACGCCTGTTTTCCGCCCGCCCCGTCTGCTCGCCCGTTCCAGCCCTGCCGGGAGCCGCGGAACCGGCGTCCTACAGTTCGAGTCGAGACGACAGTCCACACGACGCTCGGAACCTGATCACGCGAGCAGGAAGTCGTCCGACCGATAAGAACGGCGTGATATTTTCATCTTCTGTGGCATCGCCCGATATTTCTTCAGTTATTTCGGTATTAACACACGTAAGTACACTCAATAACCCCTATAACAGTACGTTCGTAATAGTAATGCCAGTGGGGGTGGATGATTACCGTGTGAATCAGACGATGACTGTCGCGGCCATTGCCACCGGGCACAGATGACGGACGGGGAGGTTGCCGACGAAGCGTTTACGCTCGCCGAGATGGCACCCGACGATTCGGTGACAATGGCGATCCTCGCCGGGCGTGAGTCCCAGTTCTCGAAGACAGCACCGCTACACGAACCGCCGGTGTCGTATCTCGACGGGACCGAAGCACCGGCGTACGTCCTGACGAACGCCAAGCGTGGTATCGGCCTCGGCAACAAGGGCAACACCGTCGCACCCGACGGGGACCGCCGCACCGTCGTGCTGGTGACCGGCCGCCGGACGCTCTGTCTCGTCGGCCAACAGGACGGAGACGAGGTTATCGAAATCCCACACGAGTCGGTCGCGGCGACGAAATACAGTCGCGGCCTCCGGAAACACAGACTCGTCCTCCGCACGCCACGGAGCGCGTACCACTGCTGGGTTCACCGGAAGACCGAAGTCGACCTCCTCGAACGGGTAACCGAGTTCATCGGCGACCACCAGCAAGAGGAGCCGGAAACCGTCTCCGACGACAGCGCGGGACGGGTCATGTGGCGTGGCCGCCCGGTCAAGCGCGACACTGGGGCTGGCGACAGCGCGGACGAACCGGCCGAGGAGGAGCGTACCTCGGACGAGTCAGACGAGAGTGCGGGACAGCCGATGTGGCGTGGCCGCCCGGTCAACGGCGACGCGGGAGCCGGCGGTGACGGGACGAACTGACTGAGGAACAGTTCTGCGTGTCTACTCTTCGGTCATCGCCAGCACGTCGTCGAAGAACGAGAGGGAGTCGTGCGGGCCGGGGTTGGCCTCGGGGTGGTACTGGCGGGTGATGATGTCCATCTCGTCGTTCTCCAGGCCCTCGGGCGTGTCGTCGTTGACGTTGATTTGCGTGACTTCGAGGGGACCGTTGTCGGCGACGGTGTAGCCGTGGTTCTGCGTGGTCATCACGACTTTGTCGGTCCGGAGGTCACGGACCGGCTGGTTGACGCCGCGGTGACCGAACTCCATCTTCTCGGTGGACCCGCCCAGCGCGCTGGCGACGACTTGCTGGCCGAGACAGATGCCAGCGAGCGGCGTCTCGCCGGCGTAGGCGTCGACGACGGACTTCGCCTGCTCGAAGTTCTCGGGGTCGCCGGGGCCGTTCGAGATGAACAGCAGGTCCGGGTCGACGGCACGCACGTCGTCCTCCGTCGCGTCGTACGGCAGGACGTGAACGGTCGCGTCGCGTTCGACCAGCGAGTCGGCGATGGAGCCTTTCGCCCCGCAGTCGACCAGCGCGACGGTCGCACCCGACCCGTCCGCGTTGTGCGTCTGCAGTTCGTCGACGCTGACCTGCGCGCCGATGTCGGTGTGGTCGGACATGTGCTTGCACTGGTCGAGTTCGGCCAGCGCGTCCTCCTCGGTGGCGTCGGGGCCGGCGGCGATGCCACACTTCATCGCGCCCTCGTCGCGGATGCCCGTGACGAGTTCGCGCGTGTCGAGGTTGTCGACGGCGGGCGCGCCCTCCTCGCGGAGCCACTCGGCCACGTCGTCGGTGAGTTCGCGGGCGACGACGCCGTTCGGCTGGACGCGGTCGGACTCGAACCGCTCCGCTCGGACGCCGTAGTTGCCGATGAGCGGGTACGAGAACGTCAGTATCTGTTCCTCGTAGGAGGGGTCAGTCAGGCTCTCCTCGTACCCCGTGTAGGCAGTCGTGAAGACCAGTTCACCGCGGGTCGTACCCGGAGCGCGGGCGCGCGCCTCGACGACGCGTCCACCCTCGATAGCCACGTAGGCGTCCGACATTACGAGATGCGTATCCTCCCTCCGTTCATAAGCCTTGCTTTCGAAGCTGAGTTACGAATTTCGCAATCCTCAAGTGAGCCGGGACAGAAGGTTCACACCTCGATGGACGACTTGGACCGGGAGATACTGAGCATCCTCCGGCGGGACGCACGGATTCCGTACACGGAAATCGCCGACCGGGTGGGCACTTCCGAGGGGACGGTCCGCAACCGCGTCGAGCGGATGGTCGAGGAGGGAGTCATCGAACGGTTCACCGTCTCCACGTCGACTGGAAACGTCAAATCGATGATAGAATTGGGCGTGGACGTGAACGTCGACACTGCCGCCGTCTGTGACCGCATCATCGAGTGGCAGGAAGTCGACTTCGTCTGGCAGGTGTCGGGCGAGGAGGACATCGTCCTCGTCGTGGACGCCGCCGACACCGAACGCGTCAACGAACTCATCACCCGCGCCCGGGAGTTGGACGAAGTCGTCAACACGAAGACGCGACTCATCTTGGACGAACGGCTCGGGTGACGACTGACAGTCGGTCGAGTGACCTGACCGCAATACGGTAGTGCGACAGCGACGGACAGCACCGCGGACGTATTGTAGGCGAGCGTCGAACCAGGACCCGTGAGCAACGCCGACGCACCCGTGAACGTACTCGAATGTGCGACCTGTGGGAACGTCGCAGTCGCCCGCGAGACGGTCACCTGCTGTGGCGAAGCGATGGGGGCGTCCAGCGACGCCGGGACGGACGCGGCCGGCCCGTCGCTGGCGGAACTGCTGGGCACCGTCTTCGGGATGTCCGAGACCGAGTTCGAGGTCTGTCTCTGCGTGATGGAAGCCGGCGCGGTGACGGTCTCGGAGTTGGCCGAACAGACGGACTACGACAGGAGCATCGTCACCCGCCATCTCAACCATCTCGCGGACCTCGGGGTGGTCGGGAAGAACCGTCGCCTCCTCGAACAAGGGGGTCACGTGTACGTCTACACGCCGCGGGGCGAGGAGACGGTCAGGGCGAGCCTCGGGCGGCAGTTCCAGACGTGGCTACGCGGGGCTGCCGCCCGGTTGGGAGACCTGGACCGCGAGAAAGTCGAGTCGCTAGCAGACACCGGTACCGGCGACCCGCAGTGGAAAATCTTTCACGAGCAGTGACACCGCGGCCGTCGCCGTCCGGTCACAGCGTGTCTTCGAGCGCGACGTAGACGCCACCCAGCACGACACCGTAGACGAGATGCCACAGCAGCGACGGCGGCGCGAAGTTGGGGAACGGCGGTGAGGCGGGGGAGCCGACCGCACCGAGCCAGACCGGCATCACGAGGGCGGCGAGACCAATCCACGTCAGGACGCCCCACCCGGCACCGAGCCCGACGGTTTTCGTCGGCGAGTCGACACCGAGTGTCCCGACGAGTGCCGCGAAGACCACGCCCAGCATCGCGCCGTGAGAGACGTGAACGAACAGCCCGGCCGCGGGGTTCGGCGGCGGTGCAAGCCCGTACAGCGACGGTATCGCGACCGCGACTGTGGGCGTGTTCATCCCCACGACGAGCGCGGCCATGCCCAGCGCGCCAACGATACCACCCACGACACCCGCCTGCCAAGACGCGCTCGGGTCGGCGATTCGACGGTCGGTTTCTGTCGTCGTAGACATCAACGTGTGGTACCGCCGGTGGGGAGAAAACGCCGCGCCGGTCGTGTCGTGCCGGGTCAAGTCGGCGGTAGGTTTATTTTCGGCAGTCTCCGTGGTAACTATTGCCACTCAACTGTATGCTGGTCGGTTGCGCGCCGCCCGGGGTGGCGAGAGTCGAAGAGTGTTTGAACCCGCTGGCCGATGTGCCCTCTATGAATGCAGACGACGGGTCGGGCACGCGGGAGACGCTTGCCGACCTCGACCACGAGAACGCCGGCGAGGACGTGATACGGGTCGACGCGGACGACACCGCACAGGGGACCGTCAACCGCCTGAAAGCACACACCGGCGACGGGATTCGCCACCGCGCGTTCACGTCGCTCCTGTTCGACCAAGAGGGGAACGTCCTGCTGGCACAGCGCAGCCCCGACAAACGTCTCTGGGACACGTTCTGGGACGGTACCGTCGCCTCCCATCCCGTCGAGGGGCAGAGTCAAGAGGCCGCCACCCGGGAGCGGCTCGAGGAGGAGTTGGGCATCACGCCCGACCAGTACGACGACCTGCGGGTGACCGACCGCTTCGAGTACAAACGCTACTACTACGACGAGGGCGTCGAGCACGAGGTCTGTGCCGTGCTGAAGGCTACCCTGCTGGACCGCACACTGGACCCGGACCCCGAGGAAGTTGCCGGGCTGATGTGGGTTCCCTACGAGCGACTGCACGAGAACCCACGCTGGTACCGCCAACTCCGCCTGTGTCCGTGGTTCGAGATAGCGATGCGCCGGGACTTCGAGGAGTAAGACTGCGGCCGGGGAAGACACTAAGCGGGTCGGCGTGTGACTCCGGACGATGGCTGACATGGGGCGACGGGAGCGGGTCCTGTGGGTTCTCGTGTTCGCACTCCCGCCGGGCGTCGGTATCACGGGCTACGTCTCCGTCATGTTCGAGCGGGGCGCGCTCACGCCGCGAGCAGTTGCTGCGGGGCTTCTCACGGCAGTCGTTCTCGGGAGTCTCGTCGGTGCGGCCCTGTTCGCCGCCCCGGGCACCGACGCCGAGAGAACGGCGACGGGCGACCCGCCCGACGCGGGGCGTGAGTGACCGTCACGGTGGGGAACGCGCCAGCAGTTATCGTCTGGCCCGCGACCTGACCGCCGCCCACACGGCGATGGCACCGAGGCCGAGCGCGGGCAACAGCGGCAGGACGAGGTACGTGTTCCGCAATCCGAGGCCGAGCCCCGACACGAACCCGCGGGCACTCGGGAGGAGGTAGAGGACGCCGGGTGCGACGAGGAAGGCGAAGACGATAGCTCCGACCAGCACCCAGCCTCGCCAGTCGAAGTCGCCGTCCGGTGGCGGGCCGTCCGGTCGCCGGTTCCGTGGCTGGGTCGGGCCGCCCTCGGTCACGCCGTCCGGGTCGTGGACGTACGTGTCGGTGGACGCGTCGGACGCCCCCGTCCCGGCCGCGTCGTCTTCGGGCGCGCTCACAGTTCGCTGTCGGGGACGACGACCACCTTGCCGAAGCCCTCACGGTTCGAGATTATCTCGTGAGCGCGGGCCGTCTCGCTCATCGGCAGCGTCTCACGGATGCGCGGTTCGAACTCACCCTTCCAGACGAGTTCGAGCACGTCGTCGACTTCGCCGGGCGTCCCCATCGTCGACCCGTGTATCTCGTACTGGTTCCAGAAGATGGCGTTCAGGTCCGTCTCGGGGTCCCGGCCCGTCGTCGCGCCGCAGGTGACGATACGGCCACCCTTCGCGAGGCTGTCGAGGGAGTCCTGCCAGGTGGCCTTGCCGATGTGGTCGACGACGACATCGACGCCGCGCTCGTCGGTGACGTCGGCGATGGCGTCGGCGAAGTTCTCCGCGTCGTAGTTGATTGTGTGGTCCGCACCGACTTCGGCGGCGTACTCCAGTTTCTCCTCGGTACTCGCGGTGGCGTACACCTCCGCACCCACGTAGTCGGCGATTTGGACTGCGGCGTGCCCGACGCCGCCGCTGGCTCCGAGGACGAGGATGGACTCGCCGGGTTGGAGGTCCGCTCGCGTCACGAGCATCCGCCACGCCGTCTGGAAGACCAGCGGGGACGCGGCCGCGATCTCCCAGTCGACGTGTTCGGGAACCGGGACGAGGTTCTCGGCTGGCACCACGGTCTGCTCGCTGTGGACGCCGCGGACGTGTTCGCCGATAATCTGGAAGTTCTCACAGAGTGTCGGCTCGCCGTCGCGGCAGAACTCACAGTGGCCACAGGACAGTCCCGCGGAGACGGCGACGTGGTCACCGGGTTCGAACCGTGCTACGTCCTCGCCGACTTCCGCGACGACGCCCGCCGCGTCGCTCCCGGGGATGTGTGGCATCTCCACGTCGAGACGACCGAGCGCGCCCAGTCCCATCCGGGTGAAGACATCGAGGTGGTTCAGGGCACCGGCCTTGACATCCACGAGTACCTCGTCGTCGTCGGGTTCGGGGTCCGGGAAATCGTCGTACTCGATTACGTCCGTGTCGCCGTGTTCCGAGAACTGAACTGCCTGCATACCCGTCGCTGGTTCGCTGTCTCCAAAACACTGACGGTACTTCGGGTTTCGAGGCCGATACCGTCGTGTGTAATCACTCGCCCACGTCGGCGTACTGTCCTTCGTGTTCGGTCTCTGCCGCGTGCTCGCTGAGGAGTGCCTTCGCCTCGTCCTGTGTACCAACTATCTCCTCGGCCGCACACTCGTGGCACACGAAGTGATACTTTTCCACCACGAAAGGTATCACAACCGTCCAACAGTAATAACTTTCGCCGCCGAATTTGTGAAACATACAACGTCGGGACTGTTTTCCGGCGGGGCAACCACGGACCGATATGGTCGATTTCCAGTCACGCGACACCGGACGCGGTACCGACGCCGAGGACGACGGGACGGACGCCGAGACGGACGGCACCGAGTCCGAGCACGGGGCACATGGCCACGAAGACCACGACCACCACGCACACGACAAGCGTGACCTCGGCGTGGCCGTCGTCACCGTCTCTTCGTCGCGGACCCGCGAGACGGACCCGTCGGGTGAACGAATCCAGTCCGCCGTCGAGGCGGCGGGGCACGAGGTCGTCTCTCGGGACGTGATACGCGACGACCACGACGGCGTGCAGAACGCAATCGACGCACTCGCCGGACGGTCGGACGTGGACTGTGTCGTCACGACAGGCGGGACCGGAGTCACGCCCGACGACGTGACCATCGAGGCCGTGACACCGCTTTTCGACAAGGAACTCCCGGGATTCGGCGAACTCTTCCGGCGGTTGTCCTACGACGACATCGGGACGAAAGTCGTCGGGACGCGCGCGACAGCGGGCATCGACGGCGACACGGCGGTGTTCTGTCTCCCCGGGAGCGAGGACGCCGCGCGGTTGGGGACCGAGGAGATAATCGTCGAGGAGGCCCCACATCTGGTGGGGTTGGCACAGCGGGAGTGACGGGCGTCCCGCGGCGGGCCACTACTGGCCGGGGAGGGGACAGAGGCTGGCCGTCAGCGTCGCCACCGCGTCGGTGTCGTTGCGCGCGCCGTGGGATTGGCCGCGGTCGTTGAACACGACGCCGGGCGCGGAGACGCGTTCGGTTTCGCCGTCCTGTCGGACCGTCACCGTCCCCGCGAGGACGTGGAACACGTTCGCGGCGTCGGCGTGTTCGTGCGGGTCGATGCGCGCCCCGGGACCGAGCGCGAACACTTTCACCAGTACGTCGTCGGTGACCGCGAGTTCTTCGTCGAGTACCTCGCCGTCGGCCGGGTCGAGGGCCGGCAGTCTGTCGAGTGCCATACCCCGGCATCGGTCGGGCCGAACTTAGCCGTTCGGCCGCGTGCGGTGGCCGGTCACTCGCCTGCCGCCACGCGTGGTTTTTACTCTGTCCGCATCCGAGGACCGGTATGGTCACGCGACTCGCCGAAGACGTGTGGTGGTACGACCTGACCGGGGTGAACGCGTACCTCGTCGACGACGGCGGGACGCTGACGCTCGTGGACACGGGCAACCCGTGGGACGGCCGCCGGGTCGTCCTCGGCGTCACCGACGCCGGGTACGCGGTCACCGACGTGGAGCGAGTCCTCCTCACCCACTACGACTTCGACCACGTGGGCGGCCTCGCGCAGGTTCACGGCCTCGACGCGACGGTGTACGTCGGTGCGGCCGACGCACCGCTGGTCCGCGGGACCGAGCGGCCGCCGCTCGGAAACCACAAGGGACTGTTGCAGGCTGTTTCCTCGCCGTTCGTCGGCGTTCCCGACTGCCCCGTCGAGACAGTCGCGGACGGCGACGAAATCGGGTCGTTCACCGTCTACCACACTCCCGGCCACACGCCGGGCCACGTCGCGTACATCAGCGAGGACCTGTCGACGGCGTTCCTCGGCGACATGGTGCGCGAAGCGAGCGGGGAGCTACACGCCTCGCCGTGGGTGATGAGCTACGACACGGCGCGGGTGACCGAGAGTGTCCGCGACTTCGCGGCGCGGACACCCGAGTTCGCGGTGGCGGCGATGGGACACGGCACGCCGTTCAGTCGGCGTGGGAGCGAGCGAATCGCGAACCTCGCGGCGTCACTCGCGTGAGAACTCGTCGGCGAGTTCCTCGGCGACGGCACTCGGAGAGAACAGCGAGGGGTCGAGCAGGAGGTCGGCCTGTCCCTTCGCAAACTCCGGCAGGGAGTCGTCGGCGTAGACGACCACCTTGAGGTCGGTGTTGAGGTCCTTCGCGACCGGAATCGAGGTGGCGAGGACCGTCTCCGTGAGGACGAGGACGGCCGCGTCGAGGATGCCCGCCTCCTCCAGTGCCGGGCGGTTGGCGGTCCCCGCGGCCCGCGTGACGGTGAGTCCGGCCTCCGACAGTGCGGTCCCGAGGTCGTGGTCGTCGGGACCGGCGATGACTGCGTTCATGCTAGCCATCTGTCGCCCCCGGGGTTTGGCTCTCACGGTCCCGTCACGTCTCTCGGCCACCGACAACTCCGTCGTCGTGACGCTCGTCCGACCGGTCCCCGGAGAGTGCCCGCTCGACCGCATCCCGGTCACGTACGCGGGGCAACCGAAGCCGGTGGCCATCGGCGTCGTAGATATCGACCGTCGCCGTCCCCGCGAGACGGTCGACGAGCGACGCCCGTATCCGGACGTTCGTCACCTCGTTCCGCGGAACCGTCACCGACGCCGCCCCGTGCGCGCGGGTTATCCAGCCCGGCGTAATCGTGACCGACGTCTGTACCTTCCGAGCGGCGTCCCGGACGACAGCCAGTCCGCACCCGGCGAGCCACACGGCGAGTGCGGTCTGGAGTGACAGAGAGGGGGACGGGACGTTGACGAACGCTCCCAGCCCCACCCACAGCGACAGGACGACTGCGAGGAGGAGACCGTACACGAGTCCGGCGACGGCGATGGCGAGCGGGTTCAGGACGGGGAGTGCCCGGACGCCGGGTCGAAGCGGTGTCGGACGGCCGGGCAGGTCGACTGACGGCATCGGTTCTCCCCACCCACGCCGGCGAAAAAAGTGGTTGGGTTACTCGTACTCGATGGTCGCGGGCGGCTTGTGGGTCACGTCGTACAGCACCCGCGAGACGTTCTCGTTCTCGCCGGTGATGCGGCTCTGGATACGCTGGAGCGTGTCCCAGTCGACGTCCTGTGCCCGGGCGGTCATCCCGTCACGGGACTCGACGGACCGGACGGCGACGACCCAGCCGTGGACGCGGTTGTCACCTTTGACCCCGGTGGCTTTCCCGATGACGGCGGCGAGGGCCTGCCACGGGTCGTGGTCTTCGAGTTCCTCCTCGACGACGTGGTTGGCTTCGCGCGCCACGTCGAGTTTCTCCTCGGTGACCTCACCGAGGATGCGGACCGCGAGGCCGGGACCGGGGAACGGCATCCGCTCGGCGATTATCTCTTCGAGGTCGAGTTCGCGGGCCACCTCCCGCACCTCGTCCTTGTAGAGGTCCCGCATCGGTTCGACGATGCCCTCGAAGTCGACCACTTCGGGCAGGCCGCCGACGTTGTGGTGGGATTTGATGGTCCCCTCGCTCTCGATGCGGTCCGGGTAGATGGTCCCTTGTACGAGGTAGTCGGCGTCCACGTTGCGGGCCACCGTCTCGAACTCGCGGATGAACTGCTCGCCGATGGCGTGGCGTTTCTCCTCCGGGTCGGTGACACCGTCGAGGGCGTCGAGGAAGCGGTCCTGTGCCTCCACGATGCGGAGCGAGTCCATGTAGTCGAACGTCTCGCGTATCTGGTCGGTCTCGCCCTTGCGCATCAGGCCGGTGTCGACGTACACCGGGGTCAGTTGGTCGCCGACCGCCTCGTAGGCCAAGGCGGCGGCCGTCGAGGAGTCGACACCGCCAGAGAGCGCGATGACGGCGTTTTCGTCGCCGATGGCGTCTGCGATTTCGGCCTTCGCCTCGGGGATGAACGACTCGACGTCGACCATCAGGCTTCGACCTCCTCTGAGCGGACGGCGTCTGCGTCCAGAATCCCCTCCAGTAGCCCCACGAAGGGCGGACTCGCCCGCCCGGGCCGGGAACGGAACTCGGGGTGGAACTGCGTCCCGAAGAAGTACGGGTGGTCGGGGAGTTCCAGAATCTCCATGCGGTTGTTCGTACGGCCGGAGAAGACCAGCCCCGCGTCTTCGAGGTCGTCGATGTACTCGGGGTTGACCTCGTAGCGGTGGCGGTGCCGTTCCGTACAGGACGTGTCGCCGTACACTTCGTGTGCGAGCGTCCCCGTCTCGATGTCAGTCTCGTGCGCGCCGAGGCGCATCGTCCCGCCCATGTCCTCGAGGTCGTACTGCTCGGGCAGGAGGTCGATGACCGGATGCGGAGTGTCGGGGGCGATTTCGGCCGAGTGTGCACCCTCCAGTCCGAGGACGTTCCGGGCGTACTCGACGACGGCCATCTGAAAGCCGAGACACAGCCCGAGGTACGGGAGGTCGTTCTCGCGCGCGTACCGGCACGCGGCTATCTTCCCCTGAATTCCCCGCGACCCGAAGCCGCCGGGGACGACCACGCCGTCGATGTCGTCGAGTTGGCCGTCGTGCCCGTCCGCGAGGTCCTCCGAGTGGACCCACGTGGTGTTCACCTCGACGCCCGTTTCGAGACCGGCGTGTTTCAGCGACTCGTGAATCGAGATGTAGGCGTCCTCCAACCCGTACTTTCCGACGAGGGCAATATCTACTTCGCCGGTCGTGTCGCGGGTCACGAGGTCGCGCCACCCGTTGTCCCGTTCCGGCTCTGGCAGGGCCTCGCTGGCCAAGTCGAGTCGTTCCATCACGTACTCGTCGAGTCCCTCCTCTTCGACCATCAGCGGGACGTGATAGATGTCTTCGACGTCCGGGTTCGAGAAGACGGCGTCGGTCGACACGTCGCAGAACAGGGCGATTTTCTCCTTCGTCTCGGCGTCGAGTCTGTCCTCACAGCGGCCGACGAGGATGTCCGGTTGGAGGCCGATGGACCGGAGTTCCTTGACCGAGTGTTGGGTCGGCTTGGTTTTCTGCTCGCCGTTTTTCGAGTACGGGACGAGAGTGACGTGGGTAAAGAGAATGTCCTCGTCGTCTTCCTCGTGGGCGAACTGCCGGAGAGCTTCGAGGAACGGCATCCCCTCGATGTCCCCAACGGTGCCGCCGACTTCGACGATGCATACGTCGTGCCCCTCGGCGGCCTCGCGGACGCGCCGCTTGATGTCGTCGGTGATGTGTGGGATTATCTGGACCGTCTTCCCGAGGTAGTCGCCAGCCCGTTCCTTCTCGATGACGTGCTGGTAGACTTTCCCCGTCGTGACGTTGTGGTCGAAGGTCATGTCGATGTCGAGGAACCGCTCGTAGTTCCCCAAATCGAGGTCGACCTCCCCGCCGTCTTTCAACACGTACACCTCGCCGTGTTGATACGGGTTCATCGTGCCAGCGTCGACGTTGAGATAGGGATCTATCTTGACGGCCGTCACGTCGAACCCGGCGTTGGCGAGCAAGCGCCCTGTACTCGCGGCTGTGATGCCCTTGCCCAGACCGGACATCACACCCCCGGTTACGAAAATGAACTTTCGACCCATCGTCGGGTCGTAGTTCGTCTCTGGTTCCGTCGGCATACTGAGTGTGCGCAACCACGGCTGAAAACCATTTCGGAGCGGGCCACTCTTGAGAGAAACTGACACTCGAATCGGCGCGCCCAACCGCGGGCACGACGGGGACGTGACAGCGAGAAAGTGAAAACGTAGCTTTAAATCAAAGAACGTGACAAGCCCCGGACGCACGATGCACAAGGCCGTGTTGTCCGCCGCCGTCGCGGTAATGCTCCTCGCGGGCGTCGTTGGCGGAGCAACAGCTAACGAGTCGCCGCTGGCGGACGCCGGACTCGACCAGTCCGCAGAGACTGGAGAGACGGTCAGACTCGACGCCAGCGGGTCCCGCGACCCGGACGGGAGCATCAGCTCCTACCGGTGGGAAATCGAACGGCCCGACGGGGCGACGACGACACCCGACTGTGCCGGTTGTGCCGCGACGACGTTCACGCCGACTCGCGGGGGACAGTACAACCTCACCGTGACCGTCACCGACGACGACGGCGCGACGCAGTCGGACACCCTGTACGTGACCGTCAACAACACGACGACGGCGACGAGCGAAGGGCCGTCGGTGTCACTCGGCGGCCCCGACACGCCGCGGATCGGTCGCCCGGCGAGTTACACTGCTACCGTCAGTGCCGGCGATGTGCCACCCGACGAGATAGCGTGGTACGTCGACGGCCGACGGGTCGGCAGTCGGAGCCTCGACGACGGCGGGCAGACGACGCGCCAGCACACGTTCAGCCGACCGACCACGCAAGTTGTGCGCGTGAACGTCACCGACACCGCCGGCCGAACGGCGACGGCGACGCTCAGTGTGAGCCCCCGACAGTTCGGAACCGACGAGGGCGACGACGGCGGCGGTGGCGGTAATCCCGGCGACTACTACGACCCGCAAGCATCCGGCGGGCAAGGAGCGTGGATTGACACGACACGCGACGCAGAGGGGAACATGGTCGCCGAGAGCCAGGACGGCCGCACCGAGGCAGATGCCATCAACTACATCCAGAACAACGGCGTCGCGTCGAACACGTACAGTAATCCCGGCGACAGTCCGACTACGAGTGATGTCAACGGAGCAGTCGGGGAGAACGACCTGCCCACTACCGCCGACGGGTACAACGACGACAGTAATTACGATAGAGGCGGCAGAGATGGTGGTGGCGGTGAGGAGACTTACTCGGCTGGCGGTGTCGAGTTTTCATTGTAATCTCCGCCACAAAAGAATTACTTCAATACAAATTATAAACATGAAACACAGCACAATCGCAATCATTCTCGCAGCAATATTGTTGCTCGCCGGCTGCAACACAGTTACCCCCAATCAGACCGATAACAGAACGTCGGTAATACATAAACCCGAAGCCACGGACGCAGGAGGAACAAGTAGACCGACCAGTACGCCAACCGTAACTACAACCTCTACTGCTCCGCCCACACCCCAGAGGGATATAGACCGAATCGCACAACCACTAGATGAGTATCAAAACTACCCATATCAAGAATCAAATTACACTGCAAGGTTCGGGGTCCTGCTGAACAATCCAGTTGACATGGACCAGCTTACGCGGTACAGTTACCCACCGAACCCAGACTTGCAGGACGGCAAAATCCACAACATCACGCAATTCAATCGGACATATATTAGTGAGGATACGACACGGCTCAACGTGAGCGTTGATGTTGAACGCACCGAATACACCAACAGTGTACTCAGCCGAGTTTTCATGCGGTACGCATTCGTACTAAACCAATCCATCCAAGAAGACAACGAGTGGGACGCTGATGAGATTCATCTTGAGGTCACAGTAGATGATGAACCGTTTGCCGCGAACCGAATAGACGCGGCGGACGCGCTGTCGTGGCTTCGGTACCGCGACGGCCCTGATACCAATATCAGCACGAAACTCGAACAGCATCTGCTACATAGTTCGGTGTACGACCCGAGCGTATCTGTAACCTCAGAGGGTGTAACGCGCGATTTCAGTGGAACTAGGACGGCAGCCGTGGACGCACCCCAGTACCGCCAAGCCATCAACGACGAAACCGGCGACGAAGCGAGTGTACAACGCGCCGAACGCCACGGCCGCGTCCTGTACGTGGACTACATCTCACAGGCGGACCCGACCGACCGCGAGCGGCGGATAGCCGAGTTCACGGCCGCCGCGTTCGGGTACGGTCGCGCAGTCGAGAACGGCGCGCCGGACACGGCGTACGTGCTGATCACGGAGAAAATCCGGCACGAGAACGGTACGCTCGACACGATGGGGTACGTGCGCGTCAGCGCGGAGCGGGCACGGAATGTCTACACCGGCGAGACTGCTATCCAAGAGTTCACCGACGACGTGACCGACTGGTACTACGACGAAAACGACGACCTCAGCACCTGAAGCCGGCGATTTGGTGTCCCGGTGAGGGCATCCAACGCCGGGCGCACGGGCCGCCACTCACTCCACGCCGTCCCAGCGCACGTCGTTATACTCGCGCTGGCGGTCGGTGTCGAAGGTGTTCTCCAGTTGCCGCTGGAGGGCGCGTTTCTCTTGTCGGCTGATGCGGGCCAGTTCGTCGGCTTTCTGGACGGCCAGCGGTGGGCCGGTCTGTGCGGCCACGTCGGTCAGGATTTGCATGGTCAGGTCCTCCCGGAGGTCGGGGTCTTTCGTGAACGCGTAGGGGGCTTCCACGCGGTAGACCAGTTCCTCGCGGGGGTCGTAGACGACGAAGAAGGTGACTTCGTAGGCCTCGGGTTCGAGAGCGCGGGTGAGCGAGAGGTCGTAGTCGCTGGTCGGTGAGAGGACGCGGTCGGCACCACAGCGCGAGCGGAACCAGTTGGTGAAGGTGAGTGCGTCGGTGCGGGTGTCGCCCTCGTCGTCCGTGCGGCGCAGGACCTGCTCGAAGAAGGCCGCGTCGTTGACCCACGGGGCACTCTGCTTGCGGCGGACGGTGCGCGTGATGGCCTTGGCGGCTGTGTTTTTCACGAACCCGACGAGCGGAACGTCGCGGGCGACGAACGTCTCCACGAGGTCGACGTAGTTCTGCACCACGTCGCGGGGTCGCTCGTCGTCGACGAGGAGGTCCGCGAGCGTCGGGTCCTGGTCGGTCCACTTCAGCAGACCCGTGGGGTAGATGGGGCCGTCGAGAATCAAGAGGTCGTCGACCACCTCGGCCTGCAGGGCGGCGTGGTGGCTCTCGGCGAGGTAGAGCGCGAGGGCGTGAACGACGGTCTGTTCGTAGCGGTCGACGCGGGGGGCTTGCATGATGCGGCCCTTCGAGTAGCCGTCGTCGAACAGCGTCCAGTCGTCCTCGCCGACGGCGACGGTGCCGTCGTTGGAGTGGACGGTACTTACCACCGAGCGGGCACGGTGGAGTTCGAGGTCGGACGGAACCGCGGCCATCGCGGCCTGGGCCACGTCGATGACGAGGCCGTTCTTGAACGTGGTCGGGTTGATAGTCCCCGAGTCGAGGCCGTGCTGGGTCGGGAATCGCGACTCCATCAGCGCGGCGTCCTCGGTGTCGACGAGGCGGCGGCGTTGCTGGCCGAGTGGTTCGAGGACGGCGGTGCCGTCCCGGCGGAGGGGGGCGAGGAACTCGGACCAGACAGTGTCGGCGAACGCCCGGTGGTCGCTCGCGTCGACACCGCTCTGAATCCGCCCGGCGAGTCGGGCGATGCCGTCGAAATGCACCGGGTCGAGGGTCATGGCAGTCCCTGCGGCCGGTGGCGGCAAAAATCCAAGGGGGAGCGTATTCCGGATGGGGCGGTCGGTGTCGCCCGTCGGTCAGTCGTCGCGGCCGGTCTTCTCGTGGAGGACTTCCTTGATGGCCTTCGCGTAGGTGTTGAAGTCGCGGATGGTCGCGCCGTCGGTGGTCATGAACACGCCGTCGCGGTCACTGGTGACACGGAGGAGAAAGCCGTTCTCGAAGACGCGAATCGTGTAGCGGTACTCGCCGAGTTCGGTGCCACGGTAGGCGTTCGTCGTGTTCTTGAACCCCCGCCACTCGTGGCCGATGAAGCTGTCGAGGTCGGCGTCGCGTTCGAGGTCATCGCGGAGGTACAACTGCTCGAAGTCCGAGCGCGTGAAGTACGTCAGGGAACGGAGGCTGTCGCCCGCGGCCGTCCGCGCGGTGGCGATTAGCTTGTCCGCGAACGCCTCGTCCACGATGGTCGTCTCCATGCTCTCCCTGTCGTCCCCCACGTTACATAACCTCGGTGGTTCCTCCGGCACCGTTCCGACGGCTCTTTATCACCCGACACGCTCGCCTCAGACATGCACGTGGGGCTGGTCATCCTCGACGGTTGGGGTCTGAACCCCGACGAATCGGCCCGCGATGCGGTCCGGGGCGCGGAGACGCCGACGTTCGACCGCATCCGCGAGCAGGGTGCGTTCGGGACGCTCGAAACACACGGCCGTCGTGTCGGCCTTCCCGACGGACAGATGGGCAACAGCGAAGTCGGCCACCTCAACATCGGCGCGGGCCGCGTCGTCAAACAGGAGGCGACCCGTATCACCGACGACATCCGTGAGGGGACACTCGGCGAGAACGACGCCATCGCCTCGGCGTTCGACCACGCCGCCGACACCGGTGGCCGCGTCCACCTCCTCGGGTTGGTCAGCGACGGCGGCGTCCACGCCTACCAGTCCCACCTCCACGCACTCGTGGACGTGGCCGCGGAACGCGGCGTCGAGGCGGTCACCCACGCCTTCACCGACGGCCGGGACACCTCGCCGACGGGGGGCGAGGAGTACCTCGGAGCACTACAGGCACACGCCGAGGACCGGGGCACGGGTCACGTCGCCACCGTCTCGGGGCGATACTACGCGATGGACCGCGACCAGAACTGGGAGCGGACCAAGCGGGCCTACGACGCCATCGTGAACCGCGAGGGGGCGTACACTGCGGCGTCGGCCGTCGACGCCGTCGTGCAGTCCTACGACCGGGGCGACACCGACGAGTTCGTCGAGCCGACACTCGTGGAAGGTGGGCCGGCACTCGAAGACGGCGATGCAGTCCTATTTTTCAACTTCCGCTCTGACCGCGCCCGGCAGTTGACCCGGATGCTGGCGGACATCGACCCCGAGTGGGAGTTCGAGACTGACCCACCGGCGACGCGGTTCGTGACGATGACCGAGTACGACGCGACGTTCGACCTCCCGGTGGCGTACGGCCCGCCGAACCCCGAGGACGTGCTGGGCGAGGTGCTGGCCGACACCGACCACACGCAGTTACGTATCGCGGAGACGGAGAAGTACGCCCACGTCACGTACTTCCTCAACGGCGGCCGCGAAGTCGAGTTCCCGGGCGAGCGGCGCGAAATCGTCGCCAGCCCCGACGTGCCGACCTACGACCAACGACCGGAGATGAGCGCGCCGGCAGTGACCGACACCGCGCGGAACGTACTCGAGGCCGACGACCCGGACGTGTTGGTCCTCAACTACGCGAACCCGGACATGGTGGGACACACGGGCGATTTCGAGGCGGCCGTCGCGGCGGTCGAAGCGGTCGACACACAACTCGACCGACTCCTCACCGCAATCCACGACGCCGGCGGTCACGCGCTCGTCACCGCTGACCACGGCAACGCCGACGACATGGGGACCGCCAGGGAGCCACACACCGCCCACACCCTCAACCCTGTCCCGTTCGTCTATCTCGACCCGGCGGGAGGGGACGGTGGCCGAGCGGTCAGAGCGGGCGGGACGCTCGCGGACGTGGCACCGACGATGCTGGAGCTACTGGACATCGACCGGCCGGCCGCGATGACCGGCGAGTCGCTGCTGGAGTGAGCGGTCACTCGGGGCCGGCCGGCATGGTCAGCCGTGCGACGACGTACGCCACGAGTGCCGTCGCGAGCGCGAACACGGCCGACGGTATCGGTTGCTCGAACACGAACATACCCGTGAGAACGAACAGACTGCCGGCGGAGAGGGCCGCGCCGACTGCCCCGGCCTGTTGCTGTCGGGCGTCGACGGCGTGACCGTCGGCCTCGGCGGCGGCCCGCCGCATGACGTACGGGAGGAGGAAGTACATCCCCCCGCCCGCGGTGATGCCGACGAGTGCGGTCACGGTGAGTGTCGCAAAAAGGACCTGCGCGGTGACGGCCATGCCGACGAACGAGACGGCAGCACCGCCGAGACCGACGTGTCCGAGGGTCACCGCACCGTCTTCGAACGGAGTGGCGTCGTCTGGCACAGCCGACCCATCAGCGGGACGGGATGTAACCGTTATGCCGGCCGCCCGCTCTCGGTTGCCGTGGGCGAAGTGCCGACGAGGAGCGTTCCGGCGGCGAGTGTCACGACAGCGAGCGGGAGTGCGACCGACGGGAGCACGGCGGCGAGGCCGAGGAACTCCATGCCGACGACGAGCGTGCCGACGAGGAGCAAGACCCCACCGACGAGAACTTGGTTTGATACGTTCATCTGAATCGCCTCGCGTAGTAGTAGACCCGAGAGTGTCTTCAAACGGTGTTCGCGTTCCCAGCAATCGAGAATCGGCCGCCTCACCGACATGTGTGAGACGGTGACAAAGTGTTTATTCGAGCAGAACGTATCGGCACAGTCGATGAGTTCCTACGAGTCGCTCGACATCGGAACCGATGTACGCCGGGACATCTACCAGTACATCGACCATCACGGAGAAGTTCGGCCGTCGGCAGTCGCCGAGGAAGTCGGTGCCGACCCGGAGGAGTTCCGTCACCACGTCTCTGTTCTCAAGCGCGACGACTACATCGAGGAACTCGACGATGGACGACTGCGGGTCAAGATGAAATGCGGGGAGGCAGAAGAACACGAAACCGGCGGACTGGAGTACGTGATTCGCCCAGCGGGACAGCAGGACGTGTCGAGCATCCTCGGCGTCGTCCGGGAGATAGCCGAAGAACAGGTCTACCTGGTCGCCGAGAGCGTCGCGGAACAACTCGAGTACGAGCGCGTGGCACGCCGGCGGAGCGCGAGCGAGACGCACGTGTTCTTCGTCGCCACCGTCGAAGACGACGTGGTCGGCTGGTGTCAAGTCGAGATTCCGCGGATGGCAAAACTCTCACACACCGCCGAGCTGACGCTGGGCGTCCTCGTGGAGTACCGTCGCTACAGCATCGGCGCACACCTCCTCCAGCGCGGAATGGAGTGGGCCGCCAGTCAGGACTGCCGGCGGGTCTACTGCTCGCTCCCGGAGACGAACCACCTCGCCGTCTCGTTCCTGCAGGAGAACGGGTGGCGTATCGAAGCCGTCAGAAGCGGCCACTTCGACATCGACGGCGAAGCAGTCGACGAAGTGATGGTCGCCGCCGACCTCGATTAATCGGTCCGAAAGGAGTAATCGAGCGTCGGCGCGGAGTGTGTCAGCGACCCCATCGAAATCACGTCTACGCCCGTCGTCGCGTAGTCGGGCACGTCGGCGACGGTGATGCCGCCGGACGCCTCCGCCAGCGCGTCGGCGTCGGCCGCCCGCAACTGCTCGACGGCATCTGCCGTCTCTGTCGGCGTCATGTTGTCCAACAGGACGATGTCCGCGCCGGCCGTCGCGGCCCGCGGTGCGTCGGCCGGTATCTCGACTTCGACTTCGATTTTCGTCGTGAACGACACCCGGTCGCGGAACTGCTCGACCGCCGATTCGAGGCCCATCTCCGCGACGTGGTTGTCCTTGACCATCACCATGTGCGAGAGGTCGAGGCGGTGGGTGTCGCCCCCGCCGGCGGCGACGGCGCGCTTCTCGACGCCACGGAGACCGGGCGTCGTCTTGCGCGTCCCGGCGACACGTACCCCGTCGGCGACGGCCTCGGCCGCGTCGACCGCTCGGCGCGTCTTCGTGGCGATGCCCGAGGCGTGCCCGGCGACGTTCACGGCCACGCGTTCGCCGCGCAGCACGTCCCGCGCCGGCCCGTCGACGGCGAGGACGGTCTCACCTGCCTCGACGCGGTCCCCGGTTTCGACCCGCCGCTCGGCGTCGAGGTCGAAGTACGCGAAGACGGCTTTGGCCGCGTCCAGACCGGCGGCGACGCCGGCCTCTTTGGCGACGAGGTGGCCAGTCGTCTCGCCGGGGACGTGGTTCGTCACGTCGTGGTGGCCGATGTCTTCCCGGAGCCACGCTTCGACCTGCGAGTCGGTGAGCATCAGTCGTCGGCCCGTGCGGGTGAACCCTCGTCGGTCGCGAGGTGGTGACACCCGACCGACTGCTCGTTCTCGGCGGCCTGCCGGGCGACCAGCAGTGCCGTCACCGCGGCCGACCGGAGTTCGTACAGCGACCGGGCGGTCCGGGTGCGCGTGTAGGCGTCGACCTCACCCTTGAGGCGGCGCAGGACCGCCATCGCGCGTCCCAAATCGTCCGTGTCGCGTTCGAGGCCGACGTACTCGTCCATCACGCGCCGGAGGCGGCGGAACTTCTCGCGGGCGAAGTTCGCCGGGAGGTCCGGGTCCCGCTCCAGCAGTTCCGGGGCCTCGATGACCGCGACGTCGTTGCCTGCGGCCGCCCGGCCGGCGCGGAGACCCCAGACCAGTCCCTCCAGCAGCGACGTGGAAGCGAGGCGGTTCGCGCCGTGGACGCCCGTCCGCGCACACTCTCCGACCGCGTAGAGACGGTCCAGCGTCGTCCGGCCGCGGTCGTCCACCGTCACGCCGCCACAGAGGTAGTGTTCCGCGGGCGCGACGGGGATTCCCTCCGCCCAATCGACGCCGTGGTCCTCGCATCGCTGTGCGAGTCCGGGGAACTCCGCGGCGAAATCGAGCGGAGATACGTCCAACCGCACGTCACCGGTCGCCTCGCGCTCCGTCGCGACGGCGCGGGCCACCACGTCCCGGGGCGCGAGTTCGGCGTCCGCGTGGTAGTCGGGCATGAACCGCTCGCCGTCGCCGTTACGGAGGAGCGCGCCCTCGCCACGGACGGCCTCGCTGACGAGGAACGAGCCGTCGTCCGCCGCTACGGCTTCGCCGTTCCGGTTCGAGGCGTTCCCCGCCTCGCTCCCGGCGTAGACCGTCGGGTGAAACTGCACGTACTCCATGTCGGTCACGTCCGCGCCAGCGAGGGCAGCCATGGCGATGCCGTCGCCGGTCGACCCCGCGGGATTGGTCGAGCGCGGATAGAGGTCGCCGATGCCGCCGGTGGCGAGTACCGTCGCACCCGCGTAGTGCGGTTCGAAGTCGCCGTCAGCCTCCAACACCGCCCCGTGGACGCGCCCCTCGTGGCGAATCAGTTCCAGCGCGGCCGTGTCGTCCAGAACCTCCACATCGTCGTGGGCGTCGAGGTGGTTCAGGAACGGCACGTGGATGGCTCGGCCCGTCGCGGCGTCGACGTGCAGGATTCGGTCCGCCGAGTGGGCGGCCTCGCGGCCGAAGTCGAACTCCTCGCCCGCCTCGTCGAACTCCACGTCCAGCGTCTCCAACAGCACGTCCTCGACGGCGTCGTTCGCGTTCTCGACCAGCACGTCCACGGCCTCCGGGTCGGCAGTGCCGTCGGAGGCGGTGAGGATGTCCTGCTTGAACTGTGCAGGGTCGTCGCGGGCGACGGCGATGCCGCCCTGTGCCCACCACGAAGAGGCCCCTTCGGGCCGGGTCGCCTTCGTGGCGATTGTCACGTCCGCACCGGCGCGGGCGGCGGCCAGTCCCGCGGCCAGTCCGGCGATTCCGGACCCGACGACGAGTACGTCGGTTTCGGTGTAGTCACTCATGTTATATTTCCAGCATCCGGTCCAAGGCGACCTGTGCGAGTTCCTTCTCCTCGGGCGCGACTTCGATGACGTTGCGCTCGCGGCCCTCGAGCAGTTCCTCGAGCACCCACGTCAGGTAGTTGGGGTCGATTTGGCGCATGGCGTTGCAGTCCATACAGGCGTCGCCGCAGAGGGGGAGGACCTCCACCTCGGGATGCCAGCGGTCGAGGTGCTTGGCGAGGTGAATCTCCGTCCCGATGGCCCACGCCTCGCCGGGGTCGGCGTCCGCGACGGTCTGGCAGATGGTCGAGGTGGACCCGACCACGTCGGCGGCCTCGACGACTTCGCGGCGACACTCGGGGTGGACGACGACGTTGGCGTCGGGTCGCTCCGCGCGCAGGTCCTCGATGTGGCTCTCGCGGAACCGTTCGTGGACCTGACAGTAGCCGTCCCAGAGGATGATGTCGTTCGCGGCGGCCTCCTCGGGGTCTTTGCCTTCGGGGTCCCACGGGTCCCATTCGACGATTTCGTCGGCCATATCCAGCCTGTGGGCCGTGTTCTCTCCGAGGTGCTTGTCGGGGAGGAACAGAACCTTGTCGCCCTTCTCGAAGGCGTACTCGAACGCCTTGTGAGCGTTCGAGGAGGTACAGACGAGGCCCCCCTGCTCGGCACAGAACGCCTTGAGGTCGGCGTAGCTGTTCATGTAGGTGATGGGGATGATATCGTCGTCCGTCGCGGCGGTAATCTCGGCCCACGCGGCGTCGACTTGGAGGGCTTCGGCCATCCCCGCCATCGGACAGGACGCCTCCATGCTCGGCAGGATGACCGACTGGTCGTCGTCGGTGATGATGTCGGCCGATTCGGCCATGAACGTCACGCCGCCGAATATCACGTAGTCGGCGTCGGCGGCGGCCGCCTCCTTCGAGAGTTGGTAGGAGTCGCCCACGAAGTCGGCGTGCTGGACGATTTCTCGTCGCTGGTAGTTGTGCCCGAGGATGACGACGTCGTCACCCAGTTCGTCTAGCGCGGCCTCGATGCGGTCGGTCCGCTCGTCCTCGTCGAGGTCCCGGTAGGCCGGGGGTAGCTGTTCCAGATTGTCGTACTTGAAGAGACTGAGGTCCGTCTCGAACCGCGCTGTTTCCATTTCTGGCACTCTAACGCACCTGTGGTTGTTCATCGAACGAACTACAGTATTGAAAAGATTTTGCCTTCAATACGCGGTACTGGTGGAACTAAGGGCATATATTGCCGGAGTTCGCCGTCGAGAGCCGACGGAGCCAGGAGCGGCGGCGGTGGCCCGGAACGGTCGGGAAAGAAACTGTTAGGGGCCGCCACCGTGAGGGGGAAGACATGACAGACCCGTCCGACCTCGCGGCACGCGTCCGGGACGGCGACCTCCGTCTCCACGAACTGGAAGCCCACGCCGACCACGAGACGGCCGCCGCCGCCCGGCGCGAACTGCTCGAAGCCGAAACGGACGCCGACCTCTCGACAGTGGGCGACTACGCCTTCGACGCGGAGACGGCCGACCCCAACATCGAGAACATGGTCGGCGGGGCACAGGTCCCGATGGGCGTCGTCGGCCCCGTTCCGGTCAACACCAGCGAATCACGCCCGGCCGGCGACCGGACCGCCGAACAGTCCGGGCACGACGGGGCCGCCGACGGCGAGTACTATCTCCCGCTGGCCACCTCGGAGGGCGCGCTGGTCGCCAGCGTCAACCGGGGCTGTTCGGCCATCCGGGCGAGCGGCGGTGCGACGGCACGGGTCCTCAAGTCGGCGATGACCCGCGCCCCGGTGTTCAGCGTCCCGGGCGTCGCCGAGGCGGGTGACGTGGCCGCGTGGGTCCGAGAGAACACCGACACCCTCGCCGAGGCGGCGGAGGCGACGACCAGCCACGGGGAGTTACGCGACGTGACGCCGTACGTCGTCGGCGACAGCGTCTTCCTGCGGTTCGCTTACGACACGAAGGACGCGATGGGCATGAACATGGCCACCATCGCCACCGAAGCGGCCTGTGAGGTAGTCGAGGCAGAGACGCCCGCGTCGCTGGTCGCGCTCTCGGGCAACCTCTGTACCGACAAGAAACCCGCCGCCATCAACGCTATCGAGGGGCGGGGCCGGACGGTGGCTGCCGACGTGCTCGTCCCGCACGAACAGGTCGAGGACCGTCTGAAGACCACCGCGGCGGCCATCGCTGAGGCCAACACCCGGAAGAACCTCGTCGGGAGTCTGAAGGCGGGCAGTCTCGGCGCGAACGCACAGGCCGCCAACGTCGTCGCCGCCGCGTTCCTCGCGCTGGGACAGGACATCGCACAGGTCGTCGAAGGGTCGAACGCCATCACCACCGTCGAGGAGCGCGAGGAGGGCCTCTACGCCAGCGTGACGCTCGCCTCGCTGGAAGTCGGCACCGTCGGCGGCGGGACGAAGTTGCCCACGCAAGCCGAAGCACTGGACGTGGTGGGCGTCCGCGGCGGCGGCGACCCGCCGGGAGCCAACGCCGACGCGCTCGCGGAAATCATCGCCGTCGGCGCGCTGGCCGGTGAGCTCTCCCTACTGGGCGCGCTCGCGTCCAGCAACCTCGCCTCCGCCCACGAGGAACTGGGGCGTTGAGGTCAGCGCAGGTCCCGCGCTTGGGTCACCAGGAACACCGACCCGCCGAGCAACACGGCGAACCCCAACAGGAGGGCGGTACCGCTCCCGACGGCCGACCCGAGCGCGACGACCCCCCACCCGCCGGCACCGATGCCGTGTGCGATGCCCACGAGTCGTTTCCCACGGCGGAGGAAGACGACGGCACCGAGGCCGAACCCGACGGTCAGGGCGACGACGGAGGCGGCCATCGGCCGGATGCTCGCACGCCCGAGTTGGAACGGGTCGACCACGGGTTCGGCGAGAAAGAGGACGCCGCCGCAGGCGACGAACAGACCAACGACGAGCATCGGCCAGTCGACGGTGTCGTCGTCGAACATCATAGCCGGCGGTAGGTGCCCCCCGTCTCGGTCACCTCGCCACGGCGGACCAGTCGGGTCAGGGCCTCCCGAACGTACGAGGCCGGGACGCCCCGCTCCGTCGCGTAGTCGACGAGTTCGTCCTCGGTCGGTGAGTCGAGCGTGTCGAGTGCCGACAGCACCGTCTCCTTCCGGTTCGCCCCGCCACTCGGGCCACTCGCGGCGCGGTCGGCGGCCGCGGCGACGGCGTCCGTGTCGATGCCGGCGGCGTCGAGATACGTCTCGTCGTCGACACCCACGTCGTCGAGGTACGCATCCATCTCCGCGAACGAGTCCAGTTCCGCGAAGGCGTCCTCGTGGCCCTGCTGTTTCGCCAGCATCGCGGCACGGACCTCCCGGGCGTGGTCGGGGTCGTCGGTCGTGACGAATTGCTTTCGCTTCTCGTACTGTCGGGTCGCCCCACAGCGGGGGCACTCGCTCCGTTCCGGGCGACCCTCGACCACCCAGAGTGCCTGACAGTCGCTACAACCGACCACGGCGTACATGCCTCGCTGTCGGGGCCGTTCGGGCAAGAACCCTGCGACCCGCGGTACGCTTAGGTGGACCGCACGCGACGCGTGCGTATGGACACCGCCGCACTGTCCGAGCGAGAGACGGTCGAGGTCGTCCCGGGCGTCCACCTGACGCAGTTGGCCGCGGGTGAGCGCACGAGCGTCCAGCACTTCCACATCGAACCCGGGGCCGAAGTCCCCGAACACAGCCACCACCACGAACAGTCCGGCTACGTCTACAGCGGAACGCTGGTCTTCGAGTTGGCCGGCGGGACAGTTCGAGCAGGCCCGAACGAAGGGTTCTCGATTCCGAGCGAGGAGCCACACGCCGCCGAGAACCGCGGCGACGAGCCAGTACAGGGTATCGACGTGTTCTCGCCGCCACGGCCGAACCCCGACTGGGGCGAGGCCGCGCCGAACGGTTAGGTAGCTCCGTCACGTACCGGAGGCAATGGGTTCTCGGCGTCGGCTGACGCTCGCCGCGGTGCTGGCCTGCTGTCTCGTCCTCGCTGGCTGTAACGCCATCGGAGGTGGCGAGCCGACGCCGAACGTGACGCCCGCACCGGTGCCGGACACCACGCCCGCCGGTGTCTCCGGCGACGGCCTCGACGTGGACAGACTCGCCGACGCGCACCGCGCCGCGCTCCTGGCGACCAACTACACGATGGAGATAGAGGAACGGGTCGTCATCGACGGCCGCGTCCGACGAGTCACGACCCGCCGCCGCGAAGTCGCGCAGGGAGCACGCGCGTACGCTATCGACCGCCGCGAGCGGACAGTCGAGTTCTCACCGTCGAACTACGCCGGTGCCACCGGGTACTGGTACAACGGAACGGTCGAGTTCATCAGGTACAGCAACGGGACGACACCGGCGTACGCCCGGTTCGAGAGTGGTGGGTCGGGTCCATTATCCGACCCGACGGAACACCGAACGGTCGCCGGACTGTTCGCCGCGTTCGCCGTCGAGGGGACCGCTCCGACACGGCGGGCGAGCGGCGAGTACGTCGTGCGGCGCGACACGCTGACCGCACCCGAGCAGATACCGGGGACAGTGTACATCGTCGCGCCCCGGAACGGGACGCTCCGGGCAGTCGTCGACGAACGTGGTATCGTCCGCCGGTACCGCGTGACCTACACCGGGACGCTCGCGGGCACCGAGCGAACCGCACGGGTCGTCCGCGAGACACGGGTCACCGACGTCGGCACGACGCGTGTCCGTCCGCCAGCGTGGGTCGCGGCGGCCCGCCGAACTGTTAGGTGACTCGATACCGTACTCCGTGAGGATGGTGCTTCGTTCCCTCGGTGTCGTCGCGCTGGCCTGCTGTCTCGTCCTCGCTGGCTGTAACGCCATCGAGAGTGGCGGGGGGACGCCGACGGTTACACCGGCACCCGTCCCCACCGACGAGCGGGCTGTACCAGCGGGAGGGGCGGCTGGCTCCTCGACGCTCGCCACCCGCCACGCGACCGTTCTCGCGGCGACCAACTACACCGTCGTGACACGCGAGTACATCGCGGCCGGGAACCGAACCCTCCGCGTCGACAGGAACAGACGTGAAGTCGCACGAGGTGGCACGGCGTACTCCCTCCAGCGCGAACGGAAAGTCAACGCGGCGCGGACGGCCACCGTCGCGCCGCGTGTCGCCTACTGGTACAACGGGACCCTCGCCGTCGCTCGGACGTGGGCCACCGAGGAAACGTCCTACCACGTGGCACCGAACGCCACCGGCCCGCTGGTGACGCCCTCCGAACGCGCCACGCTCGCGCGCTTCTCGGCCGTGTTCGAGTTGACGGCGTTCGAGGTGACGACGGGGACCGACGAGGGTGGCACGGTGTTGCGCTCGACACGGGTCAAGAATCCAGCGGCGGTGCCACACGCGTCCTTCGTCGAGCGACCGCGGAACGCGTCGGTCGTCGTCCGCGTGACGGAGGCAGGCCACGTCAGTGAGTACAGGTACACCTACGAGGGGACTGTCGTCGGGATGAATACGAGCGTCCGAGTCGTCCGGCAGACGCGGTTCGTCGCCGTCGGTGAGACCGACGTGACGGCACCGGAGTGGGTGGAACGCGCGGATTAAGCCAAATCGCGGATGTTGTCGGCGACGACTCGGGCGTACTCGCTGGTGGCGAGTTTCTCGCCGCCCTGAATCTGGCGTTCGATGTCGTAGGTGACCTTCTTCGCCTTGATGGCCTCCTCGACGGCGTCGCGGATGAGTTGGCCGGCGTCCTTCCAGCCCATGTACTCGAGCATTATCTTGCCCGAGAGAATCATCGCGGTGGGGTTGACCTTGTCCTGTCCGGCGTACTTCGGGGCCGACCCGTGGACGGGTTCGGCGAGACACCGGCCGTCGCCGAAGTTCGCGCCGGGTGCGATGCCGAGGCCGCCGATTTGGGCACCACAGGCGTCCGAGAGGTAGTCCCCGTTGAGATTGGGCATCGCCAGCACGTCGTAGTTCTCGGTCCGAGTGAGAATCTGCTGGAGCATGTTGTCGGCGATGCGGTCGTTGACGACGACGGCGTCGTCGGGTGCCTCGCCGTCCCGCTCTTCCCAGAGCGTGTCCTCGGTGATAACCTCGCTGCCGTACTCTTCTTCCGCGACTTCGTACCCCCAGTCGCGGAACGCGCCCTCGGTGAACTTCATGATGTTGCCCTTGTGGACCAAGGTGACCGAGTCGCGGTCGTTTTCGAGGGCGTGGTCGATGGCCTTGCGGACGAGTCGTTTCGTCCCGAACTCGGTGATGGGTTTGACGCCGATGCCGACCGCACCGTCGTGAATCGTCTCGTCGAAGCCCATCTCGTCCTCGACGAACGCACGGACTTGCTCCACTTCCTCGGTGCCGGCCTCCCACTCGATGCCGGCGTACACGTCCTCGGTGTTCTCGCGGAACGTGACCATGTCCAACACGTCCTCGGTGTTCTCGCGGAACGTGACCATGTCCATCTGGTCCGGGCGCGTGACCGGTGACGGGACGCCCTCGATGTGGTACGTCGGGCGAACGTTCGTGTAGAGGTCGAGTTTCTTCCGGAGTGCGACGTTCAGCGAGCGAAAGCCCGCACCGACGGGCGTCGTGAGCGGGCCTTTGATACCGACGTTGAACTCGCGGAACGCCTGTAGCGTGTCCTCGGGGAGGTTCTCGTCGTACTGCTGGCGTGCCGTCTCGCCGGCGTAGACGCGCATCCAGTTGATGTCGCGGCCGGTTGCCTCCGCTGCGGCTTCCAGCACCATCTGTGCCGCCGGACCCACGTCCGTCCCGATACCGTCCCCGTAGATAATCGGTATAATAGGGTCGTTCGGAACGTCGAGTTCGTCCGCCGACGCGTCTACCACCTCGATTGTCTCCCCGTCCGCTGGCACATCGACCTTCTCGTAGGGCATATGTCTGAACATCACACGTCGGGCTAAAAGGCCTACCGCTTCCGCAGAAACTATCGACAACGTTCGGGAAGATTATTCGCGACAGGAGCGGCGTCGGCCGTTCGAAGCCCAGTCAGAACCGAAAGGCAGTGGCCGCATCACCGCCGTCTCGGGCCGTCAGGGTGTCGCTGTTTCCGACTCCGCGTCCGTGTCGGTTTCTGTCTCGGTCTCCGTCTCGGTGTCCTGTGCCTCGTTCGGTGCGTCAGTCGTCTGGTCAGTGCCGCCGACGGTCAAACTCCGGACAATCGACATGTCGTTCGTCCCGCCAGTCTGGGTTATGCTGCCGGACGCCAGTCCCGCCGTCGTCCAGTTGAACGTTACCGTCCGGGTTTCGAGTGGCTCGAAGACGAGGAGTTCTCGGTCCGGGGACTGGAACCCTGCACCGTACGTGACGTAGTCGGCACTGCGCCCGTCCTCGGTGTTCACGACGGTCAGTTCGACCGAATACCGTGTCGGTGCGTCGACTGTCTCGGGCGCGTCGAAGGCCGTGACGATTAGCGGTCGGTAGTTCGGCCCCAGTCGCGCCTCGGCGCGTGTCGCGCTAGCACGTTCGGCGGTCACGTTCTCGACGACTGTGGTCTCCTGTGCCGACTCGGTGTCGTCCGCCGGTGGAACCGGCGTCTGCTCGTCCGTCGCGTTCCCGTCGTCGGTTGCGTTGTCGTCGTCGGTCTGGTCCCCGTCAGTCTGATTTCCGACCTGTCCCCGAGCGAGTTGGCCTGCCTGCGAGCCGTTCGTCGCGTTCTCTGCGTCGGTTCCGTTCCGGGACGCCGTCTCGTCGTCCGAAGTCGTCGTTTCGGTCGCACCGTCCGAATCTGTCTCTGGTGCGTCGGTTCCGTTGTCGGCTCCGCCGGGTCGGGTCGTCGTCCCCTCGGGCAGTGTCACGACCATCTCCTCGACGGTCAACTGCTCGACGGACATCTGGGTGACTTCGACACGCTGTCCCTCCTGTGCCGTCGTCGCGTCGAGACTGCTCCCTGCCGTGGTGCCGTTCGGTGCTTCAGTTCCGTTGTCCGCCATTCCCGTCTCGTTGTCCGACATCTCCGACTCGGTGCCGGCCTCAGTCTGGTTGTCCGCCATTCCCGTCTCGTTTCCGGCGTCCGTCACGGTATCCGACATCTCCGACTCGCCGGGCGACTGGAACGAGAGCGACGAGACACGGAGCGTCTCCACCGAGAGGTTCTGTATCGCGAGCGATTGGATGGTCGCTTCCGCGGCGGGCGTCTGCTGGGCCGCGTCAGCGGTCACGTCGGTCCCGTCCGTCTCATTTCCGACGGTGTCGTTCCCGGTACCGTTGTCCGCCGGCGTCTCCTGTCCGGTCGTCTCGACGCCGAGGTCCGCTGGCGTCACGTCCGGGAGAGAGAGCTGTTCGACCGTGACGTTCGCGTACGTCCCGCCGTCGAGCGTGGTGTTTTCGGCGTCGACTGTCTCGACGGTCAGCCGTTCGATGGTGGCGTTCGCAATCGTCGCATCCGCGACTTGCAGTTGCTGTACCGCCACGTCCCGAAGTTCGACGGTCGTGTCGGCTGTCGCTGTGCCAGTGCCCGTCGTCCCGACGCCGGCCGCGACTGGCGCGGCGACGAGTCCGAGTGTCAGTAGTACTGCCGTGAGTTGCTGTCGTCTCATCCGGTTCGGCGGTTCCCCGAGTCGAGCCATAAACGCCACAGACCGTTGCACCCCGTCGCCGACTGTTGTCGGCGGTAGGACTCGGTTATCGACAGAAGGAGGGCGTCTGACTGGGGCCACATCGAGTGTCGGCGGTCGGGTCGTGGCAACTGTTGTGCGGCGAGTAATCGTTACTTTCCGCGCGATGTCTCGGCGGGGTGCGGATGCTGTCCCCGGCCGAACACAACTCCTTTGCCGCCCTTGGCCGAACTGGCGGGCATGAGCGACGTGGACCTCGACGCCGAGCAGTACGAGAAACACCGAGAAGCAGGCGAAATCCTCGCCGAGGTGCGCAACGAGGCCGCAGAGCGCGTCGAGGTCGGGGCGAGCCACCTCGAAATCGCCGAGTGGGCCGAAGAACGCATCCGTGAACTCGGTGGGCAACCGGCGTTCCCGGTCAACATCAGCATCGACGAGGAGGCGGCCCACGCGACACCGAGCGTCGACGACACGACGACGTTCGGCGAGGACATGGTCAACCTCGACATCGGCGTCCACGTCGACGGGTGGCTGGCCGACACAGCCGTCACCGTCGACCTATCCGGGAACCCGGAACTGGCCGAAGCGTCCGAGGAGGCACTCGACGCCGCCCTCGATGCGGTCGAGCCGGGCGTGGCGACGGGCGAACTCGGCGCGATAATCGAGGATGTCGTCGATGGCTACGGATACAATCCGGTCGTCAACCTCACCGGCCACGGACTCGGCCACTGGCAACAGCACACTCCGCCGAACATCCCCAACCGCGCCGTCGAACAGAGTACCGAACTCGAAGTCGGCGATGTCGTCGCCATCGAACCGTTCGCCACCGACGGCGGCGGCAAGGTCAGCGAGGGGAGCGACGAGGAGATATTCGCACTGGAGAGCGAGGGGTCGGTCCGTAACCGTGCGGCTCGGCAGGCACTCGAGCAGATAACCGAGGAGTTCCGCACGCTCCCGTTCGCCACCCGGTGGCTGGACGTGAACCGTGCCGAGATGGCACTGCGCCGCCTGAAGCGACAGGACATCCTCCACGGCTACCCCGTCCTCAAGGAGTCGGAGGGCTGCCTCGTCAGTCAGAAAGAACACACCGTCATCGTCACCGAGGACGGGTGTGAGGTCACGACTCGCCTCTGACGGGCCACTCGTTCACAACTCTAAAAACGCCGGTCGGCAGTCGAAACGGGGGATGTCGAGGGCGGGGAAGTGACAGGGAGTCCCGTTACTGGTTGTTCATCCGGGTCTCAGTCTGGACGCCGCAGACGCGGCATTCGCTGACCCGGTAGGGCTCGCGCGAGAACTCCGCGTTCTTCGCGATGGAACTCTCCGTCAGTATCTGCACGGAAACGTCGTGAGGCGTCTCTCGTCCACACTCCGCACAGTCCTCCGTCATCCCCTCTGGGGAACCGTCGATGGCTGACATTACACCTCGAACTGGGCGAGTGTTCCGCATAAAAACCCCATTCCGTTCCACATCGTTTAGACCGTTTTTCGACAGACGTGACTCGAATTCTACCGCCCACGCCCTCAGAATCGCCTAGACTGTTTATAAACAATCCTGAGCAGTTTATTCGGTCGAGTTTGGACAAACGGCCGGAGTTTTTATAAGTAGCCTGTACACCCCACTCGGACACGGGACCCGCTTCGTCGGTGATATGGCGGTGGGTGGGCACAGTGCTGGTATGGAGCAGGTGTTCGCCCCGTGGCGCATCGACTGGATAGAGCGGTCGGACAAGAACGCCGACGTGGAGGGCTGTGTGTTCTGTGCGTTCGCCGACGACGAGGACGAGGCCGAGAACAACGTCGTCGCGCGGAGCGACCACGCGTTCGTCCTCCTGAACAACTACCCGTACAACCCCGGGCACGCGATGGTCATCCCCGAACAGCATACCGGGGAGTACGGCGACCTGAGCGACGAGGAACTCCTCGACCACGCGCGCCTGAAACAGCGGACCCTCGACGCACTCGACGACGCCATGCATCCGAACGGGTTCAACACCGGGTGTAACCTCGGCGGTGACGCGGCCGGCGGGTCCATCGACGACCACCTCCACACGCACGTCGTGCCGCGCTGGGAGGGCGACACCAACTTCATGCCGGTCATCTCCGACACGTCGGTCATCGTCGAAGCCGTCGAGGACACCTACGACCGCCTCCACGAGGCCTTCGCCGCCCAGTCCGGGACGACGGTTCCCGGCGAAGGCCGTGCCGTGCGCGTCGAGTGACCGACCGCGGTGGGGCGACTTTTTATCCCCGGTCACGAAAGAGCGGGTAATGGCACGGGCGTCCGCGCTCCGGCGGGTCGGACTTCTCGTCCTCGCCGTCAACGGTGCTCTCGTCCTCGCCAAGGGAGCGGTGTGGTACCTCACCGGGAGCCTCGCCGTCGGGTCCGAGGCGGTCAACAGCCTCGCGGACACCGCCTACAGCGTCGTCATCGTCGCCGGCCTCTACCTGACGACACAGCCACCGGATTTCGAGCACCCTCACGGCCACGAGCGTATCGAGCCGTTCGTCGGGTTGTTCGTCGCCATGGGCATCTTCGCGGCCGGTGGCGTCGTCCTCTGGCAGGCCGGGTCGACGCTCCTGAGCGGCGACGTGACAGTCACCCGGAACCCGGCAGCGATAGCGGTCCTCGCGGTAGCGGCGGGCGCGAAGTTCCTCCTGTATCGCTACTGTCTGGCGGTCGGTCGGGAACACCGCTCGCCCGCCGTCGTGGCCACGGCCGTCGACAACCGCAACGACATCCTCACCGCCGTCGCCGCACTCGTGGGGGTCCTCGGTGCGTCAGCTGGGTTCCCGTTGTTGGACCCGGCGGCCGCGCTCCTCGTCGGTATCGGTATCTTCTACACCGGTATCGAGGTGGTTCGGGACAACGTGGACTACCTCGTCGGGGCCGCCCCACCCGAAGACCTCCGCGCCGAAATCGTCCGCAGGGTGCTCGCCCATCCCGACGTCGAGGGCGTCCACGACGTCATCGCCCACTACGTCGGCCCGGAAATCGACGTTTCGATGCACATCGAAGTGGAGGGCGACCGGACGCTCATGGAGGCACACAACATCGAGACCGAAATCATCAGCCGGGTCCAAGACCTCGCGGAGGTCGACGACGTGTTCGTCCACGTCGACCCGAAAGAGGCCGGGGAGTGGAAAGAGGACACGGACGTGGACCGCCTCGTCGGGGGTCGGTGGGGGGCCGACGGCGGCGGGTCGGAACGCGACTGAGCGGCGGGCGTCTACAGCGGTTCGCCGAACGCGTAGACGGTGTTGTGGCTCGTGATTTCGACATCGACCGTGTCACCCACCGAGAGTCCGCGTGTCTCGCCGTCCGCGACGACCACCTGCCGGTAGGCCTCGTCGTAGCCGACCAGCGACTCCTCGCGCCCGTCCTCCGTGAGCAGGACCGACTGTTCGGTGCCGACCATCGACTCGTAGGCGTCGGCCACCACGTCCATCTTCAGTTCGGTCATTTCCTTCGAGCGGTCCTTCTTCGTCTGCCCGCCCAGGCCCTTCATGTCGTCGGCGTCCGTACCGGGCCGTTTGGAGAACCGCGTGACGTTTATTTTCTCGGGCCGCGTCTCGCCCAGGAGTGCGAGGCTCTGTGCGTGGTCTTCGGGTTCTTCGGTGGGGAACCCGGCGATAAAGTCCGTCGAGAGCGTCCAGTAGTCCAGGTACTCGTCGAACGTCTCGACTACCTCGACGTACTCCGCGACGGAGTGTTGGCGGCGCATATCCGCGAGTACGTCGTCGCTCCCCGACTGGACCGGCGCGTGCAGGAAGTTGTACAGTTTCTCGTTCTCGGCGAACACGCGTGCCAACTCCTCGCGGACACCGTGGACGCCCTTCGGGTTCGCCATCCCGACCCGGACGCGGAACTCTCCTTCGAGGGCACAGATGCGGTCGAGCAGTTCCGGGAGGAGACTCTCGCCGTGATTGCGGTCCCAGCCGTAGACGCCGGTGTCCTGTCCAGTGATACGTATCTCCTTCGCGCCCGCGTGGACGAGCGAGCGCGCTTTCTCGACGTTTTCCTCGACAGATGGGCTGTCGATACGCCCGGTTGCCTGCTTCGTGATGCAGTACGAGCAGTCGCTCATACAGCCACGGGCGATGGGGAGGATGCCGACGACGCCGTTCAGGACCGGTTCGGTGTCGGGGGTCACGGTCGGACACTCGCCATTCAGAACGTGTTCCGGGACATCGTCCCAGTGGAGGACTTCGGCGTCTACGTCGTCGGCGTCCCGGAACATATCACCCTGTGCCAGTGCCATACAGCCAGTCACGACGAGGTCACCTGGCGTCTCGGCGTCGAGTTCCGCGGCCCGGCGGAGCATGTTGCGCTCCGTCTTCTCCAAGACCGTACAGGTGTTGAGGATGGCAACGTCGGCCTCCTCGGGGCCGTCGGCGGGGTGGTGGCCGCCGTCTCTGAGTGCCCGCTCTATCTGCTGGGTCTCACCTCTGTTGGAGGTACACCCGTACGTCTCGATGTGGTAGCGGGCCATCACCGATACCTTTCGTCCGGGCGGGCAAAAGGGCGACGAATCACCCGTCAGTAGCGGGGTACGTACCACGTCGGTCGGATAGGTTGGGGTTGCTCCGGGTAACGTCGGGCACATGCTGTCATGGTAGTGTATAACTAATCCTGTCGGGGGTAACGCCACAACCGCGTTGCTGCTCCCGGACCCCCACCGGGCTTCATCACACATGACAGGACGAACATTGCTCGTGGTACTCGTCGCGCTCGCGCTCGCCGTGGGCGCGGGCCCCGTACAGGCACAAGTATCGACCCCGAACAACGGGACCGGCGACAGCCCCCTCGATACGGAGCCCAACGACGGTTTCGCGAACGCGACGGCAGTCGGTGACGGGACGTACGGGGGCCTCACTATCACCGAGGGCGACGTCGACGTGTACGCCGTGAACGTCACCGCCGGACAGCAGCTCTCGGCCCGTATCGAGTTCGAGAGTAGCGTCGGAGATTTGGACATGGTACTCGTCGACCCGGACCGCGTGGTGCCGCTCGCGGTGAGCGACGGCATCGCCGACAACGAGTCGATTACCTACGTCCCCCGGACGAACGCGACTTACTACGTCGGCGTGTACGGGTTCGCGAACGCCACGGGGTCGTACACGCTCACGGTGAACGGCACGGCGGAAGATGCCCGCGATGAAACCGCTGAAACACCGGTTTTCGAGCCGATTGGCTGAGAGTCGCCGGGCTACACGCCGTCTGTCGCCTCGCGCCACTCCCGAGCGATTGTCGCCCCACTGCTCGCCCCGATTCGCTCGGCCCCGGCGTCGAACATCGCTTCGGCCCGCTCCCACGACCCGATACCGCCGCTGGCTTTGACCGGGCGGTGCGCCGCCATCCGCTCGACGGCCGACACCGTCGCGCCGCCGTCCGCGAACCCGGTGGCCGTCTTGAGTATGTCGGCGTCGGCGTCGGCCGCCAGTTCACAGGCACGGTCCAGTTCCGCGTCGGTCAACAGCGGTGCCTCGACGATGACTTTCACCGGCGCGGAGACGGCGGCGACCGTCTCCGCGATGTCGCGGCGATACGCGTCGTCGGCACCGGCTTTCAGCAGGCCGGCGTTCGCAACGACGTCGAGTTCGTCGGCACCGTCCGTGCGGGCCTGTTCGGCTTCCGCGACTTTGACTCCGGTCTCGTGTTGGCCGTGTGGGAACCCCACGACGGTTGCCACGGTGGTGTCCGGCGCGTAGTTCGTCGCCAAGTCGACGTGACAGGGCGGAACGCACGCGTTCATTCCGTGTTCGATAGCCTCGTCGAGACAGGAGAGAACCGCCTCGTCAGTCGTCGTCGGACCGAGAACCGTGTGGTCGATACGCGCCGGAACGTCCATGCCTCCGATAGTCGGAGTGAGGACAAAAAGCCGGTGTGTGGACCGGAACCCTTTCGGTAGGGGACACGCCCTCTCAGATATGTTCAACGTCGTCGCAGGGATACTGCCCAGCGGCCTCGTCGTCCCGCCGGTGCCGTATCTGGTCGTGCTCCTCGTTGGAAGCGTCGCCGTCGGTGGAGCCCTCGCCGTGCTCCGCCCCCGCGTCACCGACCGCGTCGTCGTCGGCTTCGCACCGTGGATGGTCGTCGGAGCGGCACTCCACGCGCTCGTCCAACTCGACGCCGCGCCGCCCCAACTCGTGCCGCTGTTCGCCGCGCCAGCGGTGTACGTGACGACGTTCCTCGTCGCAGGCGGCGTCTGGGCAGCGTTCGCGGCAGCAGACGGAGAGCGGGTCGCGGTCGGTATCGGGTCGGTCGGTGTCGTCACCGGGGTGGTTGCGGTAGCCACGGTACTCCGAGTCGGAGTCAGTCGCGGAACGGTCAGTGTGGTGTATCCAGTCGCCGGCCTCGTCGCGAGTCTCGCCCTCGCCGCGGGTGCCTACTGGCTCCTCGGACGCGTCTACGAGTCCGTCCCGGAACGGGTTGGAGCCGTGGGGCCGGTCGTCGTGTTCGGACACGCGCTCGACGGCGTCTCCACTGCCATCGGCGTCGACCTGTTCGGCGTCGGGGAGCGAAGCCCGCTGCCGCGGGCGATAATGGAGTTCGCTGGCGCGCTTCCAACGGAACCGGTCATCGGGAGCGGGTGGCTGTTCGTCCTCGTCAAACTGGGTATCGGTACCGGCGTCCTCGTCCTGTTCACGGACTTCGCCGAAGCGGAACCGACACAGGCGAACGCGCTCCTCGGAGTCGTTGCGGCGGTGGGTCTCGGCCCCGGAGCCCACAACCTCCTGTTGTTCACTGCTGTAGGAGGCCTTTGAGTGCGTTCGGAAAGGAGAAACGTCGGGATGAGGGGGAACCGCGGCCCGGTGGTGTTGGACGGGGGTCGGGTCGGGGTTTCGGATACGTGGACAGAGAGCAGGGACGAGCATCCCCGCAGTCCCACGCTCCTACTTCCCGTTGAGAGAGCCAAGAACATAAACCTTGCCTGCCGTGAAGCTTATTTCGCGCATACGAAGTGGCTATCTTGCGTGATTATACTCCCCAAACTTAATGCGGACACACGAAATATGCAGGTGTATGCCTTCAGGAGCGGGGTCGGACGACTACCCACAGGCACCAGCCCAGAAGGCCCGCGACGAGAACATCGTCGCGGTGTTCGAGACGACAGACGACCCCGTACTGACGACGTCTGAGGTAGCCGACGAACTCCCTATCGGAAAGCGAGCGACGCTCAATCGGCTGGAGAGTCTCGTCGAGCGTGGTGAACTCGAATCGAAGGACGTGGGTGTCGGCCGCGTGTGGTGGCAGATGACGCCCGAGCCAGTACCAGCGTCGCCACCGGAGCAGTCGGTCCCCGAAAGCGGTCCCGCACCCGGAACAGAACTCGATGCGGCGGAGTCGGAGAGTGCCCGGTGGTCGTTCGTCGGGAGCCTCGGTCGGCACTCGATTTATGCCGGTATCTTCGTGTTCGGGTTGTTGATGGCCGAATCGGTGACGCCCCAGCAGTTGCTCCCGATACCGGTAACTCGTCTGTTCCTGACCGCATTCGTGTTCTTCCTCATCGGATTCCCGGCTCGCGGCCTCTACCGGCTGAAGCAGTTCCTCGATACACACGACGGCATTCCCTACGTCGAGTCGCTCCTCGGGGGCGACGACGACGCCGTAGCATAGCCGCGTCGCTATCGCGACTGACAGCCGTTTTGTAGCCGGTCGCCCAAACGACGGTATGGCGAAACAGCCACACCTCCTCGTCGAATCGGGCGACCTCCACGACATCGCGCTCGTCCCGGGCGACCCCGACAGAGTCGACCGCATCGCCAACCACTGTGACGAGTCGACCGTCGTCGCACAGAACCGGGAGTACAGACTCGTCAACGCGACGTACGAGGGGCGCGACCTGACGATTTGCTCGACCGGTATCGGGTCGCCGTCCGCCGCAGTCGCCATCGAGGAACTCGACGCCGTCGGCGTCGAAACCGTCATCCGGGTGGGGACGACCGGCGCGTTGCAGTCGGGCATCGAAATCGGAGACATGGTCGTAGCGACGGGCGCGGGCAAAGACGAGGGGACGACGAAGCGATACGAGAGTGAGACGGTACCAGCCGTGCCGGACTACGCGGTGCTCTCGGAACTGGTCGATGCGGCAGAGCGGAACGACGAGGACGTGCACGTCGGGCCGATAGTCACGGACGACGCGTTCTACGCGGAGACAGAGGAGTACGTCGCGGACTGGGAAGCCGCCGGGCTGCTGGCAGTCGAGATGGAAGCCGCCGCGATATTCTCGCTCGCTCGCCGCCGCGGGATGCGTGCTGGAGCCATCTGTACGGTCGACGGCAACTTGGTGGAGGGAACGCAGAAGGGCGAAACGGACGACGGAGAGTTACCTTCGAAGGCAAAGAACAACGTCGAGCGGGCGATTCGGCTCAGTCTCGACGCGGCGACGCGGTTGTAAGGTCACAACCGCTTTGTGTCAGCCAGCGTATTGACTACCATGCTCGAACAGGTCCGGGAGCGTCTGCGCGCCGTGACGACGCGTCTCCGGCGGTTGGAGCGACGGGAGGTACAGGATTTTCGACGCTGGCTCGAAAACACCCGGAACCTCGTCCACATCTCCGTGTTGCTCTTGCTCCCGCTGCTGATGGGTGTAGTGACCGCACTCTCGAACGCGGTGACGGAACTCCCGTTCCTCCTGTTCCCGCCGCTCGCCTCCGGGACGTACACGCTGTTCTCACAGCCCGAGAGTCGGTACGCCTCGCCCCGCCGCTTCGTCGGCGGATTGACCGGCGGTGCGGCCTGTGGCTGGGTGTCGCTGGAACTGGTCAGTCGGCTCTGGTACCAGACGACACCGGAGGCGGTCAGCGTCTCACCGGGCGCGGTCGCACTCGGTGTCCTCCTGACCGGCGGCGTGACGTGGCTCCTCGACGTGGAGGAGCCGTCGGCGTTTTCGGCCGCTCTGCTCGTCTACGTCGTCGATTTCACTCAGACGACGCAGAGTACGTACGTTCTCAGCGTCCTTCTGTCGAGTTCGCTGGTCGCCGCCGTCTTCGTCCTCTGGCGACGCGAGTTCTACGAGCAGCGAGCCGAGTACCTCTACCAGTCGACGAAGGGCGACGACCACGTGTTGATTCCGATGCGGACCGAGACAGCCGGTCGGACGGCGATGCTCGGCGCGCGCCTCGCGGCCAGCCACGACGCTGGCAAGGTGGTACTCCTCGACATCGTCGACGAGAAGTCGGTCGCCGAGGCGGAACGGCAGTTCCTCGACGACGATGGTGACGGGGAGGCGACGCGGGAAGCGGCCGAGACAGTCGCGACAGCGGCCAAGCGACTCGAACAACGGGCCGACCGCATCGAGACAGAAGTCGGCGTCCCCTGCGAAGTCGTCGTCGCTGTCGGTGGCGGAACCCCGGCGACCACGGTACTCGACGCGGCCGCCGAGACGAACTGTGACCTCGTGGCCACACCGTACGAACAGCGACACGGGAGCCTCTCGCCGTTCATCCGGTCGCTATTTCGGGGTAACACCGACGTACTCGTCCACCGGTCTCAGGACGAGCGGACGGAGTGGCGTCACGTACTCGTTCCCGTCAGGCGGGCCGGTGACGTGGCACACGCGATGGTCGATTTCGCGCTCCGGTTGGCCCGGGGCACCGGCCAGGTCGGCGTCGCGAGTTGTATCGGCGAGGAGGAGAGCCGCCGTCGGGCGGAGTCGATGCTCGCCGACCTCGTCGAACCCTTCGCGGGAGCCATCGAGACGCGCGTCGCCCGGTCGAGTATCGAGCAGTTCCTCGCCGACCACGCGAGACAGTACGACCTCGTCATCATCGGCGCGAGCATGGACCGGAGTGCCGCCTCGCGGTTCATCTCGCCGCCGACCTTCGAGCGACTGGCGGACCTCGACTGCGACGTCGCCATCGTGGACCGGAACTTCAGTTAGTCGGTTTCTGCGGGCGGTTCGTCCAACAGTGCCTCGGCGAGCGACTCGGCGTTGTCGTCGCCGAGTGCCGACTCGACGATGAGGTGCCCGCCGATGACCGCGGGGCTGATGACAGTGTCCGCGCCCGCACGGCGGAGTTTCTCGACGTTCTCGCGGTCGGTGGCGGCCGCGACGACGCGCACGTCGGCATTGAGTGCCTTCGCGGTGAGGATGGCGAGGGCGTCGTTGGCGTCGTTGTTGGTCGCCACGACGACGGCACGGGCGTCCCGGATACCGGCGCGTTCGAGCGGTTCCTCGTCGCTCGGGTCCGCGGTGAGGATGTGGATGTCGCGGTTTCGGAGGCGTGCCGCCGTCTCCGTGTCCGGTGTGACGACGACGAACTCGGCTACCGATTCGAGTTCGTCGACTATCGGTTCGGTCAGGTCGCCGTAGCCGAGGACGAGAACGTGGTCCTCGAGCAGTTCCAGTTGTTTGTCGGTCATGGTTCCGAGTGCAGTCGCGAGGCGGGCCTCGATGGCGGGGCCGAGGAGCGACCCGAGTGCCAGCGCGAAACTCGCAGTCCCGAGGACGACCACGGACATCGAGAACAGTCGCGCCCCTTGTGACGTGGCCGTCACGTCGCCGTAGCCGACGGTACTTGCGGTGACGATGGTGTAGTAGAACGCGTCAGTCAGCGTGACGACCCCGTCGAACTCCTCGCGGAGCGTGTACGCCCCGGCCGTCCCGTACAGCATCGTCCCGACGAGTGCCGCCAGTGCCGCCAACTGCGTCGTCGACAGGTCGACGCGCCGGTCGAACCGCCGGAAGTTGACGAGGAGGGTCGGTATCGACAGCAGCGACAGCACGACGAGCGGGTACGAGATGACGTTCGACTGTGCCAGCCCCTGTACCGCCGTGACGGGCATCAGCAACAGCGTGGAGTACCACGCGAGGCGAAGCCCACGGCGGAGGCCGAGCGTACTCCCCAGTACGAGAAAGCCGGTGAGCGCGCCCGTGAACCCGGCGGCTCGCTCCACGGACGCCGGGATGTACGGCGACAGCGGACCGGAGACGGTCGTCGCCCCGATGTTGAGAACACCCGTGGTAAAAGATAACAACGCGACGGCTGTCGTCAACAGCACGGCGACGCGCGCTTGCACGAACACGGGCCGGGACGCCATGTCCCCTACTCCGACAGGGGACAGAATAAAACCGCCGACGAACGCTGTCCCCCGTAGTCGTCTCTCACACGCAACGGCGTTTCCGATGTTAGTCGAGCAAACACGTGCGGACACGCGGGGGGAACTGAACCCCGGAACCCTCTTTGTCGCCGCGCGCCCTCTCCCGGGCATGGAGTGGAAGCTGTTCGCCAATCTCGCGGAGACTGTCGGGGACAAACACGTAACCGTCGACGTGGGGCCGGGCGCGACGTTCGGCGAGGCACTCGACGCCCTCCTCGACGCCCACCCGGAACTCCGGTCCGAGGTCCTGAACGACGACGACGAGTTGCGCGACCACATCCGCGTCCTCCACAACGGCGACAACCCGTTCGTCGAGGGCGACGGGCGTGAGACGGAACTGGCCGAGGGCGACGAACTCGCGCTGTTCCCGCCCGTCAGCGGCGGGTGACTCGGCCCGTGAGGTCGGCCTCGAACACGAAGTCGCCGCCGTCGTCGAGCGTGACGCCGGCGGCCGCCGCGTCGGCGACGTGTCGCGGCGTCTCGGGTATCAGGACGCGCGTCCGGGCCGCCCCGACGTCGGCCGCGTCGCGAGCTATCGCCGCGAAGAGCGTCCGTGCCGTCGGGAGGTCGGCCCACGCCGCCACCCCGTACTCGGCCCATCGGTTCCCGTCGGCCTCCCGTTCGTAGTCTCGCACTCGGTAGGCGAGTCCGCGCGTCCCGTCGCCATCACCGACCGTGAACACCCGCGTCTCCGCGGCGGCTCGACGGAGGTGTTCACGGGTGAGTTCCTGTATCGCCCACGACTCCGAGAGCGAGAGCGCGAGGCCACCGAGGGCGTCGCGGGCGTCGCTCCGGCACCAACAACTCCACGCGGCGTCCGGACTGTCGGTGACCACGCGGTCCGTGTCGACACTGGCGTCGGCGTCCGGTTCCGGGTGGACCCACCGGAACGACGCGGCGGCGTCGTACCCGAGTCGGCGTGACGTGGCGAGTCCGGCACGGTTCCACGAGAACACGAGGTTACGGCAGACCGTCGCACCGCACTCGGCGGCCCAGTCGAACACTCGGTCGTTGAGCGCGCGTGCGACGCCAGTCCCGCGGTGGTCGGGGTGAACGCGGATACCCTGTGCCCACGCCTCGTGGTCGGAGAGCAACACCCCCTGACAGAGCCCGACGACATCGCCGTCGCGCTCGGCGACGAGGGTCCGCTGGTCCGGGCCGTCGCTCTCGACCCACTCGGGGAAGACGCGCGGCACGTAGTCCGTCACGTCGCGGTCGGCCCACGTCTCGGTCGTGAACGACGCGACGGCGTCGTGGTCGGCCGGGCGGGCCTGCCGGACCGTCGTGCCACCGTCGCCCGTCACTCCCACGGGACGGACCGGTCCTGTCTCTCACCCGCCAGCGACCGCCTCATCGCGTCGGCCGGGTTGTCAGCGTTGGCGAGCGTCCACATCAGTTTGACCTTCGCCGTCTCGGGGAGGATGTCCTCGCCTTCGACGACGCCGGCGTCGAGCAGGTCCCGCCCGGTGTCGTACACGCGGTCACAGACCCGGCCTTCGAGGCACTGACTCGTCATTACGACGGTCGTTCCGTCGGCGGTCAGGTCCTCGACGACGGGTATCCAGTCGGTGTTGACGTGACCCAGCCCCGTCCCCTCGACGACGACGCCGGCGGCACCGTCGGCGGCCGTCTCCAGTAACGCGGGGTCGGCCCCGGGCGTGAACTTCACGAGTTCCACGTCGGTTTCGAGGGCAGGCGCGATGGCGAGGTCCGTCGCGCCGCGCTCGGCGTGGTCGCGGTGGAACGTCACGTCCTCTGTCTCGTACTCGACCCGCCCCAGCGGTTTCGCGCCGACCGTCTCGAAGGCGTCACGGCGGGAGGTGTGGTTCTTCCGTACCCGCGTCCCGCGGTGGAGCGCGCAGGCCTCGTCGGCCTCGTCTTCGTGCATACAGACCAGCACCTCCGCACAGTCGGCCTTGGCCGCCTCGACGGCACAGACGGCGTTCATCACGTTGTCCGAAGACGGGCGGTCGGCCGACCGCTGGCTCCCCGTGAACACGACCGGAACGGGCGTGTCGAGCATGAACGCGAGTGCCGACGCCGAGAACTGCATCGTGTCGGTGCCGTGCATCACGACGACGCCGTCCGCCCCGGCCTCGATTTCCTCGTGGACCGCGTGTGCGAGTTCCTGCCACACGTCGGGCGTCATGTTCTCCGAGAGGATGTTGGCGACGACGCGCCCGCGGTAGTTCGCCCGGCCCGCGAGGTCCGGCACCGCCCGCAGTACGTCCTCGGCGTCGAACTGTGCGGTGACGGCACCGGTTCGGTAGTCGACTGTCGAGGCGATGGTCCCGCCGGTGGAGATGAGTGCTATCGTCGGCAGGTCGTCGTCGAACTCGATTTCGGACGCACTGTCGGTGTCCTGTGCGTCGGCCACGTCGTAGACATCCGATTCGAGTACGTCGACCGTCGCGTCGGCCCTGTCGACGCCGACGTTGTAGCCACTCGGCAGTTTGACGACGAGGTTGTCCGCCGTCGTCGAGGGCAGGAGGACGCCCTCGTAGCGTTGGTCCGCGCGCTCGACCCGGACCCGGTCCCCTGGGTTCATACCCTCCGGTACCGGACGGTCGGACTTGAAACCACCCTTTCCCGGGAAAAGACTCACCTCCGCGCGCGACCTACGCCCGGTATGGGAGAGCGGACCGACCAGCGAACCCGTACCGAGGAGACGGCACCGCTGGACGAGTCGATACTCGGGGGCGACGAGCAGGCCGGACCCGCCGAGTCGCCGGACCGGACCGGAGACACGGAGAAGACGACGCTCCGGGGGCGCGTCCGGTCGCGCGTCCCGACCCCGGGGACGGTGTTCTCCGTGCGGTCGTTCCTCCTCGTCGTCGTCCTCGCACTCGCCGCTGTTTTCCTCGCGGGGACGGTCCTCCCGCTGGGCAGTCTCGCGGGGTATCTCGGTATCGCGCTCGTCGGCTTCGGGACGGGCCTCGCCGGTGACCGACGCCGGTACCTCGAACTACTCGTCGGCGGCGGTGTCGCCTCCGCCGTCGGGACGACGGTCGGCAATCTGGTGTTGGCGACGCTCGGCCTCGGCGTGCCGCTGGTCGTCCTCGGGGCACTGGGCGGGAGCGTCGCCGGCGTCCTCGGCCACTACTTCGGTCGGGACCTGCGGGCCGGACTGACACGGGACATCTGACTCACTCGTCGAGTCGCCAGCGGTCGCCGTCCTGCCGGACGACACCGTGTTCGGACAGCGTTTCGAGTGCGTCACGAACGACCGGCAGCGGGGCGTCGACGGCTTCAGCGAGGTCCGTCACCGTTACCGGCGTGTCGGTCACCGCCTCGATGAGGTCGGCGTACAGGCGCGTGTCCTCCGCGCCGAACTCCTCGTCGAGCCGCTCCATCACCTCCGTCAGCCGTCCCTGAACCCACCGCTGTGCCATCGAGAGTTCGTTCGAGAGGCGGTCGAGTTGGCGGAGTTCGGCCGCGAGGTCGGACACGTCCGTCTGGTCCGGCGTGCTGATGTCGATTTTGAGGTACCGACAGCTCGCCCCCACGTCGAGGTTCCCCCGCGCCGGATAGGCACTCTTCGCGCCGAAGCCGTGGGGCGAGACGCTGACCTCCAGCCGGAGGTTCTGGGAGATGAAGTAGTACTTCCGGCGTTGGTCGTCCGTCCTGCTCTCGACGAGGCCGGCCGCCTCCAGTTTTCTCAGGTGGTCGATGACGGCCTTGGGACTCACGCCGAGATAGTCGCTGATTTCGGTCACGTAACAGGGTTTCCGGGCGAGCAGCCGCAGAATTCGCCTCCGGTTCTCGTTACCGAGAAGGTCGAGTAGTTCTGCGGAGTCCATTTACCGGACGTAAGCGATGGGTGGTGAAAAGGCTGACTGCGTGCGGTGAGCGGCGTCCGACCGAACCGTCACCGCCCCATCGGTCGATTACGGGGCGTTCGAGCCGCTTCCGCCGCCGGGGTTGTCGCTAGCCCCCCCACTGCCGGAGGTATCGCCCGCGCCACCACCGTCGGAACTGCCACCGGCTCCACTACTCCCGGAGCCGCCGCCGGAACTGTCACCAGCACTACCGCCGCCGGAACTGTCACCAGCACTACCGCCGCCGGAACTGTCACCAGCACTACCGCCACCGGAACTATCGCTTGCTCCACCGCCATCAGAGTTGCCGCTGGTCCCACTACTACCGGAACTATCGCTTGCTCCACCGCCGGAGCTGTCGCTTGCACTGTCGCCGCCGGAACTGTCGCCGGTACCGTCGCCACCGCCGCTATTTCCCGACGGACCACCGCCGCTCTCCCCGGCTTGGCTCCCGCCACTGTCGCCGGCTTGGGTGCCGCCGTTCGTGCCGGACTGACCGCTACTGCCGTCGTCTGCCCGTCCGCTGTCGTCACTCCCGGCCGACCCGCCGTTACCGTTTCCCGCTCGGTCGTCGTCGTTCGTCCGGTCGGAGTCGTCGGCGGGGCCGGGGCCACCCGACGCGCCACCGTCAGACGGAGCGTTTCCCGGCCGGCCGCCAGCGTCCGTCGCGTTCTGCTGTCCGCCGTTTTCCGGCGAGCCGGTGTCAGCCGGTTGTCCCGTGTCCGAGGGCTGTCCGGCCTCCGTCGGGCGTCCCGCGTCTCCGGGCCCTTGCCCACGCGCGCTGGGGTTCACGACGGAGAGGTTCCGTGCGTTGCGGGCGACTGCACGGCCGCTGGCTTCGCTTGCCACCTCACGCAGGCGGGACAACTCTGACGTGTTCACACCGGCACTCGTCGCCGCCGATTCCGTCCGGTCTATCGACCGCTGGAGGGCGTCGATTCGCGCGGTGAGTTGACTCGCCCGTGCGAGGTACGCCGCCTCGTTCAGGTCACCGGCCTCGCGTCGTGCTTCGAGGCCGTCGAGTTGTGTTTCGAGGCGGTCGAGCCGCCGTTCGAGCGTCGCGGTCCGAGCGCGGACGGTCCGGGCCTTGTCGGCGGATTCGTTGAACTCTGCTGCCCACATCCCCGAATCGACGGAGCCGTTCGCCTCGGCCGACTGTGCGGCCATGAACGAGGAGAGTTGCGCGCCCATCGACGGCGTCGCGGACCCGTTGTCGGCTTGGCCGGCTGTCGCGGCCGGTGTGGTCCCGTCGGTCGCGACACCAGCCACAGGGACCAGCGCGGCGGTGACGCCAGCGACGACGAGGAGACCGACGAAGACTGCCTGACGTGAACGCATGTACCACGCTGTTCGCCGCTCCCATACAAAAAAGCGAACATCCGTTCGAGACCGTTTATGGGGAACACTCGACGCTACAGACGGCACGAAAGCGTTCAAGCGTCGTTTTGAACTAGTTACTGTCGAACGCGAGCGCGGCGAGGCCGACGGCCACGACTGACAGGAGAACGCTCGCCGCAGCGAGCGCGAACCCGGGGTCGTAGCGCAGGGGCGGGTAGAACCCGAAGCCGTAGTCGAGCACGTCGTTCCCGAGCGCGAGGACCAGTGCGGTCGCGAGGGCACCGCGGGTCGTCACCGAGTAGTGAGGAATCAGGTACGCCTCCGCGACGAACCCGAGGTGGGTCAGGATGATGCCGAAGTACGCCCACACGGCCGGGAAATATGCCTCGAAGCCGAGGTTGAGTGCCACGACAGTCCACAGTCCCGTCTTGACCAACCAGACGAACGCGATGGTGTGGAGGTACGCCAACACGCGGGTACGAGGCACCGCGTCGAGACTGCGGCCGAGGAACGGCACCAGCGTCACGAGCGAGAGCGTCATGAGGAAGACGGCGGTGGGTGAGTCGGCGTACAGCGGCCACAAAAACGTCGAGACACCCGGCATCGTCTCCACGTAGTAGCGGATGCCGACGAGGATGGCGACGGCGTTCCCGACCACCAACCAGACGAGACTCGGCGTGTTCCCGAGGTAGTACTCCGCCCACCGTTCGGGTACGAGTCGCCGGCCGAACTCCATGGGGACTCCCAACGTCCCGCGAGTAAAGCCGTGTCGCTCCCGCACCGTGGGTCCGAGCGCGCTGTTTGCACGACGGTATAAGCCCACCGGCGAATACTTTTGTACGCCGAGTGTGGTACGTGTACACGTAGCATGTTCGAGCCGTTCTCGCGTGGGTACTACCTCGGTCGGGTGTACGTCGAACCGACGGACCGTGACCGGCCGGCGATGTGTCGCGCACAGCACGAGCGGGTCAACGAGCAACTGTACACGAGCGGCGAGGGTATCGAGCGGACGGACACGCCCCTCGTGATGAAACTGGACACGACGCACTTCCCGGTGACGGGCGACGAGCGAGTGCCACAGGACACGCTCGCGGTACCACGGGACCTCTTAGAGGAGACACGGGTTAGGAACCCGCCCACGCTCCGGGAAGTGCTGCTCGCTACCGCCGACCGGGCCGAGCGACTGCTCGAATTGACCGGCGGTCTCCCCGGGAGCGAGCGAAGCGACGGCCACGCAATTTAAGCCTGCCCCCGCCGCGTCTCCGGTGATGCTCGACCGGTTGCTGGGGCGTGCGGGGTTGAAGGAGCGAATCGCCGACCTCGAAGCCGAGAACGACCACCTCGAACGACAACTCGACGCCGAACAGGAGCGACGGAGCGACGCGGTCAGCGAACGCCAGCGGGCCGAAGAGCGGGTCAACCGCCTCGAAGACCGCATCGCCGACCTCGAAGGAACCGTCGAACGACTCCGCGACGAGAGCGGGGAACGTCTCGATTTCCGACGGTCGGAGTCGCTGTCCGGCGACCGCCTCGACGCCGTCCTCGACCGCCTCGTCTCTCTCGAATCCGGCCCCGAGAGCGTGCTGACCGCCTACGTCGCCGACGAGCCACAACCCGCCGTCAGGGACGCCTTCGGCGAGCGGTCGGCACTGGTCTCGCGGGCCGCACCCTGTCTCGCCGTCGCGGACGACGCCGGCCTCGTGAGTGCGACACTGTCGGTGCCTGCACCACCCGCCCCCTTCGCCGGGTGGGACGACGCGGTGACGCTCGACCGCTCGTGGTTCCGCCCGCGAGGGGAGTTCACCCTCGCGCTGGTGCGGTCGGACCTGTTCGCAATGGGCGAGTACGACGGCCGCGAGCGCGTCGCCTTCCACGGGTTCGAGGGTGAGTTGAAGAGCCAACACTCCAAGGGTGGGTTCTCGCAGGCCCGCTTCGAGCGACTGCGCGACGAGCAGATAGAGACCCACCTCGACCGCTGTCTCGCCGCCCTCGAAGAACGCACGACCGACCGCCTGTACGTCGTCGGCGAGCGGACCGTCCTCGACGAGTTCGGCGAGATTGCGGACGCGACGGCCACCGTCGACGCCACCGGCGACCCGGAGTCGGCACTCGGGAACGCGTTCCACGACTTCTGGACGGTCCAGCTACGGACGGTCTGACCACGCGTTTAAGCCCATGCCCGTGGGAGTTCGGGCATGGACGTCGCCATCCTCGCCCACGAGCAGTTCCCGGACCGGGCAAAGACCGCCGTGGGCGTCCTGCGCTACGCGGACCACGATGTGGTGGCCGTGCTGGACCGCGAGAACGCCGGCCGCCGCGTCGCCGACTTCCTCCCGGACGTGCAGGACGCCCCCATCGTCGAGAGTGTCGACGACGTACCCGAACCGTTCGACGCGCTCCTCGTCGGCATCGCGCCAATCGGCGGCGGCTTCGAGGAGTCCTGGCGGCCGGACGTGCGCGGCGCGCTCGAGCGCGGCTGTGGCGTGGTTTCGGGTCTGCACTACTTCCTCGAAGAGGACGCGGAATTCCGGACGCTGGCCGCCGAACACGGCGGCGACATCTGGGACGTGCGGAAACCGCCCGACGACTTGACCGTCGCGGAGGGGCGGGCCGCCGAGGTGGCCGCGGACGTGGTCCTGACCGTCGGCACCGACTGCTCGACGGGGAAGATGACCGCCAGCGTCGAACTGGTCGCGGCCGCAGACGCGCGCGGCATCGACGCCGCCTTCGTCCCGACGGGCCAGACCGGTATCGTCATCGAGGACTGGGGCATCCCCATCGACCGCACCGTCTCCGATTTCACCGCCGGCGCGGTCGAGCGGATGGTCCGCGAACGCGGCGACGACCACGAGTTGCTGGTCGTGGAGGGACAGGGCGCGATTACCCACCCCGCCTACTCTGCGGTCACGTGTGGCATCCTCCACGGCGCGATGCCCGACGCGTTGGTCCTCTGTCACGAGGCCGGGCGCGAGGTCGTTCACGGTTACGAGTCCTTCCCAATCCCGGCCGTTTCGGACGTAGGCCGTCTCTACGAGGACCTCGCGCGGCCGGTTCGGGAGACGAGCGTCGCCGCCGGGTGTCTCAACACCGCAACGCTCGACGGCGACGGGGCGGCCCGTGATGTCCTCTCCGAGTACGGCGACGCCATCGACGCACCCGCGACCGACCCCGTCCGGTTCGACGCCGACGAGATTCTCGACCCCCTGCTATGACGCTCACGACTGCCTTCGCGTGGCGCGACCTCCCGCTGGAGACGCCGTTCGGCATCTCGCGGGCCACGACCGAAGTCGCCGGGAACGTGGTCGTCCGCGTCGAGGACGAAAGCGGCCGGGTCGGCGTCGGCGGGGCCGCTCCGAGCGACTACTACGGCGAGGACCGCGCCACCGTCGAGTCGGTCCTTCCGGACCTGCTCGCGGCCGTCGAGGCGGTCGGTGACCCACACGAACGCCAACGAATCGGCGAGGAACTGGTCACGACTGCTGGCGGGCCGCAGGCGTCTCCCGGTGCGCGTGCCGCGGTCGACGTGGCACTCCACGACTTGGCGTGCAAGCGTCTCGACGTGCCGCTGTACCGACTGTTGGGCCTCGACGCGACGCAGCGTCCCACCTCGTCGTTCACCGTGGGACTCGACGACACCGACCGAATGGCCGAGAGAGCCGAGTCGGCCGCCGCCGAGTACAGTATCCTGAAGCTGAAACTCGGCACCGACCGCGACAGGGACATCGTCCGGGCCGTCCGCGACGCCGCACCCGAGGTGACTCTCCGCGTGGACGCGAACGGTGCGTGGGACCCCATGGAAGCCGTCCGGATGACCGAGTTTCTCGCCGACCACGGCGTCGAGTTCGTCGAGCAACCGGTCCCGGCCGACGACGTGGCTGGCCTCAAGCGGGTCCGCGAGGCGGGCGAACTCCCCGTGGCCGCCGACGAGAGTTGCGTCGTCCCGGGAGACGTGCCCCGCATCGCGGAATCGGTCGACATCGCAGTCCTAAAGCTCACCAAGAGTGGCGGCGTCGGGACGGTCGTAGAGATGTGCCACGCCGCTCGCGCATGTGGTCTCGCGGTGATGCTCGGGTGTATGACCGAGACGAACGCGTCCATCGCGGCGGCCGCACACCTCGCGCCACTTGTCGACTACGTGGACCTCGACGGGTCGCTCTTGCTGGCCGAGGACCCCTTCGAGGGCGTGCCGATGCCGGGCGGCGAAATCGACCTGTCGGCGGTGTCTCGGGCCGGGACCGGCGCGCGCGAGCGGTAGTTTCAGAGCCAGTCGGCGAACGTCTCGCAGTCACGGGAGCGGCGGCGGTACTCGGCCTGCATCCGGGCGAGGGCGTCGGCGAGCGTCGCCCCGTCGTCGAGCGCGTCCCGCACCTGCGCTATCTTCCACGCACTCGGCGTCGTCCCGGCGTCCCACCGGGCCTCGATCGGGGCGAGGTAGCGGTCGACGGTCGCCGGTTCGACGCCACGCTCGCGGAGGCCGCGGCGGGCGTACTCGAACACCTCGGCGAAAATCGTCTCGCTGTCGCTCGTCCGGTCGCCGTCGGCGGTCACCCACGCGAGGTCCGCGTCGATGCCGTCCTCGACGGCCGCGTAGAACGAGCGTTCGGCCGCGGCCCAGTCCAGTTCCGCGAGCGGGTGGTCGGCGGCGACGAGGCCGACCACGAGGCCACAGACGAGGCACTGGAAACCGACGATGTCGCGGACGGAGGGTTGGGTCGGAAGCGGACGGTACTCGATGCGAATCGAGCGACCGTCGCCCGCGCCGTCGACCGGGTCGCCGCCGATGACCGCCCGGAGCCACCGCCAGTAGGTGCCGCGCTTGTGGTCGTACTCCCAGAAGTTGTCCACGAACTCCTCGCCGTCGCCGTCGTCGACCCACTCGGAGAGGAACGGGGCGACGGGCGGGTCCGCGACGACGGACGACACCACGTCCGCCGTCGTCTCGATGTCCTCGGGGACGCGACACTTCGGCGGGTCGGTGTAGTTGACCGACTGCTCGAAGGCGGCGATACGGAGTTCGTGGTGGGTGTCCGCAAGCAGTGCCCGCGGGTCGGTGCCCTCGTCGTACAGGTCGCCGGGCAGAAACGGGGAGTTCGTGGCGAGTGCGAGTACCGGCCCGAGGGTCCGGACCGCGGCGTTGTAGTAGGCCGGGAACGATTCCGTCGAGGGAATCTGGAGGTGGGGTTGTATCGAGGTCGCGAGCGACTCGAACAGAATCGACGGGAATTCGACGGTCGCACCGGGTACGTCGAACGAGAGTTCACCGCCGGCGTGCCGAGCCACGTCGCGGTCGATGGCCCAGTAGCGGGGTGCTGGCCGCATGTTCCGCGGGACGGTCACACCCTCGCGGTCGTCCATCGCGGAGAGGTACGGGTGACTTCCGTCGGTCGGTGGAACTGTCCACATGGAATCGAGGACGAGTTCACGGGCCGCGTCCCCGGCCGCCGCCGTTGCACGCTCCCACTGGGAGCGGAGGGCGGCCGCCTGTGCCTCGATTCCAGCCGTGGTGAACGGGTCCGGGTCGGTGTTGAGTTCCGCGTTGTGGAGGCCCAGTTCCTTGTTGCAGGCCTCGAACACGGAGGCGGGAATCCGTGCGAGCCGGCCGTCGTCGTCGACGGCGTACACTTCGAGTTCGAGTCCCACTGCGAAGTCTTCGGTGTCCAGTTCGCCGCTGTCGATTGCCGCCCGGAGGAACGTCGCCTGCTCGTCGACCCGTCCGTCGAACTCCTCGCGAGTCGGAGTCGAGAGCGAACGTTCCACCAACCCCACGCGGTCTGACATAGCTGAACCTGTGCGACGGCCGGGTTTAAGTTTGCGACTCTACGGACTCGGCGGCGGCCGGGAAGAGGTGTTTCAGACGTGTCAGCTTGTCTTAAAACGGCTGGCACACAACGCAGTATTTATTTGAGTGCCGAGTACCTACGACGGAACATGACGGGGGACGTACTGACGGTTGTGGGTGGGAAGGGCGGCGTCGGGAAGACGACGACGGCGGTCAACACGGCACTGGCGTTCGACGACGAGGGGGCGGACGTGGTCGTCGTCGACGCGGACCTCGGAATGCCGAATCTCGGGCGGGCACTGTCGGTGTCCCACCAGCCGCGACTTCACGACGTGCTGGCGGGCGAGGCGGAACTCGGCGAGGCGATAACCGACGGGCCGGGGGGCGTGACATTGCTCCCGGGGACACGCAGTCTCGAAGGGTTCGCGGCGGCGGAGCCGACGAAGCTAGAGCCCGTGCTCGACCAACTGGCACAGTCCTACGACGTCGTAATCGTCGACACCGGTGAGGGTATCTCCCGGGAGACCATCGTGCCCGCGCGGGTGTCCGACGGGGTGTTGCTCGTCACGACGACGAGCGACGTGGCCGTGATGGACACACAGAAGTTGTCGGAGTTGGTCGCACGCGTGGGCGGAACCGTCACCGGTGCCGTCGTCACGCGTGCACACGCGGACGTGGACGTAGCGTCCGTGTCGGACCGCCTCGGTACTGACGTGCTCGCAGTCGTTCCGACGGACCCGGAGGCCGGTGGCACCGAACCGCTCGTCCTCCACGACGCCGAGCGATACGCCGCACAGGCCTACCGGCGACTGGCGGCGAAACTCGACGAGCGACTCACCACGGCCGAACGGACACCCACGCAGTGACCGCGTGGGCGTTCGCACCGCTGTCCCCGGGGTCGTCCCCAGTGACCGAACGGACGGGTCTCAATACACTTATCCCGCGGTGTCGACTTGGCACGGGTATGAGCGAGGTCACGGTCACGCTCCCCGACGGGTCGACCCTCTCCCTCTCCGCCGGTTCGACCGTCGAGGACGTCGCCTTCGAAATCGGTCCGGGACTCGGAGAAGACACCGTCGCCGGGGTTGTCGACGGCGAACTCGTGGACAAGCACACGCCACTCACCGAGGACGTGGAACTGGAAATCGTCACCGAGGACGCCGAGGAGTACCTCGACGTGTTGCGCCACTCGGCGGCCCACGTCTTCGCACAGGCACTCCAGCGACTCTACCCCGACGCGAAGCTGACCATCGGCCCGTGGACCGACGAGGGGTTCTACTACGACATCACCGGCGTCGGTTTGGACGAGGACGACTTGGACGCAATCGAGGCCGAAGCGGAGACCATCATCGAGGAGGACCTCGACATCGAACGGGTCATGGTCGACCGCGAGGACGCACTCGACCGCTACGAGGACAACCCGTTCAAACAGGACATTCTCACGGACGAGGCGGCGGGCGAGGACCCCGTCTCCTTCTACGAACAGGGCGAGTTCTACGACCTCTGTCAGGGGCCACACGTCGAGTCGACGGGCGAAATCGGCGCGTTCGCGCTGCTGGACATCTCGGCCGCCTACTGGCGCGGCGAGGAGGACAACGAGAGTCTGACCCGCGTCTACGGCACCGCGTTCCCCTCGGAGTCGGACCTGGAGGCGTTCCTCGAACGCCGCCGGAAGGCCAAGGAACGCGACCACCGCAAGATTGGACAGGAGATGGATATCTTCTCGGTTCCCGACCACTCGCCGGGGTGTGCCCACTACCACCCCAACGGGATGAAGATTCGGCGCGAACTGGAGGAGTACGTCCGCGGGAAAAACGACGAGTTGGGCTACGAGGAGGTCTGGACGCCGGAACTCAACAAGGCCGAACTCTGGAAGCCGACCGGCCACTACGACGCGTTCAAGTCCGAGGGCGAGATGTTCGCGTGGGAGCAGGACGATACCGAGTACGGCCTGAAGCCGATGAACTGCGCGAACCACGCGCACATCTACGGCCGCCAGACCCGCTCGTACCGTGACCTCCCGGTCCGGTTCTCCGAGTTCGGGACCGTCTACCGCAACGAGCAGTCGGGCGAACTCTCGGGACTGCTCCGTGTCCGTGGCCTCACCCAAGACGACGGCCACGCCTTCGTCCGCCGGGACCAGTTGGAGGACGAAATTCGGCGGACGCTGGGCATCATCGAGGACATGTACGCGGAGTTCGACCTCGAAGTGCTGTACAAGCTAGAGACGAAGGGCGAGGGGGCAGTCGGTAGCGACGACATCTGGGAGGACGCGACCGACGCCCTCAGAAACGCGATGGCGGCACAGGACATAGAGTACGACGTGGAAGAGGGTGAGGCGGCCTTCTACGGTCCGAAAATCGGGTTGGACGCGCGGGACGCGCTCGGCCGGGAGTGGACCATCGGCACCGTGCAGGTGGACTTCAACATCCCCGACCGTCTCGATTTGACCTACATCGGCGAGGACAACGAGGAACACCGGCCGGTGATGATTCACCGCGCACTGCTTGGGTCGTTCGAGCGGTTCATGGGCGTCCTCATCGAACACTACAACGGCAACTTCCCGACGTGGCTCGCGCCCGAGCAGGTCCGCATCCTCCCCATCAGCGACGACAACATCCCCTACGCCGAGGAGGTCAAACGTGAACTCGGGGCGTTCCGCGTCAGTATCGAGGACCGCTCGTGGACGGTAAAAAAGAAGATTCGGCAGGGCCACGAGGACCGGGTTCCCTACATGCTCATCGTGGGCGACAACGAGGAAGCGGACGGGACCATCTCGGTCCGTGACCGTCAAGAGCGTGAGACTGACGGGGCCGTGCCCGTCACGGAGTTCCGCGACCACCTCGAAAACGAAGTCGAAGACCGCCGGACCGAGGCGGACTTCCTCGACTAGTTCTCCTCTTCCTGCAGTTCTTCGAGTTCGGACTCGACGGCCTCCTCGTCCACGTCCGGGGTCTCGGTGTCGGCGGGTTCGGTCTCCGTCTCGCCCTCGGCGTCGCCGTCTCCCGTCCCCATCTCCTGTTTCAGCGTGTCGAGTTCGGCGTCGACTTCGCTGTCGGTACTCAGTTCGTCGAGTTCGCGGTCGATTTCGTCCTTGTCCGAGAGGGCGTCGTCGAAGGTGCCCGACTCCTGTAGTTCGTCCATCGCGGCGGCGCGGGCCTCCATCTTCTCGGTGCGCTCCTCGGCGCGTTCGATAGCCCGGCCCACGTCCTCCATCTCGTCGCCCGCCCCGGTCATGGCCTCGGAGACGCGGTTTGAGGCCTCCGCGGCTTTGTACCGGGCTTTCATCGTCTCCTTTTTCGTGCGGAATTGCTGGATGCGGCTCTGAAGCTCGTCTTTCTTCTCGACGAGGTTGTCCTGTTGGCTCTGGAGGGACTGGATTTGGCTCTCCAGGTCCTCGATTTCGTTCATCTTCTGTTTTTTCTTCTCCAAGGCGCGGCGAGCGAGGTCCTCGCGGTCCTGCCGGACCGCCTCGCGGGCCTGTTCGTTGTGCTTCTCGACGTTCTCTTCGAGGCGGCGTTGCTGGATTTCGAGGCGTTTCTTCTGGGTCGTCAGGTCGGCGATACCCTGTTTGACCTCCTGCAGTTCGTCGCGCAACTGCTCGTAGGAGTAATCGAGGGTCTCGGAGGGGTCCTCGGCCCGGTTCAGGAGGGCGTTGACCTTCGACCGGACGATGTAGGACGCGCGCGAGAGGATGCCCATATCCGCCCGTTGGGCGTGGCCGACCTTAAAACACTTACACCGTCGCACCCGCGACGGTACATGGACGAAGTTCGCATCGCCGGCCAGCGTGACGTGCGGGCGAGCGTCGACACCCCCGACGCCGACGCCGCCGTCGTCGCCTGCCCACCGCACCCACAGATGGGCGGTAGTCGGAGCGACGCACGGCTCAGGGCGGTCGGGGACGCACTCGCGACCCACGGCGTCGCCTGCGTCAGGTTCGACTACGGCCCGTGGGACGAGGGCGAGGGCGAGCGACGCGACGCGGCGAACGCCCTCGCGTACGCCCGTGACCACTACGATGCGGTGGCCCTGTTCGGCTACAGTTTCGGGGCCGGCGTCGCCCTGCTCGTCGCGGCCGAACGCGACCCCACCCCGGCGGCACTGTCAGTCCTCGCACCGCCCGCGAGTCTCGGGGGCCAGGACACACCCGGGGCACTCGACACGCTCGACTGTCCGGTACAGGTCTGTTACGGCGAACGGGATTCGGCGGTCGACTGGGAGCCGGTGGTCTCGCGTGCCCGCGAGCGAGGACACACAGTCGAGTCGTTCGACGGGGACCACTTCTTCGCGGGCACGGTCGACACAATCGGTGACCGCGTCGCGGCGTTCCTCGCCGGCGCGGATTAGTGCTGGCCGGGTTCGGTCTTGGTCACCTCTATCTCGACGGTCTCGGGGTCGAGGCCGACGCGGGCGAACTGCGTGCGGATGTGTTCCTCGGCGGCCTCGATGGCTCGCTCGCGGGTCTCGAACCCCTGTGGCATCGGGGACTCGAAGGCGACGTTGACCTCCCGGTCGTCGATGGTGGTCTGCTGGCCGCCGCTCTCGACCTCGTAGAAGGCGTCACAGACCCAGATGTACGGCGCGTCCTCGTCGGGCGCGCCCTTGAACGTCGGCGACCGCTCGCCGCGTTCGTAGAGCGTGCCGGTCAAGTCCGTCCCCCCGGCACGACCTTGAATGAGTAACATAGGCATCTGTAGGCTGCCAGCGGACAAAAACCCACGGCCGCCCGCGGACGGCGGCCGGGGGAAACGTGTTTGACGGGCGGGCACGATGCTCACTGTATGTCAGACCTCGGTGATTTCACGGAGTTCGACGGCGACGACGAGGGCGGTGCCGAGGGTGTATCCGAAGAGGCGGGGACACCTGACGACGAGGACGGGGCCGACGAGACGTTCGAGGAAGTCGACGTGTCCCCGGCGGGGACCGACCACGGTATCGGCGTCCTCTCTGCCTCCGAGGGACTGGCCATCAGCGAAGACGAGGACGAGACGACCCTCCAAGCGTACGTGACAGTCGAGAACCGCTCGTCGGTCCGCATCGGGTCGTACCTCTTGGTCCCATATCCGGACGGGGAACGGCTATTCTGTCGCATCACGGCCTTGGAGTACGCACAGGAGTTCCACAGCGACGACGCGACCGAGATTCACGCCCGCCGCGCGATGCGCTCGCGGGGCATCGACGAGCAGGATTTCAAGTTCATGGCGGAACTCGAACCCGTCGCGGTTCTTTACGACGAGGACGGCGAGGGCAAACGGCGGATGACCGACCGCGTACCGAAACCGGAGACGGTGGTCCGGGCGGCGACCGACAAGGGCGAAATCAAGACGGGGCTGAAGATACCCGAAGACGGCGTGTTCCTCGGGCACCTCGCCGTCGGGGGTGAGCGGGTGCGGACGGCCGCGGAACCGCCGACCATCGACTATCGGCTGAAAGACGACTACGAGGCGGGGGACCCGCTCGTCTTCCGGCACACGCTCGTCGCCGGCGGCACCGGGTCCGGCAAGACCCACGGCTCGAAGAACATCCTCCGGCAGTACCTCGACGCCGACCGCACATACCCCGTCGAGTCGGGGGCCGACCGGGAGGTACAGGCCGCCGTCGTGCAGTTCGACCCGCAGGACGAGTACGCACAGATGCACGACGACAACCCCGAAATGACCGACGAGACGCGCCGTGACCTCGACAGGGAGGGCGTGGCCTACGGCGGCCACGACGACACCATCGCGTTCGTCCCGAACGTCGGCGGTGCCACCTACGCCGCCGACCACCACCGTGCCGAACAGGTCGAGTTCACCATCCCGTTCTCGATGGTCGACGACAACCCGTGGCTGGTCGCCGGGAGCGGCCTCAACGACAACCAGTACGGTGGCCTCCGCTATCTCCTCGGCCGCTTTTTCGACAACTACGGCGACGACGCCACGTATCAGCAGTTCGTGTCGTTCCTCGACGACCCGGCACTCAAGGAGGAACTGGACGAGAGCGGGCGCGTCCACGAGGCCACGTTCGACGCCATCCGCCGCCGCGTCCGCGGGTTCGGCGACGTGTTCGACCAGAACGCCCGGCCCATCACCGAGCAGATTCACGAACTCGTCCGGCCCGGCGGTCTCACCGTCGTGCCGACGTACCACATCAACGATACGCGGACGGCCGAGACCATCGTGCTGGCGGTGTCCAGCCTGCTCGTCGACCAGAAACTCTCGAACGACCCGGACTTCGACCGCATCAAGGAGACACCGCTGGTTGTCGGGATGGACGAGGCCCACAACTTCCTGACTGACGCCGACAGCGTCCAGGCGAGCAAAGTCATCGGCAAGTTCACCGAGGCGGCAAAGCAGGGCCGGAAGGAACGCCTCGGGTTGTTCCTCATCACGCAGGACCCACAGGACATCGCCGAACCCGTCTTCAAGCAGATAAACACCACCGTCGTCCTCAACCTCGGGGACGAAGACGCCATCTCCGCGGTCAACATCCCGTCGAATCTGGAGGCGAAGGTGCCGTACATGGAGAAAGGACAGATGGTCGTCTACTCGCCAGACAACTCCGAACCGGTCGAACTCGTCGGCCTCCCGGTGTGCGTGACCAAACACGGCCGGAACTGAAGGAGTAACGCGTCCGCCGACGGGCGGGAACCATTTAACGGGGGGCCGAGAAGGAGCGAGACATGGCAAAGCGTGTCCTGATACCGATGGACAGTTCCGACCAGGCGTGGGAGGCCTGCGAGTTCGCGATGGACGAGTTCGGCGATGCCGAACTCGTCTTGCTCCACGTCATCGACCCGGCGGAGGCGGGGTACAGCGCGCAGGCGTCGATCCCGAGTTTCTCCGAGGAGTGGTTCGAGCAGGCCAAGTCCCGCGCGGAGTCGCTGTTCGAGAACGTTCGGGAGGAGGCGACACCGCGGGGCGTCACCGTCGAATCCGAAGTGGTCGTCGGCAGGCCGGCACGCGAAATCGTCGACTACGCCGACGAGAACGACATCGACCACGTCGTGATGGGGAGTCACGGCCGCTCCGGTGTCTCACGTATCGTCCTCGGGAGCGTCGCCGAGAACGTCGTCCGCAAGTCCTCGGTGCCCGTCACCGTCGCACGATAGAAGACTTATCACGGCCGGTCGACACAGCCCGGTGTGAACCGCCGTGCCCTCCTCACCGGCGTCGCGTTGGCCCTCACGGGCTGTGCCACGCCCGATGCCGACGACGGTGACACGCCACAGCAGACGGACACTCCGACGGACGAACCGACGGCCACCGCCACCGCCGGCGAGGACGTGACACCCAACCCCGAGGACCCGATGCTGATACGGGTGGACAACGGCACCGACCGGGAACGGACCGTGACGCTCACGCTCACCCGGGGCGAGGAAACGGTCCTCACGGAGACGGTGACACTCGCGCCCGGCGGACGGACGACGGTCGACCCGAACATCACCGAACAGGACGACTACGAACTCAGTGCCGAGACGGCCGACGGAGCCACCGGGCGGATGCCCTTCGACGTGGGCGGCTACGAACTCCGGTCGGGGTCGAACCTCCTCGTCAACGTCGGGGACGAGAGCCTGCGAATGCTGATAGAGGAGTGAGTCAGTCGTCCCAGTGGCCGACCCGCATCTCGACGGGGTCGTCGGGAATCATCGTCACCGCCGAGTCCATCCCCGGCTCGCCGTCCGTCGGCGATTCGAGTGTGAGGCGGTGGTCCTCGAGTGCGCGCCCGAGGACGAGTTGTGCCTCGGCGAGCGCGAGGAGACGGCCGATACACATCCGCTTGCCGCCGCCGAACGGGAAGAAGGAGTACGGTTCGTGTTCCGCGTCCGCGGCGAACCGCTCGGGCCGGAAGTCCATCGGGTCCTCCCAGAGGTCCGGGTCGCGGTGGACGACGAACTGGCTCAGGATGACCTCGCTCCCGGCCGGGATTTCGTAGCCGGCGACCACGTCGTCTTCGGCGGCCTCCCGCGTGATGACCGGGACGGGCGGGTAGATACGCATCGACTCCTGAAGCGCTCGTTTGAGCGGTGACTCGTTCCCGGCCGCGCCGGCCGAGAACCCGACGGCGTCCCGGAGGCTGTCGGCCTCGGTGACGTACTCGTGGAGTCGCGCGTGTTCGTCGGGATGCTGGCCGAGGAGGTACCACGTCCACGTCAGCGCGGCCGCCGTCGTCTCGTGGCCCGCGAGCAGGAAGGTCACGAGTTCGTCGCGGACCTGTTCGTCGTCCATCCGTTCGCCGTCGTCGGTACGGGCGTCGAGCAACATCCCCAGCAGGTCCTCGCGGTCCTCGTCGCTGGCGCGTCGCTCGTCGATGAGGTCGTAGACGATATCGTTGAGGGAACGAACCGCCCGCCGCAGCCGACTGTTGTGGAAGGACGGCACGAAGTCGGGGAGCGTCGGGACGGGACCGACCTCCCGCTTGAACGCACGGCGCAGGACCCTGAGGTCCTCCGCGATTTCGTCGGCGTGTTCCTCCATGTCGGCACTGAACATCGCTTTCCCGATGACGAGCAAGGTGGTACGCTCCATCTCCTCGTAGAGGTGTATCCGGTCCCCGTGGGTCCAGTCTTCGAGCATCGCGTCCGTCTCGTCGAGGATGAGGTCGGTGAACGATTTGACCGTACTCGACCGGAACATCGGCCGGATGAGGCGGTGCTGGCGTTCCCAGAGTTCCCCCTCGCTCGTGAGCAGGCCCTCGCCGAACGCCTCCGAGAGTTCGTTCCGGTAGACCGACGACCGCTTGTAGTTGTTCTGGTTCCCCTGGAGGACGCGCTGGACCCCCTGCGGTTCTGCGACGAACACCGCCGGGTCGCCCGAGGGCATCCGCATGCTGACGACGGTGCCGTACCGGTCCCGTGCGTCGGCCAGCATGTCGGTCATGTCCTCCGCCATGAAGTCACCCATCTGCCCGAGGATTCCCGCGGCACCGGGCCCCGGCGGCGTCGTGGCGTCGACGGGATGGTCGGGAGACACGTCAGCTCACCCTCCGCACGCCAGCATCGCCACGGTGGCCGCACTCACCGTCACGTCGTCGAACTCCAGCAGTTGTTCGGTCGGCCCGACGACTTCGTCGGGACCCCGTTTCCGATGTGTTTTTTACACGCATTAGAGTGGTCGTTTTTACCCACACCCCACGCCCACCTATATATAATGCAGGCCATAATAGGCCTTTTATTACAGTCCCCGGGAGGAAAGCAGCCGCCCTGGCACACGACGTAAGCAGACAGCGACAGCCACCGGTACTGGCACACAGGTCTCCGGTAGCCGTCGGGAGATAACGGCCACACGACACGGCTTCCCGTCGGGCGGCGAGAGTGCAGAGGAAGCGACAGCCAACCCCGGTCAGGCGAACGCCGCCATGTCGGCCGTCACCGTCTCCATCATCCGGTCGAACTCCCGTGCCCGTTCGAGCGACCCGACCACCTCGTACCGGTTCTGCACGTACGCCAGCGGTGGGTTGAACTCGTCGTCACCGAGCATACTGAACAGAACGTCCGTGTGACCCTCGAAGGTAATTTCCGGGTCGTCCAGCGGGTCCGGTCCGCCCGCGATGGTGCCGGCCGACGGGTCCGTCGTCGCGTGGAACGCGACGGGCGAGTCGGTCGCGCACCAGTTCACGCTCGTGTCCATGGTCACAGCCGCGCCGATGGACCCGATGTTCGTGGTCACGATTTCCACGCCGTTCCAGAGGACGGTGAGATACTGGTCGACGGCCGCTGGGTCGGTCTCGGCGAACGCCGCGATATCTTCGAGTGTCGCCATTCGGTCTGTGAGTTGCTCGAAGGTTTCGGGCGAGCGCACGAGAACCCCCGCGAGTGCGTCTTCGTCGTCCAGTCCCGCGAGCGCGTCGCCGAGTTCCCGCCTGAACGCCGCGTCCGGTTCGTCGAGCAGGCTATCGAGGTCGGTACCGGTCATCGCCACGGACCACACACCCCCGCTGTGTCGGTTCGGTTTCCACCCATTGTTCGATTATTGTCCACGTACCGCACGGTTAAATTTAATCTTGCTTCACGGTTCATGTAACTGCCCCCGTTTCGGTGCAGTACTCCCTTATCGCCGGTCCATCCCCCGTAGTTAGGTAGCGACGAGTACACCACCTCGGTTCTGATGCGTACTAATTTGGTAGGTATCCACAAAAGTGCGTTGGTAACACAGCACACGTTTCGGCGGCGCGGCCCGCGGTGTCGTCGCGTCCTGCTTCGAGTGGGTCAAGAACCGCCACGGTTCCACTGGACCGAATCGCGCGTCAACGAGGAACTCGACGCCACCATCGTCGACCAGTTCTGGACCCTCGTCAACGCCTACGAGGACCGGTCGCTCCCGTCGCTCCGAACAGCCGCGTACGTCGTCGCGCTCAAGCGTATCAACGACGCCGGGGAGCAGGCGGGAGTTTGGCCCTGACCCACGCCCGTCCCCGCTAGAAAATGTTTGCCTGCTGATACACGGAGATGCCCGAGTCGGTAATCTCGTAGGGTTTGGTCTCCCGGGAGTGGTTGGCGTTCCGAATCTTCTGGATTTCGACGGCCATCCGCGTCTCGCGCGTCTCCTGTCGGACGTACCGGAGGAAGATGACGGCGTCGGTGAGGTACTCGATGATGCCGTGGCGGGAGGCGAACTCGTGGTCCTCGCTGGCTTCGGAGGTGAGCATCGTCGTGACGCCCGCCTTCTTCAGCGTCCGGGTGAAGTCGTACACCTCTGTCCGGCGTTTCGCCTGGTCGTCGTACATCATCTCCAGCAGCGACACGGAGTCGAGGACGAGCCGGTCGGCCCCGAAATCGCGGATGAGTTCCGGGAGTTCCCCGCGGATGTTCTCCAGACTGTTCGCCATCTCGACGGGGTCTAGGTCGACGACTGCGAGGTGGTCGTCCTCCTCGTAGCGGCGGAACTCCCAGCCGAACTCGTCGGCGGTGTCGAGGATTGCCTCGCGGCTCTGTTCGAGCGTGATGAACACGGCCTTCTCGGGCGGGTCTTTCTGCAGGCCGTGCCGGAGGAACTGGAGGCCGAACGTGGTCTTGCCGGTCCCCGCCGACCCGATGGTGACGACGAGGTGGCGTTCGGGAATACCCCCCTGTATCATGTCGTCGAGGCCCGCGATACCGAGTTCGGTACGCGGGATGTCAGACTCCAGAGCGTCGTCGTCGAAGTCGTCGTCGTCGCCACCGGCCCCGCCGCCAAAGGCACTGGCGAAGTCCTCCTCGAAGAGGTCCTCCTCGGCCGAACCGCCGATGTCGGGGGCAGCCTCGGTATCCGTGGCCGCCTCGCTACCGAACGGACTCTCTGCACCGCCGGTCGTGCCGAAGGACGCGTCCGCGTCGTCGGCCTGCCCCATCCCGAACGCATCGTCGTCGGTCGTTCCCATCTCGTCGGCGAAGGTGTCGTCGGGTGCGTCGCCGAACGGGTCGCTCTCGGCGTCGGCCGCCCCGTCGTCGCTGTCGGACTCCGCCGTCTCGCTGTTGCCGTCTTCCGCCGTCTCGCCGTCGGCGTCGTCCGCTGTCGCGTCGCTCTCGGCCTCGTCTTCGAGGGCACGCTCGAACCAGTCGTCCTCCTTGCTCATCGGCGAACCCCCGTTGTCGGCCGGGTGGACATACCGGACAACGTTGTTCCGGCGGGTTAAGCCTGTCTCCGATATCACACGAGCGAACGGCCGCCCCGTCGGTGTCCCGGGGTTTATCTGGGACCCACCCGAATCGGAGGTGAATGAACGTCGGTATCGTCGCACAGCGGGGGAACGACCGGGCCGCGTCGTTGGCGGCGGACGTGCGTACCGACCTCGAATCGAGCGGCGTGACCGTCGTCGTCGACGAAGCCACTGCCGAACACATCGACCGGGACTCGGACCGGGCGTCCGGCGTGCCCGTCGAGCGGATGGCCGACTGTGACCTCGTGGTCAGCATCGGCGGCGACGGAACCTTCCTCTACGCCGCCCGGGGCGCGGCGACCACGCCGATTATGGGTGTCAACCTCGGGGAAGTCGGGTTCCTGAACGCCGTCTCTCCGGAAGAAGCCATCGAGACGGTGCGGACCGAAGTCGAACGCGTCCGTGACCGCGGACAGGCGCGGACCCGCTCCGTCGCCCGGGTCGGTGCCAGCGGCGACGGCTGGGCGGTCCCGCCCGCCATCAACGAAATCGCGGTTCTCGGCCCCCAGCGCGGGCACGGTCACGGTGTCACGGCGACGGTGACCGTCAACGGGAACGAGTTCACCAGCGGCCGGGTCGACGGCGTGCTCGTCGCGACGCCGACGGGCAGTACTGCGTACAACCTCAGCGAGGGCGGCCCGCTCGTCCATCCGGGCGTCGACGCGCTCGTCGTCACGGAGATGGCTCCGCGGGACGGACTGCCGCCGCTCGTCGTCGACGGGGGAAGCGAGATAGAAATCACGCTGACGGACGCGTCGGAGGCAGTCGTGGCAAGCGACGGCCGGGTCGGGGAGGCAGTGACGCCGCCGACGACGCTGCGAGTCGGGCGGGCCGACGACCCGCTCAACATCGCGGGGCCGCCGCTCGATTTTTTCGCTGGCCTCGGGAAGTTGGACTGATTACTTTCGGGCGGTCATGTAGACCACCGGGCCAGCCACCAGCAGTGCGATGCCGAGGAACTTCCAGTGTGGCTCCGCGAGCAGGCTCTGGGGTGTCAGCAGGAATATCAGCCCGAAGCTGATGAACTGGATGGCGTACACCTTCCGGGATTTCAACGGCAGGGCAGCCAGAGACGAGAGGATGAGCACCGCCAGAAGTGCCTGCCCGACGTTGTACTGGAGCAGGAAGTTGTCGATGAGCTGGAGCACGACGAGCATTCCTATCCGAACGTCGCCGTGATGAAGTCTAAAAACTTCCGTTCCGCCCTCATCAGGCTCCGGGGCCAGTCAGGTCCAAGGGACGCAACCAGACGTACCAGATGAGGAGCATCGCCCCGATGTAGCCGACGACCCACACGAGAGAGCCCAGCGCGTTGCTGTAGGGGAACGTCGCGCTCTTGAGCGCGTAGTTCCCGAGTCCCGGGAGGACGACGCCGCCGCTCAACACGAGGGCGAACTTCGCTCGCTCTGACAGTTCCATCATCGACCACCCCGGCGTCCGTGTGGCATACATCTCGATACGGTTCCCACGCGTGAGTAAGATGCGGTTTCGGTTCGCCCTGTCTCGGTCCGGCCACAGAGATTCGGTCGCCGGACAGCGCACAACATATAAGCCGGGGCGTCACACACAACGAACTGTTGTGGCCAGAGCAGGTACGCGCCCGCGGGTGCTGGTCGTCGACGACGAACAGGATGTCGCCGACGTGTACGCCCTACAACTCGACGACGACTACGAGACTGAAGTCGCCTACGGCGGCGAGGAAGCACTCGACAAGGTCGACGGCAGTATCGACGCCGTCCTGCTCGACCGCCGGATGCCGGACCTCTCCGGCGACGCGGTTCTCGACGAGATACGCGAGCGTGGCATCGACTGTGCCGTCATCATGGTGACGGCCGTCGACCCGGACCTGAACATCCTCGACATGGACTTCGACGACTACCTCTCGAAGCCAGTCGACGAGGAGACGCTGAAAAACGCCATCGACCAGCACATCGACGCGTCGAGCGGTGACAAGCGGTTAGAGGAGTTCTTCCGCATCGCCTCGAAACTCGAAGTCCTCGAAGCCGAGAAGACGGCCGCGGAACTCCAGAACAGCGACGAGTTCAAACGCCTCGCGAAGCGCGCCCAAGAACTCGCCGACGAACTCCGCGAGGACATCGACAACTTCGAGGAACTCGTGATGACCCACCGGAACGTCAGCGACAAGGAGTCGGACGGACAGCGGTTCTAGCGGGCCGTCACCGCTCGGGGTGACAGACCATAACCGGACACTTCGCTTCGAGGAGGACGACCTGTGCGACGCTGCCGAACAGGGCCTTCCCCGTCGGCGTCCGCTTGCTCCCGCCGAGACAGATGAGGTCGGTGTCCCGCTCCTCGGCGGCCATCAGGATGGCCGTCGCGGGGTCGCCGCTCCGCTCGTCGAGTTCGACTTCGATGCCCGCGTCTTCGAGGCGGTCTCTGGCGGTCCGCGCGGGCTTGAGTTGTGTAATGGAGGCCCCGGACGGGTTGTCGGTGAACGAGTGTAGGACCCGCGCCCGTTTCTCGCTCGCGTCGCCCGGCAGGTCGATGACGCCCTGAGCCTGTGACGCCGCCCCTTCGTCTTCTTCTTCGCCGACTGGAATGATAACGTCGTACATACGTCTATCTACTGCCGGGGCCACTTAATGCGTTTGGGGAACCGGCCGGTCGTGGTTACCCACCGAAACGCGCTATCGTGACGTAACTATTAGTCGACGGCACCCGTACGGACGGGTATGACAGCGGACGACGCACTCGAAATCTGGTGCGCCGGCGAGGACTGGTGTGCCGTGACGGCGACGGCGTCGCTCATCGGGAAGAAGTGGCACCCGGTCATCGTCGATAGACTGCTGAAGGAGGGACCACTGGGGTTCAACGCGCTGAAGGAGGCCGTCGACGGGATATCGAGCAAGGTCCTCTCGGACAGTCTCGACGACTTGGAGGAGCGGGGCATCGTCACCCGGTCGGTCGTCAGCGAGAAACCCTTCCGCGTCGAGTACAGCCTGACCGACCGCGGGGAGGACCTCGCCCCGGTCATCGCTACGATGCGGGAGTGGGGCGAAGCCCACCTCGTCCCGGCCGAAGAGCGACCGGACACGTAACCCGCCCGTCGTCACGCGTCGCGGGTATCAAGACGTATGTGCCCGCCACGTCAACGGCCGACAACGAGCCGTCGCGGCGGCGGCCACTGATTCAGCATGCGAAACGCGAAAATCGTCTGTACCGTCGGACCGGCGTCGGACTCGCGCGAGCGATTGCGGGCACTCGCGGACGCCGGCATGGATGTCGTGCGGATGAACGCCAGCCACGGGACCATCGAGGAGCGCGAGCGGTTGGTCGAGCGGGTCCGGGACGTGGCCGCCGACCGTGCCGACCCGCTCGCGGTCATGTACGACGTGCCCGGCCCGGAGGTCCGCACGGCACCGCTGGACGCCCCGGTGCAGGTCGAAACCGGGTCGACCGTGCGACTCGTGCCCGACGGCGAGACGACCGGCGAACAGGTCGGGCTCTCGCTGTCCGTCGCGGCCGCCGACCCGGGTGATTCGGTACTACTCGACGACGGGCGCATCGAGACGACAGTCGAGGCCGTCGACGGCGATACCGTCGTCGTCCGCGTCGAGGACGGCGGCGAACTGGGCAGCCGGAAAGGCGTCAACGTCCCCGGCGTGGACCTCGATTTGCCAGTCGTCACCGAACAGGACGAGCAGGAACTGGCCGCCGCCGTCGAGACGGGCGTGGACTTCGTGGCCGCGAGTTTCGTCGGTGACGGCGAGGACGTGTACGCCGTCCGGGAGTACATCGACGCCCTCGGCGGCGATATTCCGGTCGTCGCCAAGATAGAGCGGGCCGACGCGGTGGCGAACCTCGACTCCATCGTAGAGGCGGCCTACGGCGTGATGGTCGCCCGCGGCGACCTCGGGGTAGAGTGTCCGCTCGAAGAGGTGCCGCTCATCCAGAAGCGAATCATCCGGCGGTGTCACAGGGAGGGGGTCCCGGTCATCACCGCCACGGAGATGCTGGACTCGATGGTCCACGAGCGACGCCCGACCCGCGCGGAAGCCTCCGACGTGGCCAACGCCATCCTCGACGGGACGGACGCGGTGATGCTCTCGGGCGAGACGGCCATCGGCGACCACCCGGCCCGCGTCGTCGAGACGATGGACCGCATCGTCCGGGACGTCGAGGCCAGCGCGGAGTACGCCGAGAGCCGCGAACACCGCCTCCCGGCGGCCGGGGAGACGCGCACGGACGCGCTCGCGCGCTCGGCCCGCTTTCTCGCCCGCGACGTGGACGCCAGTGCCGTCGTCGCCGCCACCGAATCGGGATACACCGCCCTCAAGGCCGCGAAGTACCGTCCGGACGTGCCCATCGTCGCCGCCACGCCACGGGACGACGTGCGCCGCCGCCTCGCGCTCTCGTGGGGGATTCAGCCCCGCCACGTCGACTACGCGGCGGCCGACGCCGACGCGGTCATCCAGTCGGCCGTGAGTGCCGCCATCAGTGCCGGGACCGTCGAAGCGGGCGAAACAGTCGTCGTCCTCGCGGGGATGATGACCGAACTCGACGGCCTCGACACCGCGAACACGCTGAAGGTTCACGTCGCCGCCGAGACGTTAGGTACCGGTCGGTCGGTCGTCGAGGGGTTCGCCACCGGCCCGGTTGTCACCGCCACCGACGGGGACCTCGACGGGATTCCCGACGGCGCGATTCTGGCCGTGCCCGCCGACTTCGCCGGGGAGTTCGACGGTGACCTCTCGCGGGTCGCCGGCATCGTGGACGCTCGCGACGGCGTCACGGGCTACGCTGCCATCGTCGCGCGTGAGTTGGGCGTGCCCGCCATCTCGGGCATCGCGCTCGACGTGGCCGACGGGACGATGGTAACCCTCGACGCCGAGCGTGGCGTCGTGTACGGCACCGACCACGGGACCCGGTGAGGGCGGACACGGAGGCGTCGCGGCCACACCGCGAGCGAACGGGCTTAAGTGAGACTGGCCCGTCTCGCCGGGTAGATGTACGCGGGCGTGGACCTCGGGGCGACGAACGTCCGGGCCGTCGTCGGTGACGAAACCGCTACCGTCCTCGGCCGGGACCGCCGAGCGACGCCGTCCGCCTCCGGCATCGCGGTGACAGAGGCGGTCCTGGACGCGCTCCGTGCCGCCGCCGACCACGCGGGGACGACCCCCGAGCGTCTCCACGCAGTCGGCGTCGGGTCCATCGGCCCGCTCGATTTGGCGGCCGGCGTCGTGGACGACCCCGCGAACCTCCCGGCAGTCGAACGCATTCCGCTGACCGGGCCGATAGAGAACCTCGTCGACGGGCCGGTGTACCTCCACAACGACACGACGGCGGCGGTCATCGGCGAGCGGTTCCACGCCGACCGCAACCCCGACGACATGGCCTATCTCACCGTCTCCTCGGGCGTCGGCGCGGGCGTCTGCGTCGACGGCCACATCCTCTCGGGGTGGGACGGCAACGCCGGCGAAATCGGTCACACCACCGTGGACCCGAGCGGCGCGATGCCCTGTGGCTGTGGCGGGTCGGGCCACTGGGAGGCCTACTGTGCGGGGACCAACATCCCGGCCTACGCCGGCCACCTCCACGAGACGGCGGCCGTCGAGACGGACCTCCCGCTCGATGCCCCGGACTTTGCGGCCGCCGACGTGTTCGCGGCCGGCGACGATGACCCGCTCGCGGCCCTCGTCTTGGAGCGGGTCGGCCGCTGGAACGCTATCGGCGTGGCGAACCTCGTCCACGCCTACGCCCCGCTGGTCGTCTCCGTCGGCGGCGGCGTCGCGCTCAACAACCCCGACCGAGTGTTGGACCCCATCCGCGAGCAGTTGCCCGAGTTGGTCATCTCGAACGTCCCCGAGGTCCGCCTCACGTCGCTGGGCGACGACGTGGGTGTGAAGGGCGCGCTGGCGAGTGCCGTTACGGGTGGGACCGGCGACCGGACGCGAGTTCGTGGCTGAGCGTTCGTCTCCCGGCGCGACGCAGGCGGAGCTGGTGACCGTATCTGACTTTCCCGGTGAGTCGTTTCCGTCGAAGGACAGACTGCAGTCAGAACGTCGGCACCCACACGGCCGTCGGGAACAGGCCGACGATGGCACAGAGGGCGACCAGCAGGGTGCCGAAGACGACGCCCGCGGCCGCCGGGTCCCAGTGGGTGTCGCCGTGTGCGTAGAAGACGCGCTGGGACAGTTCCCCGACGAGTCCCGAGAGGAGGCCGAACACGCCGCCCACGAGTATCGCCAGCGTCGGGCCGGCACCCGCGAGAACGGCACTCCCGGAGCTCGTCACGGCGACGGCGGCCGTGCTCGCGGGCAGGGTCATGTGGTAGGTGACCGGCACCTGCTCGACGCCGCAGGCGAGGAAGGCGAGTGCCACGAGACTGAGACCGAACGCGAGGAACGCGCTCCCGGTGACGACGGCGACGTAGCCGCCCAACAGCCCCGCGGCCAGCCCGATGGTCGCCACGTTGGCCCACTCGTACTGGTGGGGGAGCCACGGTTCGACCGCGTACCGCTGGAGCGGTGTGTGGTCCACGTCGTCGCTTCCCTCGCCGCCCGCGGTGACGGCGTCGCTCCCGCGGGGTGGCTGGCGGCGGACTCCGCGCTCGAACGGCGTCATGTCGAGGACGCCGTCGCCCCGTACCTCACCGACGAGGGGGAAGCCGAGGAACAGGCGGTGACAGAACGCCGAGACGAGGACGGCGAAGAAGACGGGGTCGAACGGCAGGCCGAGGCCGTCCGAGAGTTGCCGGACGGCCATCCCCAAGGCACCGAACAGCGCGCCGACGACGAGAACGTCCGCTCTCGTCCCGAGTGCGTGCCCGATGTTCTTCGCCTCCGCGTAGCGGAACCCGGTGTCGACGTACCCCTTCCGCGAGGCGTAGGCCGTGGCGGCCGCACCGCCGGCGAAGGCGACGTGGGGACCGAAGACGGGGCCGAGCGCGACGGTGCCCGTGACGCCGAGGCCGACTTGGCCGGGGACCGACCCGCCCACCGCGTCCGAGAGGCTTCCCGCGAGGGCGGTGAGCGACTCGCTGGCGACGACGAGGAGGCCGGTGAGCGCGAGGGAGGGGAGCGCGCCCAGTGCCGCACCGAACGCGCCGCCCGCGAGTGCGGCGAGCCAGAACGTCGGGTCCGCGAGCGCGTCGAAGGCCATCAGGCACGCACCTCCCGCGCCCAGTCGCTGGCCCTGTCGACGGCCTCGTGCCAGCGCTCGTAGCGGGCGTCCACGTCGTCGGAGTCGGCCTCGGGTTCGAAGTCCCGGTCGACGTGCCAGTTACGCCGGAGTTCGTCGATACTCTCCCAGTACCCCACCGCGAGGCCGGCGGCGTAAGCCGCACCGAGGGCCGTCGTCTCGTCGACTTCGGGGCGCGCGATGCCCGTCCCGAGGATGTCGGCCTGCAGTTGACAGAGGAAGTTGTTCTTGACCGCGCCGCCGTCGACTCTCAGACTCCGCATCTCGATGCCGCTGTCCGCCTCCATGGCCTCGGCCACGTCCCGTGTCTGGTAGCCGATGGCTTCGAGCGTCGCCCGGACGATGTGTTCGCGACGCGTCCCGCGGGTGATACCGACGATGGTGCCGCGGGCGCGGCCGTCCCAGTGAGGCGCGCCCAGTCCGGTGAACGCGGGGACGACGTAGACGCCGTCCGTGGAGTCGACCGACCGCGCGAGCGTCGCCGTCTCCGCGGGGTCGTCGACGAGCGAGACGTCTTCGAGCCACTCGATGGCCGCGCCGGTGACGAAGATGGAGCCTTCGAGGGCGTACTGTGCGGGTTCGCCGGACTGCTGGAAGGCCACCGTCGTCAGCAGGCCGTGGTCGCTCTCGACGGGGTCGGTGCCGGTGTTCAACAGGAGGAACGACCCGGTGCCGTAGGTGTTCTTGGCGGTGCCGGGGTCGAAGCAGGCCTGTCCGAACAGCGCGGCCTGCTGGTCGCCCAGCGCGCCCGCGACGGGGACGGCGGCCCCGAGGAACCCGTCCGGGTCGGTGTACCCGTAGTAGGTCTCGTCGGCGGAGGGGCGCACCTCGGGGAGCATCGACTCGGGGACGCCGAACTCGTCGAGGAGGTCACCGTCCCAGTCGAGGGCCTCGATGTCGAACAGCATCGTCCGCGAGGCGTTGGTCACGTCCGTGACGTGGTTCCCGGTGAGGTTGTAGACGAGCCACGAGTCGACGGTGCCAAAGCGGAGGTCGCCCGCCGCCGCGCGGTCGCGGAGGTCGGTGGTGTCCCCACGGTCCGTGGCGATGGCGTCGGCGTTCTCCAGGAGCCACTCGACTTTCGTCGCCGAGAAGTAGGCGTCCGGTTCGAGGCCGGTCGTCTCGCGTATCCAGTCGGTCTCGCCCGCATCCGCCAAGGCCTCGACGCGGTCGGTCGTCCGGCGGTCCTGCCAGACGATGGCGTCGTGGACCGGGTCGCCGGTCTCGGCGTCCCAGACGACGGTCGTCTCGCGCTGGTTGGTGATGCCGAGTGCCGCCAACTGTCCGGCGTCGAGGGAGGCGTCGGCGAGCGCGCGGGTGACGACGGCCTTCGTGTTCGCCCACAGTTCCTCGGGGTCGTGTTCGACCCACCCCGGCTCTGGATAGTGCTGTTCGTGCCGCTCGTACGCGTCGGCGACCACCCGGCCGTCGTGGTCGAACACCACGAACCGGGTCCCGGTGGTCCCTTGGTCGATGGCCCCGACGTACGTGTCGGTCATTGTGTTCGTCGCTCCCTTCTCACAGGCCACCCTTCAAGGTACGCGTCCCGTGGGGGACCCGCCGAACGGCCACGTTCGCGTCGTCGAGAACGACCGACAGAGGTTAACCCCGTGTCGCCGAATCGTCGGCCACGAACACGGAGAGATGACACTCGCACACGTTTCCGAGTACGACGGCGAGCGGGTGCCGTCGGTCGATGGCCACGCCGTCGTCGTCGGCGGGAGCATGGCCGGCCTCCTCGCGGCGCGCGTCTTGGCCGACGGGTTCGATGAGGTGACGCTCCTCGAACGCGACCCGATGCCCGACGAGTCAGTCGCACGCCGGGGCGTCCCGCAGTCGGAACACGTCCACGTACTGCTCGAACCGGCACGACGGGCACTCGAAGCCCTGTTCCCGGGCTACGGCGAGGCCGTGACGGCGGCGGGCGGGTTGTGCATCGACGCGGCGACGGAGTTGCGCTACTTCGAGCGGGGGGCCTACGTCGCCGACGGGAACGAGGAGTTGCCGATGTACTGCGCCAGTCGGCCGCTGTTCGAGCGTGTCGCGCGCCGCCGGGTACGCGACCACGACGGCATCACGGTACGGCCGGAGTGTCACGTCACCGACTACCTGACCGACGACGGGGCGACGGCCGTCGAGGGTGTCGAACTGACCGACGCGACGGGGGCCGACGAGAAACTGACCGCCGACCTCGTGGTGGACGCGACGGGACGAACGTCCCGGACTCCGACGTGGTTGGCCGAGAACGGCTACCCGTCCCCCGCCGTGGACGAGGTGACGGTCGACCTCGCGTACAGCACCGTGGCCGTCGAGCGACCGCCCGCGGACCGCCGGGCGTACCTGTGCGCGCCGTCGCCCCCCGACACCCGCGGCGGGACGGCCGTCCCCGTCGAAGGCGACCGCTGGCTGGTAACGCTGTTCGGGCTGCACGGAACCCACCCACCCACCGACCGAGAAGGGGTCGAGGCGTTCGCCTCGGCCCTCGCCGCACCCGAAATCGCAGCCATCCTCGACGACCACGAGTGGGTGTCCGAGGACATCGCACACTACCCGTTCCCGTCGAACCAGTGGCACCACTACGAGACGCTCGACAGTTTCCCCGACGGCCTGCTGGTCACCGGCGACGCCATCGCCAGTTTCAACCCCATCTACGGGCAGGGAATGTCGGTGGCGGCCCTCGACGCCCTGCACCTCCACGAGACGCTCGCGGCGGGGACGACCGACCTCGCCCCGCGCTTTTTCGACAGGGCCGCCGAGAGCATCGACGTGGTCTGGCGGATGGCGGTCGGGGCGGACTTCGAGTTCCCGCAGACGACGGGCCCCAAACCGACCGGGACGGCCCTGTTCAACCGCTACGTCGGCCGACTCGTGGACACCGCACACGACGACCCACGGGTGGCCGAGGCGTTCGCCCGAGTGGTCAGACTCGAAACGCCGCCGACAGCACTGCTCCGTCCGGGCATCGCTGGTCGGGTCCTCCTCCCGAACGCACTCACATGACCGAACCCGACTCCCCCGACGCGGGCGTCGACGTGCCCCTCACCCACGACACCGTCGAGACGAACGGCGTGTCGCTCCACGTCGTCCGTGCGGGACCGACGGACGGCGACCCGGTGGTCCTGCTCCACGGGTTCCCGGAGTTCTGGTACGGGTGGCGACACCAGATTCCGGCACTCGTCGACGCCGGGTACCGCGTCGTCGCCCCCGACCAGCGCGGCTACAATCGGAGCGAGAAACCCGACGGCCTCGACGCCTACACGGCCGACACGCTCGGGACCGACGCGGTCGGCCTCCTCGACGCGTTCGGCCACGACGAGGCGCGGTTCGTCGGCCACGACTGGGGTGCGGCCGTCCTCTGGGACGTCCTGCTTCGGTCCCCCGACCGCGTCACGCAGGCCGTCACGATGAACGTCCCGCATCCGGCGGCGTTCGCGGAGTACATGGGGACGGCCAGCCAGTTGCGGAAGAGTTGGTACATGTTCGCCTACCAGTTGCCACGCGTCCCGGAGGCCGCGTTGCGGTTCGACGGGTGGAGCGGAATGCGGTGGTTCATCGACACCTCGAACCGGGACGACACCTTCACCGAGAGCGACCTCGACCGCTACCGCGAGGCGTGGGCACGACCCAGAGCGGTCACGGCGATGCTCGACTGGTACCGCGCGCTGTTCCGGCGCGACGTGCCGGACCCGCCGTCGTGGACGGTCACCCCGCCGACGATGGTGGTCTGGGGACTGCAGGACCCGTATCTGCGCCGGGAGATGGCACCCGCGAGCGTCGACCAGTGCGCCGACGGCCGACTCGAAGAGATCGAGGACGCCACCCACTGGGTCCACCACGAGCGGTCGGCGCGGGTCAACGACCTGCTCGCGGACTTCTTCGAGTGATTGGCCCGTGCCGCTGGCCCGAAATACGGGAGTCGAGGTCGACGGACCGGCACGCCGAGTGACCGAAGCACAACACATTTACGAGCGATTCGGCTATCGGGTCTAATGGTCGGTGACGCCGATGACCGGGTGTACTACGTCATCAGCGACCTCCACATCGGCGGCGACGAGCAACTGGGGGACGTGCCCTTTCTCGACGAGTTGCTCGGGTTCCTCGACCGGTTGGCCGAAACCGACGAGGACGCCGAGTTAGTCATCAACGGGGACGCCTTCGGGTTGTGGGAACTCACGGCGGTCGACGGGCCGGCGAAGTTCGACGTGCTCGTGGAGACGTACCCGGACCTGTTCGAGCAGTTGCGCGAGACCGGCGAGAACGTCACGATTACACTGGTGCCGGGCAACCACGACCACGAACTCGCCGCGTACGACGAGTACGTCGAGCGGTTCGCCGGGTACAACGTCACGCTCGTTCAGGACGAGTCGGTCACGCGGCCGGTCGGCGACCGCACGATATACTTCGAGCACGGACACCAGCGTGACTCGAACAACCGAATCGAGGACTGGGGCAACCCCACCGCGACGCCGCTGGGCTACTACTACAACACGCTCGTGACCAGTCGGGCGGGCCAACTGTCGGACCGTGGCCGGTACAACTGGCTCAAGGACGTGCAGGCGGTCACGCCCACCGAGCGGATGCCCGTGTGGCTCCTCTCGAAGTACTTCTACCGCGAGATGAACCCCCTGTTGCGGTACGCCCTGCTTCCGTTCCTGCTGTTGTTCAACCTCAGTGCGGTGCTGGCGGTCATCGCGGGACTGGACCTCGTCGGCGTCTGGTCCGTCCCCGTCGACTGGGCGACGGCGTTTCTCGGCCAGTTCGGCACCGCGGGGACAGCGGTCTGGTTCCTGCTCTCGCTCAACGTCGTCGTCGTCGGACTGCTGTTGCTCGTCGGTATCCCGCTGTATTTCGTCCGCCGAGATATCAGGAAGACCATCGACCGCTTCGGCGTCTTCGAGACGGAACTCACCGTCGACCCCCAGGCCTCCTACGAGGAGACCGCACGGGCGGTGTTCGCCGACGCGCCCGAGACGGCCGTCTTCTGCTACGGTCACACCCACCGACCGGCGATGCAGTCGGTCGGCGACGGACTGCTGGTCAACAGCGGGACGTGGCTCAAGCGACTCCACCGCCGTGACGGCATCGTGGGCGTCCTCCCGCCGGTGTTTTACCCGTCCTACCAGTTGTGTGCCGTCCGCATCGCCGCGGACGACGGGGACGTGACGGTCGCGTTCGAGGCGGTGGAGAAACCGAGTCCGGGGACGGAGGAACTCACCCTCACCGAACGACTGCTCACGCTCGGCCGGAAACCGGACCCCGAACTGCCCGGGACGGCGACAGTCTCGGGGACGGTACCGTCGACGACCGATGTGGACGGACGAGTGACCGAAAAAGACCACGCCTGACACGGGATTGGGCCGTCGGCTGTCGGTCAGTAACTACCCCCACCTTCGAAACACCGCCCGCACTTGCTGGTGGTCCGCGTCTCGATGGCGGTGAGGCGACTGAGTTCGTCGTGCGAGCAGTGAAACGTGGCACCACAGACCGTCTGTAACTCCGATGCTCCCTGTTCGTGCTTGTGGACCGTGTTGGTCACTTCGTTGAGAACGCCGTCCATACCGTGGTATGTTGTACCACATCCCCATCGGTCCGTGGCTTGGTGGGCGAGGGCCGTTTTGCGTCCGCCGGTCATCGGACACAGAGTGGCGAACAGGTGGCACTCACTCCGTCTCGACGCTCTCAGTGGTTCTCCTTGTAGTGGTTGACCAGTTCCTGCATCGACTCCTTGGCGTCGCCGAACAGCATGTTGGTGTCGTCCTCGGCGAACAGCGGGTTCGCAATCCCGGAGAACCCGGGGCTGAGGCTCCGCTTGTTCACGATGACGGTCCGGGCGTCCGAGACGTTCAGCACCGGCATCCCCGAGATGGGACTGCCGTCCGCCTCGTTGGCCCGCGGGTTCACCACGTCGTTCGCTCCGGTGACGATGACCACGTCCGTCTGTGAGAACGTGGGGTTGACCGCCTCCAGTTCCCGCATCTTGTCGTAGGGCACGTCAGCCTCCGCCAGCAGGACGTTCATGTGGCCCGGCATCCGGCCGGCGACGGGGTGGATACCGAACTCCACGTCGACGCCGTTCTCGTCCAGCAGTTCGACGAGTTCGGCGACGGCGTGTTGGGCCTGCGCGACGGCCATCCCGTACCCCGGGACGACGACGACGCGTTCGGCGGCGTCCAGCAACATCTCGACTTCCTCGGGCGAGGTGGTCGTAATCTGGCCCTCGTAGATGTCCTCCATCTCCTCGCCGTCGCCGGCCTCCTCGCCGAACCCGCCGAGGAAGACGCTGGTCAGCGAGCGGTTCATCGAGTTGCACATGATGACCGTCAGGATGAGGCCGGAGGCCCCGACCAGCGTCCCGGCGACGATGAGCGCGGTGTTGTCCAGCACGAATCCCGTCGTCGCCGCCGCCAGCCCCGAGTAGGAGTTCAGCAGGGCAATGACGACGGGCATGTCCGCGCCGCCGATCGGCACGACGAGCATGACTCCGAGGACGGAGGCAGCCACGACGACGAACCAGTAGGACGGCACCCACGCCGCCAGCGGCGTCGCTCCGAGCAGGTCCGGTTGCAGGACCAAGTACACGCCGCCGGCGAGGGCGACGAGCAAGAGCAGGAGTTTGACGACGTGTTCGCCGGTGTACCGAATCGGGTCGCCCAGCACGCCGTGGAGTTTCCCGGCGGCGACGAGGCTCCCCCAGAACGTCACGGAGCCGATGATACCCGCGAGCACCGCAGACCCCGCCACGTCGAACGGGAGCGCGCCGGCGGCACCGAGGTCGGCGAACTGGTCGGTCAGTTCCGCGCCAGCGACGAGGACGGACGCCCCGCCGCCGAACCCGTTGAACAGGCCGACGAGTTGGGGCATCTCTGTCGTCTCGACGGTCATCGCCAGCCACGTCCCGATGGCCGCACCGAGGACCAGCGCGGCCAGCAACACGAGCGGTGAGAGAATGTCGAACCACAACACCGTGACGCCGACGGCGAGGAACATCCCGAGCGCGGATATCTTGTTGCCCCGCACCGCTGTCCGCGGGTGCGTCATGTCCCGAAGTCCCTGAATGAACAGGACGGCGGCGACGAGGTACGCGAGCGAGAGGACCGAATCCGGCAGTCCACCGAGCACGCCGGCCATGTCAGTCCCTCCCTCCGCGGCCGAACTGGTCGAGCATGAAGTGGCTCACGAGGTAGCCGCCGACGACGTTGACGGTGGCCATGACCACCGCGACGAACCCCAAGATGGTGGCGAACGTCGTCTCCCCGGCACCCGCCACGACGACGGACCCGAGCAACGTGATGCCCGAGATGGCGTTGGCCCCGGACATCAACGGCGTGTGGAGGTTCGTCGGAATCTTCGTGATGACCTCGTAGCCCACGAAGGCAGCGAGTACGAACAGCGTCAAGTTCTCCACGAACGTCATCGGCCCACCTCCGGCGGGTCGCCACTCGCGTCACGTCCGGCCCGAGCGCGGGGTTTCCGGCGGTCACTCGCCATCCGTGCCCTCCGTCGTTTCGTCGCCGCCCGCTTCGTCGTCGGGTTCGTCGTCTCCGTCACTCCCGTCGTCTTCTCGTGGGTTGCGGACCGTGCCATCGTGTGTGAGTAGCGTCGCGTCGACGATTTCGTCCTCGGTGTCGATGTCGAGTTCGCCGTCCTCGGTGATGTTGTCTAGGAAGTTCGTCACGTTGTTCGCGTACAGTTGGCTCGCGGTGTGGGTGACCGTCGCCGGGAGGTTGGTCGGGCCGAAAATCGTGACTCCCTCGTGGTGGACCGTCTCGTCTGCCCGGGTGGGTTCACAGTTGCCGCCGCCCTCGGCGGCGAGGTCGACGATGACCGACCCGGGGTCCATCCCGTCTATCATCTCCGTCGTCACGAGTTCGGGCGAGGGTTTGCCCGGAATCGCCGCGGTGGTGATGAGTACGTCGCTGTCTGCCACGACACGGGTCATCATCTCCCGCTGTTTGCGGATGAACTCCTCGTCCTGTTCGCGGGCGCGGCCCTCCTCGTCGGAGGCGTCGTCGGTTTCGAGGTCCAACTCCACGAAGTCGGCACCCAGACTCTCGACTTCCTCTTTGACCTCCGGTCGGATGTCGTACGCGCGGACGGCGGCCCCGAGACGTTCGGCCGTGGCGATGGCCTTCAGCCCCGCGACGCCGGCCCCGACGACGAACACGTCGGCCGGTTGGACGGTGCCCGCCGCGGTCATCTCCATGGGGAACATCTCCGGCAGTTCCTCGGCGGCCAGCAGGGTCGCCTTGTAGCCGCCGACGCTCGCCATCGAGGAGAGCGCGTCCATGCTCTGTGCGCGGGAGATGCGCGGGATGTACTCCAGCGCGAACGCACTCACGTCCCGGTCCGCGAGCGTGTCGAGTTCCGAATCGAGGTCGTACGGCCCAAGGAGGCCGACGACGACTTGTCCTTCCCGGTACACTTCTGGGGACTCGTCTGCGGCCCCCAGTCCGCGGACTTGCAGGAGTACGTCCGCACGCTCGAACACTGCGTCGCGGTCGGTGAGTACCTCACAGCCGGCATCACGGTAGTCGTCGTCGGCCCAGTCCGACCCCTCGCCCGCCCCGGCGGCGATGCACACTTCGTGACCGTCGTCGACGAGTTCCGCCGCCACGGGCGGAACGAGTGCCACCCGCGGCTCGTCCTCGGCCGTCTCGGTCGGAACGCCGACTATCATATCATCAACTCCACTGGTTTCGTGAGCGCGAACCCGCACGCGTGGGTTCCCGTCGTTTGGCAATCATCTATCAGCATTGTCACCACAGCGGGAGTCGTTCCCGTGGGAACCGGTCCCGTGGCCCGAGTATAAAACCCGGGTTCGGTTCAGTCGGCACCCGGCACGTACCAGGTTCGTACGGAGTGGATACGGCGCGTGCGGGCCGACAGCCCCGGTAGCGGGACGTCTGTACCGGGTCGGGCGGTACCGATAGCGGGTCACAACGTGTGGCTTCCGAGAACCTTTGTACGCCGCGCGCGGACCACGGACGGATGGCAGACACACCACACGTCCTCGTCGTCGGCGGCGGTATCACCGGGTGTGGCGTCGCCCGTGACCTCGCGATGCGCGGGGCCGACGTGACACTCGTCGAACGGGACACGATTGCCAGCGGTACCACGGGGCACATGCACGGCCTGCTCCACAGCGGCGGCCGCTACGCCGTCGCGGACCCCGACGGTGCGACCGACTGCATCGCGGAGAACCGGACGCTCCGGTCCATCGCGGGCCACTGCATCGAGGACACTGGGGGCCTGTTCGTCTCGCTGCCCGAGGACGACGACGACTACTTCGAGGCGAAAGTCGAGGGCTGTGCGGACTGTGGGATTCCGGCCGACGTACTCACCGGCCGCGAGGCCCGCGCGCAGGAACCGGCACTCGCCGAGTCGGTCGAGCGGGCCGTCTCAGTGCCCGACGGTGCGGTCGACCCGTACCTGCTAACCATCGCCACCGCCGTCGGTGCGGTCGACCACGGCGCGGAGATTCGTACCGACACGGCGGTGACGGACCTCGTCGTGGAGGACGAAGCGACGAGTGGTCGCGAGGTGGTCGGCGTCGAAGTCGACGGCGACGAGCGACTCGACGCCGACCACGTCGTCAACGCCGCCGGGGCGTGGGCGGGCCGGGTCGCCGCACTCGCCGACGTGGACGTGGAGATGCGCCCCTCGAAGGGCGTGATGACCGTCGTGGACTACGACGGGGTCCGGTCAGTCCTCAACCGCTGTCGGCCGAAGGGCAACGGCGACATCGTCGTCCCGCTCGGGGAGACGGCCGTCCTCGGGACGACCGACGAGGAAGTCGACGACCCGGAGACGTATCCGCGAGAGCAGTGGGAGGAAGACCTGCTGTTCGAGGAACTCTCACCGGTCGTCCCCGCGCTGTCGGACGCGCCGGTCACCCGGTCGTACTGGGGGGTGCGACCGCTGTACGAGCCGCCAGCGGGCGACGCCGGGCCGTTGGACCTGACGCGCGGGTTCTCGGTCCTCGACCACGCGGACCGGGACGGCGTGACGGGGTTCACGTCCATCGTGGGCGGAAAGCTCACCACCCACCGCCTGATGGCCGAGGAAACCGTCGACCACGTGTGCGACCGTCTCGGCGTCGCCGCCGACTGTCGGACGGCCACGGAACCGCTCCCGGGCCACGACGACACCGAGCGGGTGGCGGACGCGCTGGCGGCGTACGGCCTCGACGGCGCGGCACCGTGGGAGACGGGCCGCTAACCGGGAAATAGGGGCACGGTTTTAAGCCCGATGGCCGTCCTACGGGGACCATGGGACTGCGGAGTTGGCTGGACGGACTGTTCGCGGACACAGAGACGGCGGCGGGGGACCAAGAGGAGGACGGGCCGGAACTCGACGTCGACGTGGAGCGTCGGGCCGGTGCCATCATGGACCACTACGGACTGTCGGGGGAGGCGGCACGACAGGTCGCGGAGATTCTCGCCGCTGAACTGGGCCGCGAGGAGGGGTACGCCCGCACGATGATAGCCGACCGCGTGGCCCGCGAACTCGACATCGACGAGGAGCGTGCCCGGACGATAGTGGACACCGAAGTCGCCTCCGTTCGGAATCTCGCGCGCGCCGAGGCGTTCAGGCGGCAGGACGGCCGGGACGTACGGCTCCGGTGGGTCGACTCCGTGGGCCGGGACGACTCACCGGTCTGTGCCGACGTGCGGGCGGCCATCGACGAGCAGGGTGCAGTCACGCTGTCGACGCTCCGGTCGCTCCTCCGCGAAGCCGCCGAGGACCACCCCGAGGGGACGCCCGAACGCGCCGACGACCTGATTCCCCACGAGGGCTGTCGGCACACCGTCGTCCGGCACATGGAGGGGTGAGGACACCGTCGCCGTAACTCCGGTCACTCCTCCTCGTTCGACTCTTCGAGCATCTCGTCCAAGTCGCGCCGCAGGTCGTGCCGTTCGTCGTCGATTTCGGCGTTGACGCGCTTGAGGTAGATGAGAAAGACCATCACCAGCGCGCCGAGTGCCGCGAGGATACCCGCGCCGCCGGCGAGGACACTCCCCACCGGCCCCGCAGTCGCCGCCACGACGAACAGCAGCGCCGAGAGGAACAGAAGCGCGACGACGGTCGGCGTGTCGACGAACCGTGCGAGCGTCCGCCACATACGACGGCTTGGACGGGCCGACGGCTTCAACCTTCTGACACTGGCTGTCGGTGCGGGTCGAGATTGGGCGGTGTATTTTTTCGCTCGTGAGTTAACTTTTTGTCTGCGGGTCGCGAACACGCTCATATGTGCCGGATATCGATTAGCCGGTCGCTGGCCGCGCGGGTGGGTACCCACGAGGCGAGCGTCGGCGTCCACGAGGGTGATACCGTCCGCGACATCGTCGAGCGGCTCGCGGACCAGTACGGTCCGCAGGTCCGGTCCGGGATGCTCGACGGCGACCGTCTCCGGTCGGACGTCATCGCGGTCCGCAACCCCGATTCCGACCCGGAGTCGGTGACGGCCGACTCACCGCTCGCGCCGGGCGACGACCTCGAATTCCACCTCACGTCCGAACACGAGAAGGTCGGCACGTCCGCCTGATTGCGGGCAAAAGACATTACCGGGGGCACTCGAACGGGGGTGCATGAAGACTGTCGACGACTTGGCGACCAGCGCGGCCGAACTGGCCGAGCAAGGACTCTCGAAGGGGGAGATAGCCGACGAGCTCAACGTCTCTCGGGAGACGGCGAGTTGGCTCGTCGAACACGACGACGCCGGGTCGGCGGTCGACACGCGACCGGACGCGGCGGGCGGCCCCGGCGACATCCACGTCGACTGGAGTACCGTGGGGCGGGACTCGACCCGACTCTGGCACGTCGGGGCCGCCATGGCCGACCTACTCGGTACCGAAGACACCACTGTGGACCTCACGGTGGGTATCGAGAAGGCGGGCGCGCCGCTGGCGACGGCCGTCGCCCGCGAACTCGACACGGACCTCGGCACATACACGCCACGCAAACACCAGTGGGACGACGACGACATGGCCGAGTTGGGCGGGTCGTTCTCGCGGAACTTCGCTGGTATCCGCGGCCGGGAGTGTTACGTCGTCGACGACACCATCACCAGCGGGACGACCATGACCGAGACCATCGAGGCCGTCCGCGGCGAGGGCGGGGAACCGGTCGCCTGTGTCGTCCTCGTGGACAAGCAGGGGACGGACGAGATAGCGGGCGTCCCCGTCCACTCGCTCGTCCAAGTCATCCGCGTCGGCGAGGACGGCTGACCGCGGCGTTCGGCCTGTCCGTCCCCGGGGAGTATCTATTAGACAGAGGAGACACAAACGGGGGGAACGGATGCGTGAGTCGGACAGCGGAACCGCCGTTCGGGTCCTCCACGTCGACGACGAGGCCGCCGTGGTCGAGTTGGCCGCGGAGTTGCTGGAACGCGAGAGCGACCGGCTCACAGTCAGCACCGAAACGGACCCCCGGAACGCCGTCGACTACGTGGCGCGTGAACCCGTCGACTGCGTCGTCAGCGACTACGACATGCCCGGGATGAACGGTGTCGAGTTTCTCCAAGCGGTCCGCGAGCGGAAGCCGGACCTCCCCTTCGTTCTCTACACCGGCAAGGGGAGCGAGGAGATAGCGAGCGAGGCCATCAGTGCCGGTGTGACGGACTACCTCCAGAAGGAGACCGGGACCGACCAGTACGCGATTCTGGCGAACCGCATCGAGAACGTCGTCGAGCAGCACCGCTCGAAAGAGCAGTTGGCGCGGACCCGCCGTCGGCTCGAGACGCTCGTCTCGAACCTGCCGGGCATGGCCTACCGCTGTACGCCCGGTGACCCGTGGGCGATGTCGTTCGTCGGCGGCCGCGTCGAGGCGTTGACCGGCTACACCGCATCGGAACTCTCGGGCGGGACAGTCACGTTCGGCGAGGACCTCATCGTCGACGAGGAGCGTGCCCGCCTGCGCGAGCGGGTCGAGACGGCCGTCGAGCGGGGAGACTCCTTCGAGGTCACGTATCCCATCGAGACGCGCGACGGGACGGAGAAGTACGTCTGGGAGCAGGGGACGCCGCTGTTCGAGGACGGCGAGCCAGTGGCACTCGAAGGCCTCATCGTCGACGTGACCGACCGGAAGTCCGACCAAGAGGAACTCGAACTGAAGAACCGCGCGCTCGACAGCGCGCCCGGCGGCGTCGTCATCACGGACCCGACGCGTGCGGACAACCCCATCGTCTACGCGAACGACACGTTCTGTGAGATGACGGGCTACGCCGAGTCCGAGGTCCTCGGCCGGAACTGCCGCTTTCTCCAAGGGCCGGACACCGACCCCGAACTGGTCGCCGAGATGCGCGCCGCTGTCGAGGCTGGCGAGTCGACGTCGGTCGTCCTCCGCAACTACCGCAAGGACGGGACCGAGTTCTGGAACAACGTGAGCATCAGTCCCGTCACCGACGAACTGGGAGCCGTCACCCACTTCGTCGGCTTCCAGCGGGACATCACGGCGTGGAAGAGCGGCGACGGGCAGTAATCGGCCTGCGTCGCCCGCGGAACCGCCGGGTTACAACAGGTCGTCGTACTCGTAGGTGTCGATGTCGACGCCCTCGCCAGTCACTTCCGCGATGACGAGACCGTTGCCCGACCCGGTGTCACGCTCGGCGGCGGCGTTGACCGCTTCCGCGGCCACCGTCGTCGCCTCCTCCATCGAGAGGTCGTCCTCGTAGAGACTCTCCAACGTCCCGTAGGCGACGGTCAGCCCGGACCCGGTGACGGTGTAGTCGTCCTTCATGACGCCGCCGGCGGGGTCGATGCTGAACACGTGGCTCCCCTCCTCGTCGACCCCACCGAGGATGGGGTTGATGGCGAAGAAGGGGCCGCCGCGGGCGTAGTTCCCGGCGACTGTCGCCAGTGCCGAAATCGAGATGTCCTCGCCTCGGCGCGTCTCGTAGAGGTTGGCCTCCGCGCGGAGGTTCCGGATGAACGACTGGGCACCGCCGACGCTGCCCACGAGCGTCAGGGCCGCGTTCGGGTGGACCTGCTCGACCTTCTGGACGTTCTTGTTGGAGACGAAGCGGCCGCCGAGCGACGCGCGGCGGTCGGTGCCGACGACGACGCCGTTCTCCGTGGCGATGCCGACGGTTGTCGTCCCCGTCTTGTTGACCGTCTCCTCGTCTCGGTCGCTCGCCGGAATCGTCCCGAGTTCCGGTTCGTAAGGGTTCTGGAGGCCGTCCTCCAAGCTAGGCTGGGCCGTCGGGTCTAGTGGGTTCGTCATTCTTCCTCACCTCCCACGTCGATTTCCTCGACGTACGTCGCGATTTCGTCTGTCGTGTGCTGGCGGTACTGTTCCGTCTCGACGTCGACGGTCCCGAGGGCGACGCCCTCGGGGTCGAGTTCGTCGTCGCCGACCGTGGCGAGACCCCGGAGCGCGAGGTCGATGCCGCCGTCCAAGTCGAGGTCCTCGCGGTACTCCTCCTCGAAGAAGTCGATGAGGTCCTCGCGGTTACCACCGACGGCGAGTGCCTGCCACTCGTAGGGCGTCCCCGAGGGGTCCGTCTCGAACAGGCGCGGTTCGCCGTTCTCGATACCACCGACGATGAGCGCGACGCCGAACGGGCGCGCGCCGCCCGTCTGCGTGTACTGCTGTATCTGGTCGGTGATGTCCTTCGTCAGCGACTCGACATCGATGGGCTCGTCGTAGCGCAGGTGGTTGACCTGTGCGTCCTGCCGGGCGAAGTCGATGAGTTGCCGGGCGTCGGCGACGTGGCCGGCACTCGCGATGCCGATGTGGTCGTCGATTTTGTGAATTTTCTCGACGCTCGACCGCTCCAGAAGTGGAGAGCGAACGCGCGTGTCGGCCGCGAGGACGACACCCTCGTCGGTACGAACACCGACGCTGGCCGTCCCGCGCTTGACCGCTTCGCGGGCGTACTCGACCTGATAGAGACGTCCGTCCGGGGAGAAGATGGTAATCCCCCGGTCGTACGCCTGCTGTTGTGATTGTCCCTGCATAGTTTT